>CAZSLN010000089.1:8988-9505 GCA_964607645.1 uncultured Anaerolinea sp.
TTATTAATTCCCGATCTTATGGACCAGGAAGATATGACGCTCATTACGAAGAAAAAGGGAATGACTATCCAATAGGATATGTTCGTTGGACGGAAGGCAGAAATTTTCAAGCCATCATCGACCTTATCGCAGCAAAAAAATTATTGGTCACCCCCCTGATCACTCACCGTTTTGAGATCGGTCTTGCGGATAAAGCCTATGATGTGATCACGGGGAAAACCAATGAGAAGTTCCTGGGTGTTGTTTTAAACTATACAAATACCACATCCCAAATGGGAGAAAAGATTCATTTCAAAACACCTACCAAACAACAGCAAGCACCCATTAAATTAGGTGTTATAGGTGCCGGCTTGTACGCCAATGCCACACTACTACCCGTTATTAAGAAATTAACCGATTATGAATTGGTAGGCATTTCCTCCTCCAATGGTCTAAACGCCTCACACGCCGGCAAGAAATTTGGTTACCATTACGCCTGTACTGGAAAAGAAGAGGTTTTGCAAGATCCAACCATCAA
>CAZSLN010000090.1:0-9484 GCA_964607645.1 uncultured Anaerolinea sp.
TTCGCGAAGGTGGCCTTACCGTTGGCGCTGGCGTTATCACCAAGATCATTGAATAAGAATAACCAGAGTTAGGAAATAAGATGGCATCAAAGAAGAAAGATGTTCGCCCCGTTGTCACACTTCAGTGTGGTGATTGCAAGGAACGCAATTACACGACCGAAAAGAATCGTCGTAATGATCCCGGGCGCATGGAATTGTCAAAATTCTGCCCACGCTGTAGAAAACACACAGCCCACCGCGAAACCAAGTAAAGCGCAAGGGCGCCGTAAAAAGCGCCCTTGTTTTTCCTTAGGCCAGTAGCTCAATTGGTAGAGTACTCGTCTCCAAAACGAGGTGTTGTGGGTTCGATTCCTGCCTGGCCTGCCTGAAGAATACAACAACGCCGTCTCCCCCGGCCGGGGTAAATTTGAGGCGGCGTTTTAGGCGTAAAAATTAGGAGTAATTATGGCTGATAAGAAGAACAATCCAATCGCAACCTATTATCACGAGACAGTCGGTGAACTTCGAAAAGTAAACTGGCCGAGCCGTGAAGAAGCCGTTAATTTAACAACGATCGTCGTTGTTGTATTGATCGGTATGGCGTTATTTCTTGGAACGATCGACCTGATTGGTGAGAAGCTTTTGCAGTTGGCATTAGGCTTATAACTATTTTAGAAAGCTGAGGCTCAAATGAGCACCAAAGACTTTGATAAAGTTGGCCGCGAGAAAGAACTGGTCGTAAAAAAGCCAAAAGTGAGTAAAGAAGCCTTTAATGCTGATGAGTTGGTTGAGGCCACCGGGGAACGTGCCTGGTATGTAATTCATTGCTATTCGGGCTATGAAAATAAAGTTAGCCATAATCTTGAACAGCGTATTGAATCGATGGGTATGAAAGACCAGATCTTTGATGTGGTCGTCCCGATTCAAGAAGAGGTTGAAGTTAAAGATGGAAAACGCAGAGAAGTAAAGCGACACATCTTCCCTGGGTATGTATTAGTAGAGATGATCCTCTCGGAAGAGAGTTGGTTTGTAGTACGAAACACCCCTGGTGTTACTGGCTTTGTTGGAATGGGCAATCAGCCCACCCCATTGAGGCAGGAAGAAGTAAACCAGATCATCAAACGCATGGAGGCAGATGCCCCGGCGGTAAAGGTGAATTTCAAGCTTGGCGAGAGGGTCCGCATTGTCGATGGTCCTTTCAACGATTTCCGCGGTCTTGTTTCTGAGATCGATACCGAACGCACCAAAGTGCGTGTTTTGGTCAGTTTCTTTGGCCGCGAAACACCGGTAGAGCTTGATTTCCTTCAGGTTGAGAAAGCTTAGTCAGCCGTTGGCTGTAGCTCTGGGAGGGTGACCCCTGTTCACCCGCTAAAACCACAACGCGCCGCCTAGAAAGTGGCGCAAGATGCCGATAATTCGGCAAGGAGTATAAATGGCAAAGAAGTTAAAAGCAGTAGTACGTCTCCAGCTCAATGCTGGTAAGGCTAACCCGGCCCCCCCCGTTGGTCCAGCCTTGGCCTCCCATGGTGTTAACATCATGGCCTTTTGTAAGGAATATAATGCTCGCACAAGCAATCGCCCCGGCGAACTTTTGCCCGCTGAAATCAGTATTTATTCTGATGGTTCCTTTACATTTGTTCTGAAGACCTCCCCCGCCCCCTTCCTAATTCGTAAGGCCGCAGGAATCGAAAAAGGTTCTGGCGTTCCTAACAAGGAAAAGGTTGGCAAACTCACTAGGGCGCAAGTACGCGAAATCGCTGAAGTGAAGATGAAAGATCTGAACGCCATTGATCTTGCTGGCGCTATGTTACAGATCGAAGGCACTGCCCGCTCTATGGGCGTGACCATTGTTGACTAATTAGATTGGGAGGGTGCCTTTTAGGCGCCCGTTAAAACCACGGAGGAATAAATGGCAAAACACGGTAAAAAATATATAGCCGCATTGGCGAAAGTCAATAGCGATGAAAACTACCAGCCCGCTGCTGCGATGGATCTGGTATGTGAAACAGCAGTTACCAAATTCGATTCAACCGTTGAAGTTCACCTGCGCATGGGTCTTGACCCTCGCCAGGCCGACCAACAGGTTCGCGATGTGGTAGTTCTGCCCAATGGCCTTGGTAAGACCGTACGCGTTGCGGTTTTTGCCCAAGGCGAAGGCGCAACCAATGCTCGTGCCGCTGGCGCGGATCTGGTTGTGGATGATGATGAAACCTTCAACAAGGTTGCTGGTGGCTGGCTCGAATTCGATGTCGCCATTTCAACCCCCGAGTTGATGGGTAAGGTTGGCCGTTTAGGCCGCGTATTAGGCCCCCGTGGTTTAATGCCTAACCCCAAAGCCGGTACTGTTGTTGGAAACGAAGACATCGCCAAGGCGATCAACGAAGCCAAAGCTGGCCGTGTTGAATTCCGTCTTGATAAGACCGCTAACATACATGTTCAGGTTGGTAAGGTTTCCTTCCCCGCCGAAAAATTATTAGAGAACTTCTCCGTCTTAATGGAAGCCATCAAAAAGGCGAAACCATCTGGCGCGAAGGGTTCCTATATTCGCCGCATTACCCTCGCCTCCACTATGGGGCCTGGCGTAAAGGTTGATATCAATGCGGCTCAATCTATGCACGATATCGAGTAAGAACTCGTATTGTTGATTCTGACAATCGACTTCGCCCAAGACGGCCGGTGTTGATCGGGAGAGAATCCCGAAAGGCTTAATTCCCTGCCCAGGTGAGGACTGAGAGAGATCTCCCAAAGTCTTTGCCTGGCGATTGTCAGGCAAAGACTTTTAAAGAAAGGAGAAAACGACTTTGGCTCTATCAAAACAAAAGAAACAAGAAGTACTAAACCTCTACAGCGAGTGGGTAACAAAAGGCCAGGCTTTCATCATGGTGGAATACACTGGTGTGAGCATGAAACAACTTGATGCTATCCGCGCGAAGCTGCGTGAAACTGGCGCTGAGTTCCATATTATGAAGAATACTTTCGCTCGTAAAGTATTTACCGAACAAGGCTTCAGCATCCCAGCTGATATGATGGTTAAAAGTACTGCCGTTGCGATCGCCTTTTCAGATGCCGCTGCTACCGCAAAAGCTCTTACTGAGACGACCGCTAAAATGGACGCGATCAAGATCAAAGGTGGTTTCCTTGGAAATCAGGCTCTTAGCGTATCACAAGTTAAAGCGCTTGCCGAACTTCCTCCACTGCCCGTTGTGCGCGCTCAGCTTCTTGGCACCTTGCAAGCTCCAGCCAGCAAACTCGTCCGCACCTTGGCCGAACCTGCTCGCAGCGTTGCTTATGTCATCCAGGCAAAATACAACAATTAAGCCTGAAGCTGCCGAGCAATGGTTGCCGGTGGCAAATTCAAACAAATTAATAACTTTACCTTGTAAACTAGGAGTATTTTAAAAATGGCTGCAAATCTTGAAAAATTAGTTGAATCCTTAAGCGCTCTTTCCGTATTGGAAGCCGCTGAACTCGTGAAGGCCCTCGAAGAAAAATGGGGCGTTTCCGCTGCCGCACCTGTTGCTGTAGCCGCCGCCGGCCCCGCCGTCGCCGCTGAGCCCGTTGAAGAAAAGACCGAATTTGATGTCGTCATCAAAGACGCCGGCCCCAAGAAGATCGAGACCATTAAGGTCATCCGTACCCTCACCAGCCTCGGCCTTGGCGAAGCCAAAGCCCTTGCTGAAACCGCTGGCGGCAAAGTTCTCTCCGCTGTTGGTAAAGAAGCCGCTATGGATGCCAAGAAGAAGCTTGAAGAAGCTGGCGCTGTCATCGAAATCGCCTAATACCTGTCTTTTTTTCGGACAAATTAGAACCCGCAGATCTTTCTGCGGGTTCTTTTTTATTTTCGGATTTTGTCTGGTTAGAACCTGGCCATTCGCAACTGTTAAAGCGATCATTTGTTGGAATAGAGAGTGCTTGTATCCATTTGGGGAAGTAGAATCGGTTCACGAGATGTAAACCCATTTTCTCCCTGATTCTGCATTAACCGCCCTAACCTGAATTATGTTGGGTAAAGTTCGTTGTAAAGGGTGAAAAGGACGCTGTTCTTCGTTGATCATCCATAGAGGCAATGTTGGGGGAGGGTGCACAACGCGGTAGCAGTGATGCGTTCTGGAAAGAACCTCATAAAAAGAGGCCTTTCTAGGAGCATTCATGTGGGTTTTCTGGGTTGCCATCTCCGACACCTTCGCATGGGATAGGCCATTCCGAGAAATGCTTTAAGTTGACATTCCAAAAATCGCGGTCTACAATAAAGGTACTAAACGGAGGATCTTTATGAAACGATTGATTTTGCTGCTTGTTTTATTGTCTTTGTTGGTTCCCACCAGCCTTGTTGTTGCAAGGACCCCTGTTCAAAGGCTGCTCGTCATCCGTAACCGCACCGGCGGAGATATTGTTATCGATATGGTAAACGCCAACGATAAGCACAACAGTTTTGTGGTAAATCCGGGTGTGTATCGCTTTTATATCAAAGAAGGCGTGTACGATGTTTATATGAGTACCGCTTGTGGAAACACCAGCGGCGTATGGAATGTAAATTTACGCAAGACTTTGTTTACCAGCTGTAGAGGTTGGTTGACGGTTTTGTTGGATAAGGAATTTCTCGGTTCGCGAATGACGAAATTTACCGGAGACTAATAACTATTCGGTAAGGATATTTGAACTTCAAAAATGAGCTCCAATTATGGAGCTCATTTTATTTTTGGTGTGGACGGCTGATACTGCAAGGTGTTTCCTGTGTTCGAGGGGCAATAACGGAAAGAGTGGATTAAAAAAACACGCCAGCGGCTTTTGGTACCCTCGGTGCCGCTAAGGGAAAGCGCTGGCGTTTTATATCAAAGATCAATGAAGAACGTTATTGCCAAATTTTCGGAAGATCATGACCACTTTGCCTTGGATCTCGATCGGGGTTGCTTTGTCGATCATGATCGGTTCCATTGTGGGGTTGGCTGGCTGAAGCCGGAAATCGCCATTCTTTTCTTTGTAGAAAGATTTGAGAGTGGTCTCTTGGCTATCGGGCAGGTAGATCGCTACCATTTCGCCGTTGCGCACCTCATTATTGTCGGAAACGCGCTTCATGATGACGTAATCGCCATCGTTGACCATGGCATCGATCATGGAATCGCCGCGAACTTCCAGCGCGAAGAGGCTATCGGTGGATTTGCTGTTCACCATCGAACGCGCTACTTCGATGACAGAGGAGCCATCCGCTGCAAAATCTTGGCCAATTCCTAAGGGGAGGCTGGCGCCAATCATATTTACCACGGGTATGCTGAGCATTTCGCCCACTTTACTAGCGGCTTCTTCGATCATCAAACCGGCTTCGATCAGTTTGCTTTCGATCACCCGCAAACCGCGGCTGATCTTGCGGTCACGCTGGATGTAGCCCCATTTTTCGAGCTGATCGAGGTAGTAGTTGACCACTGAGGTGGAGCTAATGCCGGTGCCTTCACCGATCTCTCGGATGGAAGGTGGTATCCCTTTTTCGGCGTAGGTTTGCAATAATTCGAGGACCTTGATGTGCCGTTCACTAAGCCCTTTGGATTTTCTGACCATCATCATAAGCGTCTCCTTGGTAAATCGCTCAATTGTTCTACCTTCTATGATATCAGAATGTTTGTTCTAAGTCAAGCTTTTTAGAACAGAATATAAGTAATAGAAACAGCTATAACCAGGACCGTTTGCGCATATAAAGGAACATAGCGATGGGGGTGATGAGCACAACGGCTAGTGTAAAAGAAAAGGCCGCGGTATCGGTCCAAACGCCAAGGTGACCGGCGGGTTCAAAAAAATTCATCCCAAAAAAGCCGGTGAGGAAGGTGAGAGGCATGAAGAGGGTGGTGATGATGGTGAGCGTTTTCATCACTTCGTTCATGCGGTTGTTGATAACGGAGAGATACGTTTCGAGAGCGCCGCTGATCAGATCGCGCATGTTTTCGTTGAGGTCGTGAATGCGTACCAGGTGGTCGTAGATATCGCGGAAGAAGATACGTTCGGCAGGGTCGATCACCTCGTAATCATCGCGGGCCAACTTGTTGAGCACTTCGCGTTGCGGGCCAAAAATGCGGCGCATTGATAGCACCATGCGTTTGATGGCAAAGATGCGTTCGAGCGTATCGGGCTTGGCTTTGGTGAGTACCTCATCCTCGATCAGGTCCATCTCGTCGTCCAATAGGTCCACCTGGTTCATATATTCCGAAACCATATCGTCGATCAGCTTATAGAGCAGGCGGTCGGGGCCGTATTTGTAGGGTCGGGTATCACGCGCCAGAGTCGTCCAGGTTTTTTCAATAAAGGGCATGGAATCATCGTGATGCGTAACCAGGTAGTTCTTCCCGAGGAAGATATCCAGTTCGTGAGTGTGCAGCGAGATGGAATCGTTATGCTCGATGGTGATGGCGTTGAGAACGATGTAAAGATAATCGCCCCAGTCATCGATCTTTGGCACGTGGGTTTCCTCAAGGGCGTCATCTACCGCCAGGTGGTGAAATTTGAAGGTATTGAGCAAGATCGGTTCAGCGCTATCCACTGGTTCGTTTTCAAAATCGAGCCAGACGATCTGGTTTGGGTCAGCCAGTACCGCTGCCAGCTCATCAAGGCTGGTGGTTTGGTTCTTTTCTGTTCGAATATCAAAGCTGGTGATCCTGATCATGTGTTGCTCCTTGGTACATTGAACTCGGTATCAATAATATTGAAATAATATATAAAATAAATAAAGAATATTGACAAATATATAAATATATTTATAATAAGAAGTGAGAAGGGACTTTTTCTTCTCAACTACAATTATAGCCCTTGAAAAAGAAATTGAGGGTATTGAAAAGGCAGATCGTATGAATAATTCTCTCACGCAATGCCCGGTTTGTCAGGGTGAACTCACTATAACCCGCCTAAAATGCGAGTCTTGCGATACCAGTTTGGAAGGGCGTTTTGGCGGCGGGCCTTTTTCTCATCTCTCCCGCGAGCAAACCGATTTTCTGCTCACATTTATTCGATGCGAGGGCAAGTTGAACCGTGTTGAGGTAGAGATGGGTCTTTCGTACCCCACGCTGCGCAACAAACTGCTGGAAGTTATCCGCTCGCTTGGGTTTGAGCCCGGCCGCGAAGAACCAGTGGAAGTGACGGACGACCAGCGGCGGCAGGTGTTGGATGACTTAGACGCGGGTAAGATCACCGCTGATGCCGCGATGCGAATTTTGCGCGGCGACCTAAGCGGCCAAAGTGAGGTGGAATGATCCAGAAACTGATCTCTCTTGAAGGCATCAACAACCTAAACCTAACCATGGTCTCGGGCGATCTGCAGATCATCGGTTGGGAGCGCAGCGAGTTGGTAACCAAGTGTGATGAAGAAGAGCTTTCGGTTTCTTCGCATGGCGATGAGATCGACCTGAGCTGTGAGGATGACTTGGTGGTGTACGTAAAGAGCACCCTCAATATCAACGTGTTGGTGGCGGAGGGCGATACCGATGTGCGCGCCATCGATGGTGATCTGCGCTTGCGTCAATTAGCCGGCGACCTGCAATTGCGCAATGTGGGCAACCTGCTGATCGATGACGTGGATGGCGATCTCACCATTAAGGGCTGCCACGGCAGTGTTAAGATACTACGGGTGGCGGGGGATGTGACCGTCAAGGATGTATCTGGCGATCTGCATGTCGACGCGGAAGGCGACCTGACCATCCGAGGTTTTGAAAACAACTTGTGGGCACGAACCAGCGGAGATGCTGCTCTGTACCTAAAACCGCTGCCTGGCTCGGCCATCTATGTGGAAGCCGAAGGGGATATCTTGGCGCATCTACCAGCACGCATCGATGCTACCCTAAAACTAAGCGCAGATGCTGATGGTGATATTCGGGTGGATATGCCCGGTGTAAGATCTGTGGAGGATGGAAATACCCGCGAGCTGATCCTTGGCGCGGGAACATGCCCCATTCAATTGACCGCGGAAGGCGAAGTGATCGTTACCAGCCGCGATGACCCATCGGGCTTTGGCGATTACGCTGGCGGGTCCGCGGACTTAGATGAACGCATCAACCGCATCACCGAAGAAGCCACGCGCCGCGCGATGGAGGCCACCGGCATGGCTGGCAACCTAAGCGAAATGATCCAAAGCCGGGTAGAGCGGGCGATGCGCAAAGTGGAAGACAAAATGAACAGCGCAGATCGACGCGCTCACCATACCGGTATCAAAGTGGGCCAACGCGGCGACGCGTACCCGCGTGGTTCAGCACCGCAAAGGTCAGCCCAACCCGCTGGCGACGCGGTATCGGATGATGAGAGATTGGCTATTTTAAAGATGCTGCAAGAGAAGAAGATCACCATTGAACAGGCTGAAACGCTATTAACCGCGCTGGAAGGAAAGTAGGTACCACTATGACCGACCCCGAAAAAAGACAAGTTTTACAAATGTTAGATTCCGGCAAAATCAATGCCGATCAAGCGCTGACCTTGATACACGCGCTGGGCGAAGAAGAAGTTGATGACGGTAATGCCCCGATGGGTGCTACGGAATCGGTTCCCGCTGGATTTACCGGCGAGGCGAATGGCGTGGTGGATATTGCCCCCGACTTGGATCATCAGCAAGCGGAGCCCAGCACCCCCATTCTTGACCCCGAACTGGAGTCGCAGATGAAGAAGGCTCGCTCTTTGTGGGGTATTGCCACCGGCATTGGGGTAGTTCTAACGGTGGCTGGGGCAATTGGGTTATACTCAGCCGTGTTGAGTAATGGCGTTGGTTTTTGGTTCTTTCTGGCCAGCCTACCATTTTTTATTGGTGTCTTCATCATCGCGTTGGCGATCACGAACCGTGGCAAACGTTGGTTATATGTGGATGTGCAGCCCAATAAGGCGAATTCACCCAAGCGAATTGTGATCTCTGTACCGCTTTCGCTGATCACATGGGCGATCGCTTTTTTTGGAAATATCACCAGCAATATTGGCAAAGGCGCACTGCAACCCATCCTGGACGCGCTGGAAGACCCGGCTCAACGAGAAAACCCCTTGTTGGTGCATATTGATGGAAGCAATGGCGAAAAAGTAACCGTGTTTATCGCATAGGAGGCATAAAATGGCAACCACTGAAGAGAGGATGAAGATCCTCAAAATGATCGATGAAGGAAAGATCAGCGCCGAAGAAGGCGCCAGCCTGCTATCTGCGCTTAGCGATAGCCGGAAGAAAACCAGCTTTCCTTTTACCAACCGAACCCCAGGCGGGGCAAAGTGGTTGAGGGTAAAGGTCACGGATATGAACACCGGCCGCGCCAAAGCGACCGTGCAGATTCCCATCCCGCTGATCGAATCGGGCATCAAGATCGGCGCCCACTTTGCGCCGGAGGTGGAAGGGGTGGATATGGCGACCATCATGGAAGCGCTGCATAGCGGGATGACCGGCAAGATCGTGGATGTTGTGGACGAAAAGGATAACGAGCACGTAGAGATCTACGTGGAGTAGGGACCGAGCGGGAAAGATAAGTATTTTTGTTGGAGATCCGTTGATGTGGTAAGTGGC
>CAZSLN010000091.1:0-9257 GCA_964607645.1 uncultured Anaerolinea sp.
TTTCCAGCGTTCGAGATCATACCGATCTGAAGACCATCCTCGCGTAGTTTTCGCAGGGTTACGGGAGATTGCGGGTCGATGTGCCAGTTCGAGCGAGCTACTTGGTAAAAAGTATCAAGGGCTTCATTGAGTTCGATATCATCAGTTGGGCGGATCTGGTACTTAGATAAAAGCTCCCTTAGAAGCGCGGAAGTTGTTGTTTCGCGTAAGGTTTTTTCTCGGATCTGATAGTATTCGTTGAGGCTTTCCAAGAAAATAGATCGAAAATTGAGGCTTGGAGGGATGATATAATTTTCGCATAGATAATTTTGCAGAGCAGAGCTAGCGTGAAGGAAGACGCTTTCCCACGAACCACTTGGGAGCATCAAAGTATCGCCAAGATCAAAGATCACTGCCTTAATTTTCGGATGAAAGATCATATTAATGATAATAACCCAATGGGGGTGAAATGGGTTCCAAAAAATGAGGATCGGGAAATAATTTAAGAAACTTAAAAATGGTCGGAAGAAAAGTCGGTTGCGCAAAATACGATCACCAAAAAACAGAATGGTATTGCCTTCAGTCGTGAGGTGGAAAAGGAATACCTTGTTATTCTGATTGATCCCGGTAAAACCAAAGTGCCGAATATTTCTTTCGGCACTTTGGTTTTTTATCACAGTTTATTCTTGGTGCTAACCTCGCTTGGTTGACCAAATGGAAGTTGTTTGAAAATGAGACTCTGCTTTGAAAAGCAACCTACTTTATTTCAAATAAATGCCGGATGGGTCTAATTCATTCCTTAGAATATCCAGCTCAATTTGGGTGACATCGCTCGAAATTTTAAGGTCTTTTGATACCTTCAGATCCCAGCCAGTGTTTGCCTTCGCTTGGTCAGCTGTTTTTCCTGGGTGCAGGGTGGTTAAAACCAATTCGCCATTCTCATCTGGTTCAAGCATTCCCAGATCGGTGACTACGCATACTGGTCCGGCGCCGCGCAGGCCGGCTTTTTCGCGGGCGCCCTTGCCGTCAATGTATCCAGCGGAGGTGAGGAAATCTACTTTTTCGGGAAACCGCCGAAGCTGGTGCGGAGTCATGATGTAGCAGCGATTTGCCCAGGCAGCGATCTCTTGAGCGCCACCGGAGCCGGGTAGGCGAGTTTTCGGGTGGTTATAATCCGGGCCTATCACGGTCGCGTTGATGTTGCCGTAGCGGTCGATCTGAGCGCCGCCAAGGAAACCTACGTCAACGTTTCCTTTTTGCAGATACAAGGAAAAGATATCAAACATGCTTACAACAGATAGCGAGCCGGTTACCAAGGTTGGATCACCGATCGAAAGGGGAAGGCGTTCTGGTTCAGCGCCAATCACGCCGGCTTCGTAGATCATAGTGAGGTTGGGTGCGTGGGTGCGTTTGGCAAGGTTACAGGCTAGGTTTGGCTGCCCTACCCCTACAAAAACAACATCACCATCCCGTAAGAGGCGGGAGGAATGGATGATCATAAGTTCAACTGATGAATAGGTTAGGTCTGTCATAAATTCTCCGATAAAGTTTCAAGGATCAAGGTAGCTGTTTCTTCAGGTCTTTCAAAAGGAACTAAGTGAGAGGCATGTTCGATCTTTTTTATCAAAAAGTTCTTGTTCACTAACTTTAAGAAATTTACCGCGTCGATCCGAAATGTATCTGACTCGGTTCCCCAAATGACCAAGGATCTCTCTTTAAAAAATGGGATCTTAAGAAAAATATCTATATCTTTGTAAATCGCGGTGGCATAGATCTTGGCTTCCCATTCGGGCGAGATCTTTAGCTGATATTTTCCGTCTACCAAACGTAATAGCCCTACCACGAATGCCTTCATTTGTTGGTGAGAAAACAAACGAAAAATTGGCTTTCCGGTATAGGTTATTTCCGCTTCTTCCAACGATGAAAAAACCCTTTTTCGGCGTAATGCCGCTTGTCTCAGCTTCTGACCCATCGTTGTTTTTTTCTTCCAAGTTGCCAAGTACAACTTTATGAGCCGCAGCGGTGAAACCATCACGGGGTCGATCATTATGAGGGGATTATGCAAGGATGGATCATTTTGTAAGGTTCGTAAGGCGGATAATGCCCCAAATGAATGACCAACTAGAATGGCATCTTGCAATTGATGCTGTTTGATGAAAAGAGTAAGATCATCGGCGAAGATCTTCCAAGTGAGGATTGAATCCGGCACTTCTGTTTGCCACATCGTACGTGAATGCATACCAATAACGTGATATTGGGTGGCGAGGATATTCAGCAACGGGGAATAACATTCCGGCGGAAAACCATTTCCATGAAGGAAAACGATCGTCCTACCAGATCCACCGAAGTCAGAATAGGGGATGAGATAGCTCAAAGACTTAATACTTTCCGTAATTGGTTTGAGCGCTAAATTTATCTTCGATCTTCAGGGTCTGTTTGGTTTGGTCATCTAATTTCTGCCAATACTCTTCCCTGTCAACCACTCCATATACCCATTCTTCGAGGTATTTGGCGGTAAGTTCTTCAGATTCGCTGATCTTATCCCATTCAATGTAGAGGTGATTGTCGCGATCGTAATAGCCTTGGGCATAACTGGGATGCGCAGCGTGAGGAACGAGGCAAACCGCGTCTACGATAAAACCTGGAATGAGGGTGCGATTTGGATCGGAGCGAATGATGGAATCATCAACAATTTCTTCGGTGGTGACTATCACTTTTTTTGCGGCAAAGGCGACTTCTTTTTGTTCACCGATGATGCCCCATATGTGCGAATTTCCCTCTGCGTCGCAGCGTTGAACGTGAACGATCGCTACATCAGGATTGAGAGCGGGCACCGTGATCAATTCTTTTCCGGAGTAGGGATCGGTGATGCGCTTGATGTTGGGGTTCGCCTGTTCTAGGGAGGTAGCGCCGGTTTGGTTCATTGGCATAAAGGGGAGGCCCGTAGCTCCGGCTTGCAAGCGGCTGATCATCCCGAAGTGGGAATATTCCTCCCAATCAAGCACTCCTTTTTCGATGGCTTTACGAACAATGCGCAATGAGCCTACGCCCGGGTTGCCCATATACGAAAAAATGATCTTTTTTGCGCAACCAGCGGCAACTAGCTGATCGTAGACCAGATCGGGGGTGGCGCGGGCGAGGGTCAGGTCTTTCTTTTTCTGCCGAATGATCTCGTGGCCGGCGGCAAATGGGATCAGGTGGGTGAATCCCGCTAGGTAGATCAGGTCACCATCCTGAACGTGTGCGCTAATGGCATTTTTTAACGAAGTAATCTTGGACATATTTTCCTTCTTAGAACGATATTTTTGTCAATAATTTTTCGCAGAAATAAAGAGCCGTTTGAATGGGTAAAAAAGCGGCTCTTGGGGATTGCTTTGGTGCAATGACGAGCGAATTGATTCCAAAAATAGCTGCTTCAGATCCCCAAGGCGATCGAGGTAGGGCAGCAATGCAGTGCCAGACAACCACTGGATCACTTGATCAACATTAGAAAGAACGTGGGGATAGATCTTTTCAAAAACGAGAAGGTCTCTGGCATTTAGATGGTAAAAAAGATCGGCGTACTCTTCGATCGTGAGAACCGGAGAGGTTCGAGTGTATCCACCTAAGCGAGTACCAAACGGTTCAAGCTGGCTGACTTCGCGAATCACTTGATGAAAGCGGCTATTGTGGTTAGAGGGCATTTGGATGACGAGCTGGCCTTTTTCATTGAGGTGTTCGAAAATTTCGGGGAACAGGATCGAATGATCGTCGCTCCACTGCAAGGCAGCATTGCTGATGATCAGATCCCAAGGCCCTTCCAGGTTTTCTTGGCTGCCAAATTCGAAGTGAACTTGTGAGTTTGAAAAATTTTCGGCTTTGGCGAGCATTTCTTTTGAAGTATCGATCCCGAGAATCGTACAACCGGGTAGAACGGAAACTAATGTAGATGTTAGTTCACCTGTTCCGCATCCAAGGTCGATCACTTTTAAGTTTGGCCTTGGTTGAATTAAGTTGACCAGGTCGTAAAAGGGTTGGGATCTTTCGGCCTTAAATTGGTTGTATAGTTCCGGATTCCAAGTCATAGGGTGTGTATTATCAGAAAACCCCTTCCTACTCAAACAGAAGGGGTTTTCTTGTTAATGAGAACAGGTTACTTTGGTTTTACCGAGGTACGGATCTGTTCGTGTAAGTAAAGCTGAACATAGTGGTGTCCGCCAGCGTTCTTTCCGCTGGAACCGGAACCCTTCCAACCACCAAAGGGTTGGAATCCGGGCCATGCACCGGTTGTAGCGCCTTGTGGGCGATTGGAATAGGTTACTCCGGCTTCGATGCGATCGAAGAAATATTCTACATCAGCATCTGAGCCGTAAACACCAGCGGTGAGGCCGTAGTCTACGTCGTTTGCCATATCCAAGGCTTGTTCAAGAGTCTTGAATTTGCCAATCGTTGTAATCGGGAGGAACATTTCTTCCTTCCAAAGGCGGTGGGTGTAAGGAACATCCAGAACGAATGTGGGGGCGCAGAAGTATCCTTTGCCGAGATCGCCATCAGTGAGTACAGAACCACCGGTCAGGAATTTGCCGGCGGCGGCTAATTCCTTGTTGAAGTTTTGGAAATCTTCATAGGAAGATTTGTTCATCACTGGGCCCATAAAGATCTTACGTTCGGTAGGATCACCGACAGAAAGTTTTTCGGTTAGGTCCTTCAATTTTCCAACGAGCTCGTCATAAACTTCTTCTTGGATGTAGACACGGCTGGCGGCGGAGCATTTTTGGCCTTGGAGACCAAAAGCGGAACGAACGATGCCCTGAGCAGCGTCATCGAGGTTCGCGTTCTTGGTGACGATGGCGGGATTCTTGCCACCGAGTTCAAGGACCATTGGACGAACAAATTTGCCGTTGGCATAATCGCGGAACATCTTCATACCAACATCGTAAGAACCGGTGAAGGTAACGCCGTCTACTTCGGGGCTATTGACCAAAGCAGCGCCAATGGTGCGGCCGGGACCGGTTACAAAGTTGACGACGCCAGCGGGCAAGCCGGCATCCACAAAGCAATCAGCCAGCAAGCGTACGATGAAGGGGGTATCGGTTGCGGGTTTGAGGACTACGGTATTGCCGGCAGCGAGAGCCGCGCCAGCAGGGCCGCCGGTTAAGGCGAATGGGAAGTTGAATGGACTAACTACCAGCCAAACACCGTAAGGGCGTAGGACTGAAACGTTGGTTACATCGTGGTTGGGAAGGGGGTCTTTGCCCATAGGAATGACAAAGCCATTATTCTGCTCCATCATATCGCAAGAGTAGCGGATGAGGTCAGCGGTTTCAGCTACGTCGCCCATAGCTTCCATGCGGTTTTTGCCAACTTCCATCGACATTACGGCACCTAAGTAGGTGAGTCGTTCATCGATCAGATCAGCGGCTTTGCGAAGGAGGGCGATTCTTTCTTGCCAAGGGGTATGGCTCCAGCCAAAATAGGCTTTTCGTGCGGCAGCCATCGCCATATCGGCGTGTTTTTCGGTGCCTTTTTGCATAACAGCGAGAACAACATTTGTGTCGATCGGAGTTCGATCGTCAAATTTCTCATCGGCATAAACTTCTTTGCCATCAATGATCATGGCATATTCTTTGCCAAGATTGGCTTTCAGTTTTTGAATGGATTGATCAAATTGGGTATGTAATTCTTCAGGGGGATTATACATTGTTGCGTACGTAAGTTTGAAACCTGCCATAGAATGCCTCCAAAAATTTTAAATGGTTACCGTATCGAATACGAATTTCAATCAATATTAGTATAGCGTAGCGATGATTGATAGTCAAAACTTATTGGTAAATTTTTCACAATGTCATATGAAGAAAGTGACTAATCTAACTCTGAACTTTTTCAACTATGACAAACGTACCAACGACAAGTAGGTAAAGGGTATAAGTTGGAAATGAAGCTTGATGATAAATTAAAATCTTTTTAGAGAAAAGAAAACTACCCAAAAAACAGCAATAGGCAGTTTGGTGCCGCACTATTTCGTTACGGTTTAACCTTTAGTGTTCTCTGTTCAATAATTTATCGGTCATATCAAAGAGTATTTGGCCAGCGACGCCTCTCGGGTTTGCCATACGTAAATTATTGATGGCCAAATCCGTCATTTGTTCGGCGATCTCGGTGGCTTTTAGAAGGGTACCATCTTGAACGAGCAATTCCGATAACTCCCGAATCTCTTCGGGTTTGAAGGCTCCTTTTTGCCAACGCTCAAAAAAATCGCCTTTCTTTTCAAGCGAAATGAGCACGGGAAGTGATTTTTTCCGCTCGATCAGATCACTGGCGATCGATTTTCCGGTTTTTTCTTCTTTCCCCCAAATTCCTAAAATATCATCCTGCACCTGAAAGGCCAACCCAAGGTATTGACCGTAAGATTGGAAGGCCTCGATGGTGGATTCATCCGTGCCTGCTAGAATGGCACCGATGGCGGTGCAGCAGGAGATGAGGGCGGCGGTTTTTCCGCTGATCATAGGCCAATAATTCTCAACGGTGAGATCGGTACGCGTTTCGTAGGATATATCCATAAATTGCCCGCGAGTGAGATCGAGGCAGGTTTTTTGGATCAATTCGCTCACACGATTGATCCGATCAGAAGGGTGTTTTCCGCTCATTTTGAAAACAGAAAGATTCGCCAAAACAAACAAGCCATCGCCGGCGTTAATGCCTTGGGGGATGCCCCATTTGGTCCACACGGTATTGCGACCGCGGCGTTTTTCTGAACGATCCTGAATATCATCATGGATGAGAGAGAAATTATGGATTAATTCGATAGCGCTTGCGGCGGGTACCGCGCTCTCCCATTCACCTATTTCCTCTTTTTCGTTTGCTAAAATGGATGCCTTGCTCAGCAATACCAACAATGGCCTAAGCCTCTTTCCCGTTGCTTCAACACCAGAGCCGTCTCCTGTCCAACCCATATGGTAGGTGAGCATATTGAAATACTCTAGAGTGTGTTTGTGATCTAGTTGCGCTACCTGTTGTTGTAAGTCTTTTTCGATAGCGTTGAACATTTGTTTGGTTAGATCGGTCATTTATGGTTGGTCCTTGATATTATGTAATTTGGTGTAGGCAAGCTGCTCGATGGTACCAGCGCCAACAACGAACATGACAGTGATGAGTTGTTTTTGGGTGAAATGGATCATTCTAAGGACATCCTCCGTGGAGGTGGTGGCAGCTTTTAGAAAGTTCCCCGCCATACCTCCTAGAATCGCTCCCATCGCGATCGCCTTCGCGATATCGATCCCGCTTCGTATTCCACCGCTGGCGATCACAGGGATGGTTGGATCAACATTTTTTACCATCTGGATAGATCGTGTGGTGGGAATGCCCCATAGGATGAAGGACCGGGCTAATTTTGCTAATTCAGGGTCGGAGGTGCGGTAACTCTCCACTTGGCTCCAGCTGGTGCCACCAGCGCCCGCTACATCGATTCCCCCGATACCGCATTCGATCAGGATCCTTGCTGTTCTTTCGGAAATTCCAAAACCTACTTCTTTAGCAAATACTGGTACAGGCAGTGTTCTGCAAACTTGCTCTATCTTCCATCGCAGGTCTTTCCAATTTGTATCGCCACCCTCCTGAAGAGCTTCTTGTAAAGGGTTTAAATGCAAATAAAGGGCGTCCGCCTCGATCATATCGACCACTTTTTTACAATCATCTATGGTCATGCCGTTATTGAGTTGGATTGCGCCTAAATTGGCGATGAGAGGGATATTTTTGGCGAATTTACGTACAGTGAAGGTAGACGCCGACTTTGGGTCTACCAATGCTGGCCTTTGGCTGCCAACCGACATCGCTATGTTGCATTCGGCGGCGGCTTCTGCGAGATGCTGATTGATCTCGCCGGCAAGTTTGGAACCGCCGGTCATAGATGATATTAGGATCGGAGCGGAAATGTTTTTGGACAGAAAGGTAGTGGAGGCGTCGACATCCGAAAGATCTAGTTCAGGCAAAGCCTGATGATCGAAGGCGTAATCGTCAAAACCTGTGGTCAAGCCAGAGTGAACATTTTCATCAAGATTGATCTTGATATGTTCATCTTTTCTTTGGTCAATTGGCGTAACTACTGTCATAAGAATGTGTTCCTGTCTATGGTTATTTATCTTAATGATAAAATTAAAAAGCTAAATTTTGAAATCATATTTTGGAGGATTTTATGTCAGATACTTATAATGAAATTAAAGCAATTGTAGTTGAACTTATCGGCGCAGATGAGAGCAAGGTCACCCTCGACGCCAGCTTCCGCGAAGATCTTGGGGCCGATTCACTCGATCTCGTAGAGTTGATCATGGCTTTCGAAGATAAATTCGGCGCTGAAATTTCTGATGACGATGCTCAGAAGATCACCACCGTTGGCGAAGCTGTAAAATACATCGATAGCCACAAATAAATTTTGAACCATTAAAAAGAGAAGGGCATAGTTGTTCACTATGCCCTTTTTTGTTATCTCAATAGTGATGGAATTTCTTCCGGGTGTCGGGCGACTTTGACGCCAGCGTTCTCAAGCGCTCTGATCTTATCGGCAGCGCTTCCGGAGCCGCCTTCAATAATGGCACCTGCATGGCCCATTCGCTTGCCGGCCGGGGCGGTTTGTCCAGCGATAAAGCCAACGACGGGTTTAGTCATTTTTGTGGCAATGAATTCAGCGGCTTTCTCTTCATCAGAACCACCAATCTCGCCGATCATAACGATCTTATCGGTTTTTGGATCATCCTCGAACATACGGAGGATATCGATATGATTGGTGCCATTGACAGGATCGCCACCAATACCAACGGTAGTAGAGGAGCCCATTCCGACCTGTTTTAGAGCATAAAGAACTTCATATGTTAGGGTTCCAGAGCGAGAGACGATACCAATGTTGCCGGGGATCGCTATATCTCCAGGGATGATACCAACTTTGGCTTCGCCGGGGGTGAGCAAGCCTGGGCAGTTTGGCCCTAACAGGCGAACGCCTTTTTGGTCGATGTAATTACGAACTCGCATCATATCACTTACGGGAATACCTTCGGTGATGCAGACAATAAAGGGGATTCCAGCGTCAGCGGCTTCAAAGATAGAATCCGCGGCGAAACGAGCAGGTACGAAAATAATGCTGGTATTTGCGCCGGTGGTCTCAACAGCCATTTTCACGCTATCGAAGATCGGGATGTTCTCATTTGCCCAACCGCCGCCTTTACCAGGGGTTACGCCGCCAACAACTTGGGTGCCATAAGCAACCATTTGTTTGGTATGAAATAAACCTTCGCTGCCAGTAATCCCTT
>CAZSLN010000092.1:0-8881 GCA_964607645.1 uncultured Anaerolinea sp.
GCTTCAACGTTGGCTTTTTCCTTAGCGGAATCGCCCTTGCTGAAGAGGATCTCAACTTCGTATCCAGCGGCGGTGAAAGCTTCTTTGAAGCGGGTCTCGTCCTGGATCCAGCGGGGTTCGTCTTTGGTGGGGAGGATAACGCCAACTTTGCCGGTCATAGCGGGGGCGGCGGCGCCATCGAGGCCAGTGAAGTCAGCGGCGGGCCAGTAACCAGAATCGATCACGGCTTCTTTGACATTGGCCTTATCCACGGAAACGACTGCGGATGGTTTGGCGGGAACATCGATCTTGCCATTGTTGTAGGAGTTGGTCTTCTCGGGGGTCTTGCCTTCGAGGAAAGCAACGGCGGCGGCGATGGCGTCGTTGACGAGGGTGCGAACATCCTTGAGAACGGTCATGGACTGCTTGCCATCGATGATGTACTGGATGGAGGCTTCTTCGGCATCCTGGCCAGTGACAACATAGCTGGTTACGTCTTTGTCAGCGCCGAAAGCATCGGCGATAGCGCGGGCGGTACCATCGTTTGGAGCAAGGATGGAAACGTTACCCTTATCGGCCGCGGGAGCGGAGGTAAGGTTGGCTTCGGCGAGGTTCTTGGCGGTGTTGAAATCCCAGTTGGTGGTAACTTGGCCGAGGATCTTGCCCATTTCGTCACGGGTAAGGGTGGCCTTGTCCTGAAGGGCTACGGCTTCGCTGGAGTTCTTGATGACAAAGGTGCCATCAGCGATCTTGGGCTGGAGGACATTCCAAGCGCCTTCGAAGAAGAGGAAAGCG
Source organism: uncultured Anaerolinea sp. (assembly GCA_964607645.1). Classification (GTDB taxonomy): domain Bacteria; phylum Chloroflexota; class Anaerolineae; order Anaerolineales; family Villigracilaceae; genus UBA5195. The sequence goes on from CAZSLN010000092.1 coordinate 775, forward strand.
TTGTTGTCGGAGGCAGCGCCGGCATAGAGGTAGAGGGGGTTGCCGGTACCGCTGGCTTTGTCTACCAAGTATTGGGCCTGAGCGGCGCCAACGGCGATGCTATCGAAGGTTACATAGTAATCTACGGCGTCGGTATCACGGATGAGGCGGTCGTAGGAAATGACCTTTACGCCAGCGGCTTTGGCTGCATCAGCAGCGGCGGCAGCGGCAGCGCCATCTTGCGGGGTGAAGACGATCACTTTCACGCCCTTGGTGATGAGGGCTTCAACGTTGGCTTTTTCCTTAGCGGAATCGCCTTGGCTGAAGAGGATCTCAACATCGTATCCAGCGGCGGTGAAGGCTTCTTTGAAGCGGGTCTCGTCCTGGATCCAGCGGGGTTCATCCTTGGTGGGAAGGATAACGCCGACCGCCAATTTGGCTGCGGGGGCAGCGGCCTGTGCGCAAGCGGATAAAACGGTCGCTGCGATCATCAGGATGGCGAACATTACATACATCGAATTCTTTTTAAACATTCTTTCCTCCAAATAAAATATGGTTAATTGGCTTTAGGCATAAATGTCAGGTTCTTCTTCATAGTGATACCATCCTGTACGCTTTACGCACGCAAAGCCTTACACTATAATGTTAAGGGGTTCAGTTGTTCGCACAAACCCTTAATTCCCCTAGTTCAATTAGGGGAATTCCCCTAATGCTTCAATCATATCAAAATAAAGAGCGTTCTGACCTGTTTATTAAAGGAAGAAGCGGCAAAAGAGTGAATAAATGAGCCGAGATCTGGTAAAAACCTACTTAGCGGATGACCATGCTCTAGTTCGCGCTGGTTTGCGCGACGCGCTGCAAAACCTGCCGGAGATCCAGATCATAGGTGAGGCCGGCAATGGCAAGGATCTGGCGAAAGCGTTAGAGACCAACTCCCCTGACCTGCTGGTGATGGATGTAAATATGCCGGACTTTGATCCGGTGAAAATGGTTTTGGCCTTTAAGGCCAAGCACCCTGCCATGAAGATCTTGGTGGTGAGCGCGCACGATGATGAAGCTTATGTTGTGGGGCTGCTTAACGCCGGCGTAGATGGCTACCACCTAAAAGACCAACCGCTGAGCGATTTTATGGCCGCGGTTCGGAGGGTGGTGGAAGGCGGGCGATGGATCTCGGATCCGTTGGTGAACCAGCTGCTCAACCAACATTCTAAGGCTAGCCCAAGCCAACTACGGCTTACCCCGCGTCAAAAGCAGCTGCTGGCCTTTTTATCGCTGGGGTACAACAACCAAAAAATGGCTTTGGTGATGGAGCTGAGCGTAAAGACCATCGAAAATCACCTGACTGCCTTGTATCGCGCTATTAATGTAGAAAGCCGAGTGGAGGCCAGCAACTTTGCCATCCGCAACCCTGAGCTGCTGATAGAGCACGACCACGAAAAAAATAATAGCAGGGTGGATGCCGAAATGAATCACAGTTTGAGCATTTTGCTGGTGGATGATAACCCGCGCTACCGAACCCAGCTGGGAAAACTGATCTCACGCAATTGCCCGGATTACTCGTTATTTGAAGTGGAAGACAGCGCTGAAGCGGAAAAGATCGCGGCGCTGGTATTGCCCAAGCTGGCTTTTATTGATGTGGTGCTGCACGATGAAGACGGCATTCGCTGCGCTAGCCGCGTAAAAGCCATCTCGCCCAATACACGCGTTATCCTGATCAGCGCTTATCCGGATCGGGAATTTCGGCGCAGCGGCATGAAAGCCGGCGCCACGGCTTTTTTGGATAAAAAGGATATCGATGCCGCCACGGTGCGGCAGGTGGTGGAAGACGCCTTGGCGGAGAAAAAATAATGGGTTGGGAAGGGGGTTAGTTAGAAAAAACAGGGTATGGGCTGGGGATCTCGATCAATAGATCCAAGCCGCCCTCCGTGGGGGAATCGACATGAATTGTGCCATTGAGTAAGCTGACTCGTTCGCTGATCCCCAATAAACCAAAATGCTTTCCCTCTGAGAGGGTAAGAAAATTGATCGGTGTTTGCAGCCCGCGGCCGTCATCGCGCAGGTGTACTACTAGGCTGGCGGTGGGGGTGCGGCTTAGCGTTAGGTGCACGTTGCGGGCTTCTGCGTGCTTGCGCACATTGCGCAGGCCTTCTTGGATGATGCGGAAGACGGATAGCTCGATGGTTTCGGGCAGGCGACCCAGGTCTGGGTCTAGTTCTAGGGTTACTTTTACATTGTATTGGTTTGCCCATTGGTGGGTTAGCGAGCGAATGGCGGCTGGCAAGCCTTGGCTATCGATAGTGGGCGGGCGCAGGTCGCTGCAGATCTGGCGTAGGCTGCTAACCACCTCCTTTATGCCGGCGCGGATCTCGCCTAACTCTCCCCGCAATTCCTGATTCTCGAACTCAAGCGCGGCGTCTTCCAGCTGGTAATTAAAACTGAGCAGGTCTTGGATGACCTGGTCGTGTAGGTCGCGGGCCAGGGCTTTGCGTTCGGCTTCGCGCTCCGTCATGAGGCGGCGGTTTGCCTCTTGCAGGGCAAGATTGAGCTGATCGAGTGCTTCCATTTGCTTGCCGAGGCGGGAGAAGAGCTGCTGATTGAGGGTATCTTGTTTTTTTAGGGTTTGCTGCAAGGCTTGCTGATTCTTGCGCAGGTCTTCGGCTTGCTGTTGGGCGGTGTGGTAATTCTCGAAGGCCCAGATGACCGGGGTGATATGGTCTTGTTTGTTTGAGCCAACAATCAGCTCCACGATCTCGCGAGGGGTGGTTTGCGAGGTGAGTTGCAGTGAGGCTTGGTGGCCATCGAAGAGTACCAAAATGCGGTGGCTAACGGTGAAGATCTGCTTTAGGTCATCGCTACTGATGACGACCGAAACATTTTGGGCGGAAAGCTTGATGATCTCATCGAGAAGGATTCCTTGGCGCTGAAAACTGAGCGGGGCGAGGGCGTCATCTAAGAGCAGCAGGCGGCTATCATGGTTGAGTGCTTTGGCGAGGGCTACCACTTGGCGCTGCTCGTTGGATAAGTTGCGCGGAAGGCTGTTAACCAGATCGGGCGATAGGTCGAACTTTTTGAAATAGTCGCGGGCGATGGAAGACATTTCGCCATCTTTGGGGAAGAAGGCTAAGGGTTCGTAGCGCGAGAGTTCGGTGCCGATGAAGATGTTCTTCCACACTTCCAAGTTTTCCATCAAGGGGTGGTTTTGGTAAACGGCCTCGATGCCATAGCTTTTGGCGACGGTGGAGTTCCGAAGATGAACGGGCTTGTCGTTGAGCAGTATCTCGCCGGAGGTAATTTTTTCGGCGCCGCCAAGAACGCGGAACAAGGTGGATTTGCCCGACCCGCGCTGGCCAACCACGCCTAATACTTCGCCGGGCTCCAACTCAAAGCTAATGCCGTTGAGGGCAACCACGCTGCCATAGGTTTTTACAAGATCCTTCACCCGCAAAGAAACCGGAAGTTTTGCCATATTTAAAAATTATACAACGGGATGACGTGAGAAGGATAAGCAGGTTGTTAGAAAGACAGGCTGGCTGACTCGCCGAGCGGCTTCTGCTGGTTTGCGGATGGGGTAACCGCGAGGGTTGCCCGTACGGGTTGTTCTTTTTCAGAGGGGCGCATAGTTGGGGGTGAATGGGGGCTTTGGGTTTCTTACTTTCATCCTTCATTGTTCTTGAACCATCGGGATAAAAAAAGGCCGCCCTTAGGCAGCCTTTTTTCAAGCATTGCAATTGTTCTTATTCTCTTTTCCCTAACAACCAACGCGCCAATATGACTACGCCGAGGCCTATGAGTAGGTAAGGCAGGTATTGAGGCAGCAAGGTCTCATCGAAAAACTTTCCATTTTTGCCCAACATTAAGAATCCGCCAAACGCCAGTAGGATGACAGAGGGAATGTAGGCCCACTCGTTGGGTTTGCCGGTGGTGGGCAGGGTGGCTACCAATAGGAAGGTGACGCCCAAGCCGAGAAAAAGCACACTGCCTGAATCAACATGCGCCATTCCATCTAAGGCGCTGATTGCGGCAAGGGTGAGCATGACCCCGCCCGGGATGATACCCCACCAGCGGCTGTTATCGGTAAAGTAGACAATGAAGAAGGCCAAGCCCAAGCAGCCAAGGAAGGCGGAGCCTTCTAAGAAGCTGAGCGATTTGGGCATGATTGAAGTAAGCCCCAAACCAAGCAGCACCATGGCCGGGATGATGTTCCACCAACCCGATTTGCGATCACGCGCAAATGCGTTGAAGAAGATGAGCGAGACCGCTACCCAAATAGCGCCCCAAAAATAACCGGTTGCTCCTTTGATGATGTGCAGGTTTTCGAGCAACAAAAGCCCGCCGAACACAATGAGCCCTATTCCAAAAATATCACGTACGTTAAATCGCCTCATACTGACTCCTTAGCGGATCTTGATGTTATTTGCGCCGCCTTCAAGGTTGACCTCAACCTTGTTCTCGGCGGTATCAAAGCCATCGCTTTGGTAAAGGGCAGGATTGCTGGAAATCAACTTAAAGCGTTGCAGGTCCAGATCCACAGAAGACGCGCCTTGTTCCAAGCGAATGCGGCCGGCGGCATCGGGCGGGAAGATGAGTTCGATGTTGGTCATTCCGCTTTCAAATTCTACCAAACTTCTGCCAGCCGTTTTGGGCAATTGGCACTTTACTGAAGCCGCGCCAATTTGCACCCGCAAAAATACCAGCTTTATTTCGGTCAGATCCAAATCGAGCGAGCTGGCGCCGGCTTCGATCTCGATCGATACAGGTACCGAGGGGGTGATTGAAAAATGCCATTCGCCCGAATCTGGGCCCATAAAGGGTAAAAAGGTGGGGCCGGCTTTTAGCTCAATGCCTAAGCCGTTTTCGCCCATCTGATGATTTTTTTCCAAGCCAGCGCCGTTTGCGCCGCTGAGGGCGAGCCCGCCGGCTGCTTTGCCGTCGACGCGAATTTCGCCACCGCCATGGTCTATGCTCACATCTACCCGAGAGGCGTTCTCGAGGGGAATGGAGAAGGTATCGCCGCCAAGGTTATTTACGGCACTGGTGTTTGCCCAGCGCCGAAAGAGCACCATAAAGCCGGCGATCACCAAGGCGATCGGGAAGAAGAGATCCATTGGTTCTAGAATGATCTTGAATTGTTTGAGGAGAAAAAGCACCCCAAGCAACACCAGCAGAAGCCCCCAAAAGAAATTAGATCGTTTCATTATGGCCTGCTTTCTTATTTTTTATAACCGCGAAATAGTACCACAACCCCAACCACGATCAGGATGACGGCGGGAGCGTACGGCCCTAGGATAGCCAAGCGTCCAAATAGAGTGGCGAACACTAAAAAGAGCAACGCCGAAACAAAAACGGCGTTGGCGCCAGACCGGATCTTCTCCTGGTTGCTGCTGAGCAGCCCATTCACCAAATCGCCTACTCCGGCAAAGCCTGGTATAAGCGACCACATAAACGACCAAGAGGTGTAATCGGTGGTTTTGAACTGGTAGTACAAAATGCCGCCAATGCCCGCTACGATCGCCGCCGGCACAGCCATCCCTGGCGCGCCCACCAACAGCCCAACTAAAAAGATCATCGCGCCGATGGCAATGATGTTCACTGGGTAGGTCATATAAAGTTCAGAGATCTGCTGCAGGCTAGGAATTTGCCGAATTGCCAGAAACCAACCGCCGAAAAAAATCAGGATGATCCCTAAAGCTAACTGAGTTCGATTGCGCATTTTTCTCTCCTATAAAATCGATTCTTTAAACATTATACCCATTTGGCTCTTAGAGTCAACACCTGTAAAGGATAATTTAATAATAACTTAATAATATTTATAGAAAGTTGTATTTATTTATATTAGTATCGGCATATATTGAAAATATTGATACTGTCTTGAACTATTCTGTTTAATGTGGTAACTCGTCGCACTTGGTTCGGTTTGGATGTATAATGCTTATTATTATGTTTCTCTCTTCCTTGTTCCGGCAAATCTCCCATTCTAAGCGCACCTTCTTCATTATTGTGGCGGGTGTTGCCATTGTTTGCGTAACTTCGATGATCATCATGGTGCTTTCTTCGTTCGGCGTTTTCGATGAGCCTATTTCGGAAACCTCGCGCATCACCACCGCAGCACTCGAAACATCCACCCCAGTGGTCTCTTTGGACCCATCCGCCTTTCCTGACTGCGTGGATGTGAGCTCGGCGGTTACTGCAAAAGTGGTTGAGGTGGCGGATGGGGATACCATTAAGGTCCTCGGGAAAAACGGAGTTGAAACGATTCGCTATATTGGCATCGATACCCCCGAAGTGACCCAGTTCCAAACCAAGCTGGGCATGGAAGCCTACCAGAAGAATGTTGACTTAGTGCTCGGTAAAGAGGTTACGTTTTATACAGATACCACAGATGTCGATTCGTACAAACGTTACCTGCGCTATGTTTTTGTGGGCGATATTTGGGTAAACCATGAGCTAGTTGCCTTAGGCCTGGCCGAGGAAGAACCCTACGAACCCGATACCGCCTGCCGCTGGGAGCTGGCAAAGGCGGAACTGAAAGCCCGCGAAGCGCACCTGGGTATTTGGCTAACAGAAAACAACCACAACGCGCGAAACATCGAGAATTTCGGCACCAATACTTCGGTTGGCAATTTCCTTCCGGGCACTATTTGGATCACCGAAGTGAATGTGAAATCGGAATACGTCGACCTTTTCAACAACTCCACCGCTGATATTGATCTGAAGGGGTGGTACTTGGTCTCTGAACGCGGCGACCAGGTGTGCCCGCTTGGCACAACCCTGAAGGTTGGCGAAACGCTGAGGATTTTCTCACAAAAAGGCAAAAACGGCTTTAATTGCAACAGCGTTGACCCCATTTGGCATAATACCAACCAAGACCCCGCTGTGCTGTACGACCCCGCCGGCAATAACATTGACCGCAAATAGCGTGTTACCCGCGGGCACCAACCCCTTCCCGCGCAAGAACTGACCCCCATAGTCAGAGCTTGCCCGGCAACTTCGCTAACTTCCACCCTACGCTCTTCAATCCCAAACTAGGTTCGACCCCCAGCTACCCATCAAAAAATGCTTGCTTTACCAGATTTCTGGTTGCACTCACGGGAAGGAATGGATGTGAGAAAAGCCGCGGAACTTTGTTATTTTCGTATTTCCCATGGCGGATCGTGAGATACGATCACTGGCGTAAAGTGCGGCAATGAGAATGAACCTATTTGCTAATTTGTTTGTATAATTAAGAAAACCTACGTGTGCGGCTGAAACTTGCGACAAAAAAATGAATAAACCTAACGTTCGCGGGAAATATGTGAATGACCTTCCTCCGAGTGAAGCGAATGATGGCTTCCTCTCAGATGGCTTCGATCTTTCCTTCCAATTTATCAAAAACCTACCAATGGGTGTGCTGATATTAGACCACCTTGGCGTAATACGGTGGGTGAACGATGCCGCCCTATGTATTTTTGGCGTTGAACGCCAAAATTTTGTTGGCATGCACATGGAACAAGCCGCTTCCGCCGCTTATTCCATGGATAACAAACCCTTACTGGCAAAAGACATTCCAGCCATGATCACGCTGACAACCGGAAACCCGGTCAAAGATGTAATGGTCAAACTCTTTCTCACCGCGCCTTTCAAACCGGCAAATGCTCTTTCTGATCTAGACTATCGGGTGGTTAAACTTACCTCCACCCCGGTATTTAGCGAGGGGCAAATCAAGCCCAAACAGGTGTACGTACTAGCCGAGGACGTCACTAAAAAACTTGCCACCGAACAAACCCTTCTGCACGACCACGAAAAATACATCGAGCTTTTCTCCAATATCCCCGCCCAAACCGTGATCTATTCTACCGTGCGAAATGAAAGCGGCATGATCGTTGATATGATCTTAGAGGAGTTGAATGAGCAGGCCAGTAATGCCAGCGGCACGAACCTGCAGGGCAAACCCTTATCCTCTATGCTCGAAAAACTGCATCTGCAAAAATTTATTCAAGCCGTTGAGTATGTGCAAAAAACCAAAGAATCGATACGGCTCGATTCCATCCCATTTCATGATCGTACCTACTCCATTACTCTGGTTGAATTAGATGATGATCGCATTATCTCCCTTGCCATCGATATTACCAATACCTTTTTACAAGAGATA
>CAZSLN010000093.1:0-8788 GCA_964607645.1 uncultured Anaerolinea sp.
TGGAACGTTCAATCAACCCCTACTGATATTCCTTTGGTGTTTTCCTCAAATAAGGAAAGATTAGTTAATTATATTGAAACAGAGATCAAGACCAGATACGACCAACCATCAATTCCTGCCAAACCAAAACCAGGGCAAACGAATTTCATTGAAGGCGAACCTGGGTATGTTATTCAAACAGAAAGCGCTGTTGGAACAATTGAGGCAGCGCTCACCTCCTTCAATAACCGTACTGTTACCCTAACCTTGGCGAAAACCAACGCGGGAAGACCAAACTTTGACAACCTTCAGATTTCAATTACGCAAATCATTGAAACTACCCCTTTTGATGGTGTTGTTGGTGTTTATCTAGAAGATCTTACCACTGGTGAAATTCTTCATTTTGGCTACAACCAAAATAATCTTCTCCCTGTTGAGCCGGATATCGCCTTTACAGCTTCCAGCACAATCAAAATTCCGATCCTTTTTTCTGTATACAACCGGTTAGGACCAGAGCTTGACCAACAAAAAAGAGACTTGATCACAGAAATGATCACAAAATCAGAAAACCCTGCTTCGGACGCGCTAATGGATTTTATTGGCGGTCCACTTATTGTCTCAGAGGATATGGCAAATTTAGGGCTTGAGAATACCTTTATTGGTGGGTATTTTTATGATGGCGCTCCCTTGTTACAACAATATTCAACCCCCGCCAACAATCGAATCGATGTATTTACAAATCCGGATAGTTACAATCAAACCACTCCATCCGATATGGGACAGCTGCTTTCGGATATTTATAAATGCTCAAAAACGGGGGATGGTAGTTTTACTGCTATCTCGCCCACAAAATTCAGTAAAACAATTTGTAATGATTTCCTTACCTACCTTAAACAAGATAGAATTGGCGTTCTGATAGAAGCCGGCTTACCTGAAGGCACCCAAATTGCCCACAAACATGGTTGGATCAGTGGTGCTGACGGTGTGATCCAAAATATCTCTGACGCGGGGATCATTTTTACCCCAAACGGCGACTATATTCTGACAATTTATGTCTATCATCCTGTACAAACCGTATGGGAACCAGTTTCAGGTATGATCTCGAAGATATCTGAAGTTGTCTATAACTATTTCAACCTCCCAAAATAATGAATAATGCCCAAACACTCCTGAAGCTGCAAACGATCAAATCCACCATCGCCAAAACAAAAGCTGAAGTAAACCGCATTAATGTCATCCTCGCTGACAAATCAAAAAATGCTGCCTTCTCGGAAGAATTCGAAAATATTTCTCATAACATATCGGATCTTGAAAATAAATTTAGCCAAATCGATGTGGAAAAATCTCAGTTGCAGCAAAAAAACCGCCTCAATGAAGCGAAACTTTACAGTGGGAATGTTGTAAATCCAAAAGAATTGATCGATATCGAAAAAGATATTTCGCTGAATAAGAAAAGGATCGAGAGCCTAGAAACTGAAGAAGCTGGGATCCTTAGCCAACTTGATAGCCGCACAAACGCCTTTACGGACAAAGAATCTGAATTTAAGGAATTTGGATCAAATCAAGTTACAAAATTCTCTGAACTAAATTTTTCCATCACCGAATTATCAAAAACAATCGCTGAACTTGAACAGCACGCATCCGATCTGATGGCGACTTTATCACCTCAATTATTAGCTGAATTTGACGAATTAATGGTCACCAAAAAAAATCTTGCCGTCGCGGTGATTCGAGATGATTGTTGTGGGGTTTGCGGAAGTGATATTTCATTAAATGTTAGACTATCCGCGAGAAGCAATACCACGATCACCAATTGCCCCAGTTGCCGCAGGATCTTGATCGCGGAATAAATGAGAGCGCAAAAATCATATCGTAATCAGACAATACAATAGTAAAATTGTTCTGTTGTAATTGTCTGACAATTTAATTTTTTTGGAGCCATTATGCTGATCACGAATTCTGTAGTTGTCACTTGTGATGAACCAAACGAAGTCTTAATAGGTTATTCTGTTCTTGTACAAGGGGAACAGATCGTTGATATTCTTCCCGATTCAAAAGCAAAAGAACTTTACCCCAATGAGCCGAGATATGACGCGGATGGTAAATTAGTTTTACCAGGGAATGTTTGCGCGCATACCCATTTTTACGGAGCTTTCTCCCGAGGTATGGCGATTCCAGGTGACGCGCCACAAAATTTCTACGAGATCCTTAACAAACTATGGTGGCCACTCGATAAATCCCTAACCATGGAAGATGTAGAATATTCTTCCTTGCTCTGCGAAGTTGACGCCATCAAACATGGCACCACTACCCTTTTCGATCACCACGCCTCTCCTGCGGCAATAGACGGTTCGTTGGATGTGATCGCGGACACGGTAAAAAGATCTGGCCTTAGAGCCGCCCTTTGTTATGAGGTAACTGACCGTGGCGGTAAGATAGAGAGAGATAGTGGCATCAAAGAAAACCTGCGCTTTATTAATAAAGTAAATAAAGATAAGTTGAATGATCTTGTTGGTTTTTTTGGTCTTCATGCCGCAATTACGCTTTCTGAGGAAACGCTTGAAATTTGCGCGACGGAAAAGAACGATACGTTTGGTTTTCATACTCACTTATCTGAGAGCCGTGATGACCAGACCTACACTCAAAAAATGTTCAAAATGGACCCAGTTCCATTGATGGGTAAATATGGGATCCTTGGACCAAGATCTATCATTGCCCACTGTGTTCACATTTCAGATGCAGATATTTCTATGCTAAAAGAGCGAGGCGTTTGGGTTACTCATCAGCCGCGATCGAATATGAACAATGCGGTGGGCGTTGCCAGGGTTGAAAAAATGTTTTCCGAAGGTGTCAAAGTTACACTCGGGAACGATGGTTTTTCAAACTCGATGTGGGATGAAATGAAGACAGCCTATTTAATTCACAAGAGTGAAAATTCGGACCCGACCCGGATGAATGGCTATACTTTGATGGATATTGCGTTGAAGAATAATTCGGCAATGGCATCTACTTTTTTCAACACCAATTTGGGGAAGATCAAAAAAGGGTTTGCGGCTGATCTTATGATCGTGAATTACCGTCCCCCAACTGAACTCAATAAATATAATTTTCCTTGGCACTTGTTGTTTGGCTTTCGGGAATCTATGATCGAATCGACCATGGTAAAAGGTAAGTTCCTTATGCTCGATCGAGAGTTGCTGACACTTGACGAAAAAGAGATCTCGGCTAAGTGCGTAGAGCTTTCGAAAAAGGTATGGGAACGGTATAACTCGAAATTCTAATGAACGAGGAAAAATTGGAAATTGCTAAGAAAAATATCGCAATAATTGGTGGAACTGGAAATGAAGGAAAAGGCTTAGCATACGCTTGGTCCAAATTTGGTCACAATGTGATCATTGGTTCTCGTGAAGCAGGAAAAGCGATCGCCGCAGCCACGGAGATCAATCAGAGAATTGGCAACAATCTGGTAACCGGAATGGAAAACAAGGAAGCTGCGCGGTTATGTGAGATCGTGGTTCTTACAGTTCCTTACTCGGCCCAAAAAACCACCCTTGAACATATCAAACCAAATCTGCTTGGGAAATTATTGATCGATGTTACGGTCCCACTTGTCCCACCCAAGGTGACAAAAGTTCAGATGCCGCCCGCAGGTTCCGCCGCGCAAGAAGCCCTTGAGATCCTCGGCGAAGGCACCGATATTGTGGACGCCTTCCAAAATATTTCATACGAACATTTTAATGCTTACAAATCCACGGGTTGTGATGTATTGGTCACAGGTACTTCAAAAGAAGCGCGCGGCCGTGTAATAGAGTTGGTAAAGGATGCTGGTTTCGTTGGCTGGGATGCAGGTCCGATTGAAAATTCAATTGTTGTAGAAGGATTGACCAGCATTCTTATTCACCTCAACAAGCAATATGGCTCCAAAAATGCCGGTATCAAGATCACGGGTCTAGGGTAGCCAATGTCTTTGGTCATAACCCCCTTGATGCGTTTTCCGATGATTGAGCCCGGGGATGACCTAAGCTCAGAAATTCTTTCCAGCGTGGCAGATAACAGCCTTAACATAGCAGAAAATGATATTTTTGTCATTACACAAAAAATTGTTAGCAAGGCTGAAAACAGATTCGTTGACCTTTCTACGATCACTCCTAGTGATAAGGCCATCAAATTGGGCCTTGAAACGGAAAAGGACCCGAGATTGGTTGAATTGATCCTTCGAGAGAGCAATGAAGTAGTGCGATTTCGAAAAGGATCGTTGATCGTTGAACATAAGCTAGGGTTTATTTGCGCCAGCGCAGGGATCGATCATTCCAATATTCGTAGTGGATCGAAAGAGAATAACCAGTCGGTTTTACTGTTACCGGTGGATCCAAGCGCTTCAGCGATGAAAATTCGGGATGCGGTTTTTTCAAAATACGGGAAAAATATAGGGGTTTTAATCATTGACTCACAAGGCCGAGCTTGGCGAAATGGCGTTGTGGGAATGTCGATCGGATTGTCTGGCATTCCGGCTTTAATTGATGAGCGGGGATGGAAAGATCTTTATGGATCGACTTTGGAGATCACGATCGTTGGTGTTGTTGATGAACTGGCTGCTGCCGCCTCACTTATGATGGGACAGGCAAATGAAGGTAAGCCCGTTGTACATGTACGTGGTTTCCCTTATCCATTAGCAGAAGGAAATTTTAATGACCTCATCCGGTCTAAAGAAACTGATCTTTTTAGATAATTTTTGGGGTAAGTTTATTTATAACAAGAGCAGCACTTTTCGAACAAAATCAACACAACCGATGAGATGGTTCGGGATCAACCCAATCGTGTAGAGGCTTATGGTTTCAAAGCAATTTGGCAAGCTAAAGCACATATTTTTAAATAAGCAATTATAACAATGGCTGCCCACTCGCTAATACAGACAAAAAATAAGTTGGCTTGGTGTTATCAATAACAGGACTAGTAGTATTAGTGGGGCTGCTTCACCTATCTAACCTTTGGCAACCACGCTCCAGTCAGAAATACCCCTACCTGCTCCGTTGATGAATCCAGTGAAAGAGTTAAGAAATACAAAAACTCAGCTGCACCCGCCTAATCCTTTACCCAGCAAATAGAAAGTGTAAAAAGTTGGATCAATACCTTTGGTTCAAATTAGAAATTAGCTGATCAAAAACAATCAGATCGCCGGTTGGACACCTGATTGTTTTAAAATTCTTTGTGGTAATATTTAATAAACTAACCTTCAGGATTAATAATATGCAGACCCAATTGAATCGCTTAGAAGACTTTGAACGAGAATTGAAAGAGAAACAGGACCTATTCTCAATTCAACCCGTGATCGTCCAACGATATATTGAAGCACAAGCAAGGCAAATTGCAGAAGCGCTTGTCGATCAAAGGTCGAGTGTTAAGTTTTCTTTACCCGATAAAATTGTGGGTGAATTACCCAACCTTGACCAACCAGTAACGATCCAGGTTCCTTCTAACCAAAGGGAACAATCGATTGGTAGTTTACTCAATAAACTGCAGCGCAAAAGTATTAAGGAAGAGTTACGCCATAAGCTAAATGAACTTGAACAGTCACCTGATCAAGCAATTTCACTCAGCGCTGGTTTACTAAAATATTCAGCTTCAAATTATTTGATTCACAATGTTTTACCCTCCGGTAGAACTGTTAAATACAAACCTGAAGAGGAAGATGGCATCCCTTCAAACCCAGAAGATGATGGGGAGCTAGAATCAGCCATCACCCAAGCATCTGATGCCATCACAGAAGATGGTTCTGGGGATAAAAACCGTGGTGAGTTACAAACGCCTTTTGTTCCATACGCTCGGAAATTTTATTTGCCACAATGGATCTCCGTTGATAACCGAGATCACCTACTGATCGGGTCACTAAAAGAAGCTGAAGCCAATTTGGTTTCGATGCAAAGCTATCTAAACATCCTTCATCTGGCTTCTTCCATCGCGCCGTACATTCTGGCAGACGCTGAATACCAATCCAAGCGGTACGGAATGCTGGGGCAATTGGTAAATCAAGGCAGAGCGGTTGCACGCTATAAGATCTTGAAAATCATTGAAACCATAAAATCGAGGGCAGCGGCTGGCACACTAAACCGAGGGTTGAGTCTAAGCCTTCCGTATTTTGATGATCAGGACCTCACATTGAGTGAAACAAAATTTGAGGTCATTCCCGCTGGTCGAATCATGTTTGTTTCCTCTTTTGTGGTGCGAGCGGCTCGAGAAGAGTCTGCCAAACGCATTCAGGATACACGGTTTAACTCCTCAACCCGTCATCATCTCCTTCTTGGGTTAAAACTTCTCGAAGAAGCTTTTACTAAATAATATTCCTCTAAATTAAGGCTAACCTATGGTTATCGCTATTCTATTGCTTGTTGTATTTTTCGTTATTTCATTCAAGGTTTCTCCCAAAGAATCTCAGAATGACGAACATGTTCATGGCGCTGGCCAAGTTGGATTAATTGCCGCAGTGGCATTATTTGGCGTAGATTATTTCACATCCTATTTTTATGCAACCGGCGAAATGATGAGTGCCTTACCGGTAGACTTAAAACCATACGCCTACTTTGCTGTGGTTGTAATCATTCTCGCGAATGTTGTGTTTGGCGGGTTGTATATGTACGCGCTTGGTGTTTTTAGTGACGGTGGTGGTGCGTTTACCGCCGCGATGCGATATTTAGGCGCATCCATTAGTTTGATCGTCGCGGTCGTTTTAATTCAGGATTATATTTTTACCATTGTTGTTTCCACTCTGTCAGGCGTGGATCAATTACTCTCGATCACAAATTCTTACGCCATCGATTGGTATTGGCATTTTCTGATCGGAGCAACACTCGTTGGCATTACGTGGGTAATCACGATCCGCGGGCGAGGAGAATCAGCCAGGATCGTTTTTACCAGCCTTGGAATTTTTCTTTTAATGACCATCACAATGGCAGCCGGTTTGTTTTTTTCAAAAGACACCGTTCCAGCTGTTGTTGATGCCGCTGCTCAAGTAGAAGTTGGCAGTCTTTGGAGCGCTGTTTTGCATATGATCGCCGCGTCGATGAAGGGTTTGGTTGCGTTGACGGGCCTTGAAGCGATCTCAAACGGACTCCAATTCGTTATTGATGAAGACCCTGGATTCGTGAAGTGGGGCAAGAAGCACTTCGCAAAACTTGATTTTATTTGGCATTTTTATAGTGGAAAGACTGGTATCGGAAGAACGGTACAATCCTCTTTCATAATTTATGGAGCGGTAACTACCCTTTTGTTAACATATTTCTCGATCCATTTCAATGTTTTTGATGGAACGAATGGCCGATCTTTGGTGGGCAACTTGGCCTATATAGGGTTTGTCCTAAGTAATTTCCCTGGTGGAACGATCCTCTACTGGGCGTATCAAATTCTTGCGGTTATGCTTCTCTCCTTCGCCTCACTCACAGCGTACCAAGATCTTCAGGCAATGGCTTGGAGAAATGTCGCAATCGGGGAAATACCTGAAACTGTAGTTTATCGCAACCCGAAAGGGACCTTTACCAGACCTGTTACCGCCGCCGCCATTGCCGCTATCATCATCCAATTATTAGTGCGAGGAAAAACCAGCGCGGCTGTGCCATACTATGGCGTTGGTGTTTTTCTGCCAATTGCCGCGATGGCATTAGCGATGCGCGAACATATTAAATTAACAGCCGTCGGTAAAGCAAGAACCTGGGGTCTGATTGGAACAACAACGGCAACCGCTTTATCCGTATTCATTTTTATTGGCCAAATTACCAGTAAATGGGAAGAGGGCGGTTGGGTTGTGCTCATTTCCTTAGCGGTCTTGATCATCATGTCGCATGTTCTACTCATTTCCCCATTTGGCCATAGAACCCCGGTTGATATTCATCGAATTATCCGCGAAAAGTCACGTATCGAAGGAAAAATGGGCAATATTGTTGAATGGCAATCGATCAAATTTCAAGAATATCGATACCAACTCTTGATCCTAATATCTCAATTTTGGGAATTGTTTGGCGTAAGGCGGCCTGTTCGATACGATCGGCCCCTAGATCCTGGAACATTTGAAAATATCCATTCGGAAGGGGATTCCACCCTTCTATCCCAATACCTTGAGTCCTTACCAAAAGAGGAACCAAAAGTTGGCGGTCATGCCAAAGAATCATCAGATAAGTAAGATCACGACCCGAATTCGATAATATGGCTGGCGCTCCAGTTTTTTCCCAATCCATCTTGGATGTGTTCCGAGACCTTGAAACGAACCAAAAGGGATTGGGACATGAGGAAGCTCTCGCTCGGAAATCTCTTTATGGCGATAATAAGTTGGTTAAACACGATGACCAAGCTAACTTATTATCTGTCATTTCCTATTTCCTTCATCCCCAATCTTACATCCTCTTTTTTGCTGCCTTCATTGCCGTAATTTCGAAAGATTATATCCTCAGCATTGTTATCGTAACGCTGATCATTGCCAACGCCTTTTTCTCGTTTTGGAGACAGTACCGAGCAGAAAAAGCAGTTGAAAAATTACAAGAGATCTTACCTACTTATAGCCATGTCCTGAGAGACGGTAAAAACAATTTAGTCGCATCTGTTGATGTTGTACCCGGTGACATCCTGATCTTGGAAGAAGGCGATAATATTTCGGCAGATGCCAGGGTCATCGAGGAGTATGGGCTTAGAACTAATAACTCAACTCTGACCGGTGAATCGATCCCATCTAAAAAAACCTCTGATCCATCCTTTCAGGATGACATAAGTGAATTGGAACAACCAAACCTGATCTTCGCTGGCACTTCTGTTGCATCAGGCACTG
>CAZSLN010000094.1:0-6289 GCA_964607645.1 uncultured Anaerolinea sp.
ATCGGGGTGTAGCGCAGTTGGCAGCGCACCGCGTTTGGGACGCGGGGGCCGGCGGTTCAAGTCCGCCCACCCCGACCATAATTCCGTTGATCTTTTTCAACGGAATTTTTTTATTTATCCTTAAGTTTACGATTGGTTGTAAAATAAAACCAATACAAATTTCCGAGGTCCTGATGAAAATTAAAAAGATAGATTTAATGGTTGACGCTGTACGCTACACCGCCAACGGGCAAATTGAGTTTGTTCGTGGCTTTGAAAAACGAGGAGCAGCTTTTTCGGATAATATCATCGTCTCGCGCGACGCCCTGATCGTTTTGCTTAAGAACGGCAAGACCGTTGTTTCTGGAGATCGAAAAGCCTACTTGGGAACTACCTTTGATATCCAGTCCCAGTTCAAGTTGGTGGGCGAGTTTGTAACAAATCAAGCCGCCGCCAACAGCGATACCCTTGTGAACGTTCCACAACTCTGATCGCTCACCTACCGCACATCCATTCATGGCGCAAAAATTTCTAAGCATCATCATACCTGCCCATAACGAAGAGACCCGTTTGCCAGCCACGCTGGAGGCGCTCATCAACTTTATTGGCAAACAAAGCTTCAGCAGTGAGGTGATCGTTGTTGAAAACGCCAGCAGCGACCGCACCTTGGCGATCGGCAACGAGTTTATGGCTCGTTACCCCGAGCTGATCAAAGTGATCCACGAGGACCAAGCCGGCAAGGGCAGGGCTGTGTTCGTGGGGATGACCCATGCCACTGGCAAGTACCGTTTCTTTGCCGATGCCGACCTCTCGATGCCGCCGGATGAGATCTTAAAGTTTTTACCGCCCCATGTCGATGTTCCCATCGCTATCGCTTCGCGCGAAGCGCCGGGGGCGGTTCGCTACAACGAGCCTTTTTACCGGCACATTACCGGTCGGGTATTCAACAGCTTGATCCGATTACTGGTGCTGCCCGCCCTCAACGATACCCAATGCGGCTTCAAGATGTTTCGCGAAGACGCCGTGGAAGAGATCTTCATGCGCCAAACCCTAATGGGTTGGTCCTTTGATGTGGAACTTCTTTACATTGCCAGCCGCAAAAACTTCCCCATCCTTGAGATCCCAATCCCGTGGTACTTCAACTCTGAGAGCAAAGTGAACGTCTTCAAGGATTCCTCAAAGATGTTCAGGGATCTGCTGTTGATCCGCAAGAACGGTTCCGCCGGAAAATATGATTGACCCTCCCGGGTTGGATGTCGAACGGTCGCACTGGTCGGAAAAAAGAACAGTCATTGGGGGTGTTGATGAAGCCGGACGGGGTGCCTTGGCTGGACCGATCGTTGCCGGATTAGTAGTACTCCCCCCTGTAAACAACCTGCCCGACCTATTACCCGGTGTGTATGATTCTAAAAAAATGAAGCCCATTGACCGCGCCTATTGGGCAGAAAAGATCAAGGAAATTGCCGCCTTTTGGGCGATCGGCGTTGTTTCCTCGCAGGAGATCGACCAAATAGGCATTCAGCCCGCCAACCAGCTAGCCATGACGCGCGCCATTGAAGCCGCGGAACGAAAAGCGGATTTTTACCTGTTCGATTTCATCCATTGGAAAAAATGCCCCTACCCGGGCCAGCGCTACAAAAAAGGCGAGAGCGTCTCCCTAAGTATCGCTGCGGCTTCCGTTTTGGCAAAAACCGCCCGCGATGAAATGATGATACGCTTCGACGCCGAATATCCCCACTACTGCTTTCGCAAACACAAAGGCTATGGCACGCTAATCCATCGCAACGCCATCCACCAATGGGGCTTCTGCCCCATTCACCGCTCCACCTTTACCCTAAAATAATATTATCGATCAGGCGGGTGCTGCCCACATGCACCGCCAAGCTGATCACCGCCGACCCTTCCAGCACATCCACGGCTTGCAGGGTGGTTCTATCGGTACAGGCAACGTATTGGATCATTGCTAGCGGTTCCGCGGAGATGGTTTTTTCTACCAAGCCAAGCAAGGCTGCCGCGTCGCGCTCGCCCGCCGCAAACGCCGCTTCCGCCAACCGCAGCGAGCGGTAGATCACCGGCGCGGCGGCACGTTGCTGAGGGGTTAGGTAGGTATTGCGGCTCGACATTGCCAAGCCATCTGCCTCGCGCACGGTGGGGCACACTACGATGCCAATGGGATAATTGAGGTCTTTCACCATCTGCGAGATCACTGTGACCTGCTGAATATCTTTTTGGCCAAAATACGCTCGGTTCGGCTGGGTTGCATTAAACAGCTTGGCTACAATAGTGGTCACCCCCCTAAAATGCCCCGGCCGTATCGCGCCTTCCAGCGGCGCTGTCAAGTTCTCCACATTCACCCAAGTCTGAAAATCTCCCGGGTACATCTCGTCCGCCTCGGGCAACCACACAATACAATCGCCCAGCCCACCGATCTTTTGCAAGTCTGCCTCAAGGTCGCGTGGGTAACGGGCTAGGTCCTCGTTGGGACCAAATTGCGATGGGTTAACAAAGATGGTGACGATAACATGGTCGTTCTCGGCCAACGCTCGCTCGATCAGCGAGAGATGCCCTTGATGCAAAAAACCCATTGTCGGCACCAAACCCACTGAGCCAGCAAGCCCAGCTCGCAAGGAAAATAGGTCCTTAATCATTTTCACGGTTCTCATCATCACCTCGGTTTACTTAATTCTCTACCTGTATTTTGCCATAGCTTCATCCATTTTACTCTTCCTATTCCCACGCCTGTTCCTGGGTTTGGATGACCGTTATCGAACCTTCTACACCCATTGCTGCCCTCCCGCCCTTCGCGTACCTTGCGCCTTTGCTTGTTATGAATATATTAAAAATAACCAAAACACCCTACGTAACGGGGCGGCACTGCCTACCCCTCACCATTAGTACTCACGCTCGCCAAAGCCAACAAACTCAACCGTGCCTAATCCCCCATTCTTCGCGTGCCTTGCGCCTTTGCGTGAAATTAATGCGCTGTGCTCTTCCCCAAATAAACCCCCCAAAAAAACCGCCCCGATTTTCATCAGGGCGGAAATATTTATTTTCAGTACAACTACGGCATCGCCTTAAAGTGGCTTGTCAGGGTGTAGGTAACGTAGTTCTGCCACAAGCGAGTGATCTCATCCTTGTGGAAATCGTGGTTACAGAAGGTCTGTATAACAACACGGCCATCCATACACGAGGTGATCAAGCCATAATCTGATTTACGTTTTTGGAAAGCGCCTGCCAAAAGGGTGGCGCTGCTTCCGGGCGCCAGGCGAAGATAATCGCCGGCTTGCCACGTCCAATAGCGCGAGTAGTGGATGAGCGGCATAGCGATATTGGGCGACGCGAACAGCGGGTGACCTTCATCCAACCAATAGATCGATTCCGCCAGAGGGTAATCGGCCTGAAACTGCACACCGCAGCTGGTCAGCAAGTTCTTAAGGCGGCCGCCGCCCAAGGTATCCACATACCAAACCTCAGCGATCAGGGCGGTTTTATCCTTGGTAACTTTCTCGTTGATCACATCCCAAAATTCGCCTTGTACACTCGTTTTCGACTCCGCGGCAATGATGATCAGATCCCATTTGATCGGCGAGTTGAGGTTTTCCATCAATGTGCCAATGCGATCAGCAACAAAGACGTACTCCACATCCATGCCATCCAAGGCGTCGCTTACCCAAAGACCAATATCCTGGGTATCTTCATACACAAGGATCTTAGCGCCTTTGATCTTTTCGGTCATATCTTCGGTGGGGGTGGGCTGGGCGGCTTCTACTGCGGGGGGTTCGGCTTGCACAACGCCAGCCGGCGGTACCGCTGCCAAAGCCTCTTGGGTAATGGCCATGGCTTTTTGCGTTTCGGCTATGGCGAGCTGCTGCTGGTCTGAGGCAGCCTGAGTGGCTTGCAGCTCCAACACAACTTTGGTGGTATCCACTACTGGGTTTTGCGCCACGGCTTGGCCGGTGGCAAACGCCTCGAGTGCTACCTTGGTAAGGTCAACGCCCTGCTCCGCGCCCGAGCCGATCAGGCCAGAGAGTGAACAGGAGAGCGTGAGGATCATCCCCACAAAAATGCTCACCAAAAGGGGAACGGTTCTTTTTTTCATAATGGCCTGCTTCCTTGTTGAAATAGTTGTTTGATGTATAAAAATTCTATACAACTATGCTCCAAATTTCAACAAGGGAAGCCACTAAATTATTAAATTCCTGAACGAATGTGAACGATGTCGCCATCTTTCACCGGGTACTCCTTGCCTTCCAGGCGGAACTTGCCCTTGGCTTTGCATTCCACCATCGAACCCAGCGTCACTAGGTCTTCGTAAGCAACCACCTCGGCACGGATAAACCCGCGCGCGATATCCGAGTGGATCTCGCCAGCCGATTCCACCGCGCTGGCGTTCTTGCGGGTGGTCCATGCCCGCACTTCGTCCTCACCCACGGTGAAGAAGGATTGCAGGTTCAGCAGCTCGTACGAGAGCTTGATCATCTTGTTAAGGGCCGGCTCTTCTATGCCATACTCCTGCATAAACAGCTCGGCATCCTCCGCCGAAAGTTGCGCGATCTCCATCTCGAGCTTGCCCGGCAGCGCCACAATAGGATGATCGGTTGTAAGCTGCGGCGCCGTTTGGCTGTCGCCCAGGTTAAGCACGGTTAGCACCTGCTTGCGCGTTAGCAACCCATAGCTGGAGAGTTCTTTTTCCTCTTCCGCGTCAAAATCGAGCTTGCGCAGCGGGATGCCGTTGTTAAGCGATTCCAGCATGCGGTTGAACAGAGCGGTTTGGCGCTCATTAAGGGCTTTATCGGTGCCGCCTTTTTTGCGCTCATCCACTAGTTTTTCCAGCTTGCGCTCAATGGCGATCTGATCATTCAGCATCAGCTCGGTCAGCATCGAATCCAGATCCTTGGCGGGGTTCACCGAGCCGTTTGGATGCGATACATTGTCATCCTCAAAACATCGCACCACATGCAAAAAGGCATCCATCTGCGAAAGCGTGTTGAGCAAACTACCGCTAATGCCCTTCGAGCTGCCATCCAGGCCGGCAATATCGGCATAGGTGACCTTGGCGTAAATGGTCTTTTTGGGGTTGAACATTTTACTGAGAATGCCGATGCGTTCATCGGGAACATCCACCACGCCGGTGTGCACTTCAATACGGCCGGCACTGGCGGTGGTGGGGGTATTATTGCGCGTCAGCGCGTTGTAAATGGTTGTCTTTCCAGACTGGGGTAATCCGATAATTCCTAGTTTCATCTTGACCTTATTGGTGAGAGTGGTATACTTTTGTAACTTCAAGCCGAAGTGGCGGAACAGGCAGACGCGCACGACTCAAAATCGTGTACCGTGAGGTATGTGGGTTCGATTCCCACCTTCGGCACAAAGATTATACCCTAATGAAAACGAGCCTTACGGCTCGTTTTTTGTATTGGTGGTGAATTAAATCGTTCAGGTTGAACCGTAGCTGTTCGACACTGCTGAACCATTGGGTGCATAACCAGCCACAAATTCCCCTTTGCGACCTTGGCGTACCTTGCGTGAGCCGCCTTTGATCTTCCCCCACAATGACGATGAATGAATGCAATTGGAGACCTTGCGGTCAAACCCGCGCACTCGGTCCGGAGACTGGTGCGAGCAGGGCATTTGGTGATGAACTTGGAGAGGGTCGGCACTTCTGACCCCGCCGGCTGGCAAATTTTCGTTTGGGGTTGGGAGACGATGCAGCCCATGACTGCACCCTACAAGATCTAAATCGGCATGAATTTGTAGGGGGTCGGCACTTCCGACACCGCCGGAGGGCATATCAGACCACAATAAAATCGAAGGGAGTTGATGCGCTAATCCGCCGGCTACCTCACCAGCCAGGCCTATGTAGCCCTCACCTCCGCTGCGGAAGGCACCCCATCTTCATCTACTATGGCGCCCCCAATTAAGGCAGAAAAGCCCTAGCCGAAATGCTAGCCGGCGACAAAGTCACCCTGCCCGGCAGAGCCATGGGGGTCAGCCGCTTCGCCACGCTATAAGAATTTGCAAGTCAGACCGTTAACGAAACATGGCTGTCCGATGGGCCAGCCATGTTTTTTGTGTAAGGAAAATTGAAGGAACAGGTTTATTTTATTGGTGAACCCTCAGGTAAAACCGGTAAGCCAATCACACGCCAATCTGCTACATCCAACTGGCCATAAATATTTTCCCCTGTAGCCACTACTGTTCCATCCGATTTCAAGCCAACGGTGTGAATATTACCTGCCGCAATGGCAACGATATCTCGCCAGTCCGCTACATCCAACTTTCCATAAGTATTTTCCCCAACAGCCACTAC
>CAZSLN010000094.1:6389-8577 GCA_964607645.1 uncultured Anaerolinea sp.
CTCGCCAGTCCGCTACATCCAACTTTCCATAAGTATTTTCCCCAACAGCCACTACCGTTCCATCCGATTTCAAGCCAACAGTGTGATAACTGCCTGCCGCAATGGCAACGATATCTCGCCAGTCCGCTACATCCAACTGTCCAACAGTATTTTTCCCAACAGCCACAACTGTTCCATCCGATTTCAAGCCAACGGTGTGAATATTACCTGCCGAAATGGCAACGATATCTCGCCAATCCGCTACATCCAACTGTCCATAAGTACTTTCCCCAACAGCCACTACTGTTCCTTCCGATTTCAAGCCAACAGTGTGACGAATGCCTGCCGAAATGGCTTTGCGCTGTGCATTCTTCATCATATCTTTTTGTTGTTTCTTAAATTCAAGCAGCAAAGTATTGGCTTGCTGCTCAGAATCGATAAAGCCCCCCAAAGAGGTGTAACTCAAATAAGCTTCACCAAATTTTTGTTGATCTACCAGTGATTTTGCCTGGTTGTACTTTATCAACGGCATCAGGAAGAATATGTATAATAGTGCAAGAACTATGACTGAGGGAATAACGATCTTGAGGATGTTCCATATTTTGGCATTTCGTTTATAAATTCGATATTTATTTTCGTATTCTACAATCAGACCTGCAGAATTGCGGTAGGTACCTAATAAAATCAAATTATCTTTTTGTTGTTCATAAGATTTAAGGGAGAAATATTTTCGCAGGAAATCTATGGAAGACTGATATTTCTCTTCCTGCATTATATTTTTTTCGGTTTCTCTCGCCAAAAATGCTGAATTTGAATAATCTCCCAATTCCAAAAAACTATCGCCTATCTGTTTCAACTTGGTTGTGTGAACATTCGATGATAAGTCCTGGGCTATTTGGGCTAAAGCTATTGAAGCGTAACTATATTTTTTCTCTTTTGCTTCGATCAACAAGGTTCGACTATCTTTATAGTCACCCAATTTTTTACACGCATCAATTGCTTCACTGAAAGCGCCAACTACGATTAGCCGTTTTGCCTCAATATATACGGCTTCATTCTCATCAGCCTGGTTGCGATCTAAAATCGCCTGATTCTGTTTCACCAGTTGAGCCGCTGTTTCCTTGTCAGCGAAACGTAAGGCTTTTTCGTAATTTTTCGAATCTTCCAAAGGGTCTAACTCGTCTGACAGGTCTTTTTGAAAACATACTTCAAGTTCTACCATAAGCTTGCCAACATACGCCTGGGCATTGCGGGAATCGTTGTTCAAAACCTGTTCCAGCATCTCCTCGGCTTTTTCAAACTCACCATCCTCTAATGCCATAAAAGCCCTATCCAGCAAAGCAGTTACGTTAGAAGCGGGGACTGAGCCGGCGGCGGGTGCTGCAACAACCACTTTGCTTTCCTTTGTATTAACCACTTTTTGGATCCCGCGCGACAGGTCTTGGATGAAACCGATCTTTCCCATATCTTGCGCCTGCAAATGGCTAAATTCCTCCGGCAGATCATAAGGGTCCATATCCTTGTAAGCCGGTATCAGCACCTTCTTTGCCCCACCCTTGATCAGGCTCAGGTACCTGCTCCACTCATTTTTGGTCCAAGTAGCGTTGAAGTGCTCCGGTTTGGTACCAACCACTACCATTACTTTACTGCTGTTTAGCGCCGCAAAGATGTACGGTTCGTAGGCGGTACCCAGTTTGTCCTCCAAGGTAATACGCGAAAAGAAGACCTTAAAGCCGGCTTCTGTGAGTTGGTAATATATATCCTGGGCAATGACACTGTCTTTGGTTCGGCTGCCAGTCTCGCTGGTCTCTTTGTAGCAAATAAAAACATCAAAGGGTTCTTCTTTCGAGCTGATCTCCAATATCTGTTTTTGGATGCCTTCTATCGCTCTGGCTTCTTGTTCGTACAGTGTTCGGGCTTCCTCATCGGCGTTGGCTACGGCTTGTTTGTAATCTTCATCCGCCAAGATGCTTCCGTACTGGGCACGGTGACAGGTGGGGATTCTTTTGTTGGTTTTGGGGTCTTCTACGTATTCGATGCCGTACTTGCACAACACCACGCCCCAGTGCGCTTCGGCATCGTTGTTGTCCTCGTTGAGGATGTTTTCGTAGGTGGCCATGGCTTTATCAAAGTCGTTATTTCTTCGATAATGGTTAGCGCGGTTAAACAAATTGGCTTTCTTTTCGTCGCTATCCTTGGGAAGGGTCAT
>CAZSLN010000095.1:0-2702 GCA_964607645.1 uncultured Anaerolinea sp.
GGAGGGCAGCCTCCTGGGAGAGTAGGTCATCGCCAAGAAACTTTTTCTTTTTAATTTATGTCCTATGGGGAAAATAATAGAACAACTACCTCCTTAATAATTGATCACAGGCCCGTCTTTACAAAGATAAACCACTTTGTTTTGTCTGTTTTTTATTGTGCACACCCCACAAGTTGTTATTCCATTGCAGGGTGTTTCGCTTTCAATGTAAATTTGGATAGACGGAAGGTTGTTTTTTTGCGAAAAGACAACCATTTGATCCTGGAGGATTGGAAATTGTGGTTTGTTTATTTCTATGGCACAATAATCAGCCCAAATTAGAGCTTCAAGAAATTGTTGTTGAGGTAATAATTCAATTGTGGGGTCAATGGATTGTTCGGATTGTGAACTGATGAGGCAAATTTTTGTATTTGCTTTATATTGATTCTTTATGATGGACAAAACTAAATTTGCCGAGCTTCTTAGTGAAAATAGTAGGATTTTATTTGCACCAGCGGGGATAGTAAAACCGGAACCGAAGGGTCCATCTACTAAGATCTCTTTTCCGGGATAAAACCAATCTGGGATTGGATCCAAGATAGAAAAAGTGGAATTAATTTGTTCAAGGACCGTAACCTTTTGTAATGGAAATTTATATACTATTATCGGATCACTAATAAAAATGGTTTGCCCAGGGGATATGGCAAATCCTAAAGGACATTTAATTCTGGCGGTGGCCAACCCATCCAAAAAGATCTCATCAACTTTACAAATAACAGAACGCATATATTTCTCATATGCTATCACGTTATAATATTTTAAGAAAATAAAGGAGATTAAAATGAATATTTCAACGTTATTCCAGTTTCTAGCATCCGCTGTGTGGTTAGTGGTGGTTGGTATGATTTTTGTGATGGTAATGCGGTCATCTCGTCAACAATCTGTAAAGGGTTTATCGACAGCATTTATTGTCCTGATCGTGGTTGCCGTTGTTCTTACTACAGTAGGAGCAGGTGTTGTATTTGTAGAACCTGACCAATTGGCTGTTGTGATTACAATTACAAAGGGTGGTATACGTCCTGATCCTCTCCAGGCTGGTATATATTTTGTTATCCCCTATATCGAAAGAGTCGAAAGATTCTCGGTATTGCGTCAGAACTATACTATGTCCTCTGTAGCTGATGAAGGACAGACATCTGGCGATGATTCCATTCAAGTTCGTACTAAAGATGGGCAAATGGTTTACGTTGACGCCACAGTCATCTATTCCATCAACCCAGCTGAAGCCGTAAATTTATATAAGACATGGCGAAACGGTTTTCAAGATGGCTTGGTTCGGCCGCAATCCCGCGGTGTCATTCGAGATGTAGCCTCACAGTACGGCATTGAGGAAATTGTTAGTACCAGACGAGCCGACATGGAAACAAAAATTACCGAAGAATTGACCAGAATATTTGCTGAGAATAACTTGATCTTACAAGATTTTGTTTTGAGAAATATTCGTTTTAGTGATGAGTACGCTACAGCTGTTGAGCAAAAGCAGATCGCTGAACAGCAAGCACAGCAGGCAAAATTTGTTGTGGAATCAAAAAAGCAGGAAGCAGAACAAGCAAGGCAAACAGCTCAGGGTCAAGCGGACGCTTTAGTCATTTCCGCTAGAGCACAGGCTGATGCTCGTTTGATTCAGGCTGAAGCAGAAGCGAAGGCTTTACAGCTCATTGCTGAAGTATTAAAGGCTAACCCGAACTTATTGCAGTATGAGTACATCCAAAAATTAGCGCCGAATGTCCAATTAATGCTGGTACCTAGTGACGCGCCGTTTATTTTGCCCCAATTAGGTCCACAAACGATAGTACCAAGCGCAATTCCATAAATTGGCATAGTTAGGTTCATATATATGTCATCTGTCAATCCAAACGGCCGCCAAATACGTTTGACCAGCTTGTCAAGCTGTGCTGGCTGAGCATCCAAACTAAATGCGGAAACGCTGGCGCAAGTTCTGCGTCCAATATCTACCATTTTTAAATCACAAGATTATCCAAACCTACTAGTAGGTTTGGATGGTCCAGATGACGCGGCCGTTTGGAAGATCGATGATGATAAGGCGATCGTAATTACCACTGATTTCTTCACGCCCGTAGTTGATACTCCCTATGAATATGGCGCTATTGCGGCGGCTAATTCTCTTTCTGATGTGTACGCCATGGGTGGGAAACCATTTTTGGCACTAAATATTTCGGCGTTCCCGCCGGATCTCTCGGTAGAAGTTCTCTCGGAGATCTTGCGGGGTGGTGCTGATAAGTGTCTTCAGGCTGGAGTAGTTGTTGCTGGTGGTCATACCATTCAGGATAAAGAACCAAAATTTGGCTTGGTAGTTTTGGGCTTTGTTGACCCTAAACAAATGATTCAAAAACGCGGGGCTAAGGAAGGTGACCAATTGTTCCTCACCAAACCATTAGGTGTTGGGGTTACAACAACGGCTCTAAAACGAGGATTGATCACTGAAACGGAACTAACAGAGGTGATCGCTTCAATGTCAAAAATCAACGACAAAAGCAGCGCTTTGGCATTAAAGCATAGTGTTAGAAGCGGCACAGACATTACAGGCTTTGGGCTTTTAGGTCACGCGTCCGAAATGGCAGAGGCATCCGGCGTAAAATTACAGTTAAGTTTTTCGCGGATACCGTTCCTCTCTGGAGCTAAGAAGTATTCTGAGCAGTGGG
>CAZSLN010000095.1:2712-8571 GCA_964607645.1 uncultured Anaerolinea sp.
TGAAAATAAGGTAATATTTGATACAGGTCTTACTGAATCAGAACAAATGCTGCTTTTTGATGCGCAAACAAGCGGCGGTTTGTTAGTAGCAGTCCCCGCTGAAGAGGCTGAATTCTTTGAAGAAGAAGCTCGACAGTTAGATCAAAATGTTTGGAACATAGGAAAGGTAACGATTGGATCTGGTATTGTGGTTGAGAAATAATTTTGCCGCAATAATGATTCCTGAAATTCTAGAAAAAATATGAATATTGGTATGGAAATTCTTATTATCTTGGCTTTGATCCTGCTCAATGGGGTATTTGCTTTATCCGAGATCGCTATTGTGTCATCCAGAAAAGCTAGACTTCAACAACGAATTAATGATGGTGATAAGTCAGCCTCGAAAGCTCTCAAGCTAGCCGAAAATCCAAATAATTTCCTCTCTACTGTTCAGGTTGGCATAACACTCATTGGCGTTTTAGCGGGTGCGGTTGGCGGTGCGTCCTTATCCGAATCATTGCAAGTTGTAATTGAACAGATATTGCCTTTAAAGGAATATGCGGCTTCTATAGCATTTATATTGGTAGTTTTTTCCATTACCTTTGTTTCGATCGTTTTAGGCGAACTGGTACCGAAACGTTTTGCGCTGCATAAACCCGAGGAAATCGCCTCTGCCATCGCCGGGCCAATGCAGGCTGTCGCGGTTGTTTTTTCTCCAATTGTTCATGTACTAAGCGGTGTTACCGATTTTATTTTAACTTTGTTTGGAGTCGATCCCAAGGAAGAACTTCCAGTAACTGAAGAAGAATTACAGGTTTTGCTGGACCAAGGCACGCAAGCTGGAGTCTTTGAAGAATCTGAACAGGATATGGTTGAAGGTATTTTTAGCCTGAACGACCGTCGCGTTGGTTCGATTATGACCCCACGCAATGAGATAGCCTGGCTGGATATCAACGATTCTCACGATGAAATACGCCATCAGATCGAGGAAAATCCATACTCACGGTATCCAGTTTGTTCTGATAGCTTGGATAATGTTTTGGGAATTATTGAAGCTCGTGATTTATTAATGGAAAGTCTACAAGGTCAACCACTTCAGCTAAAACATAATCTCCAACCCCCGGTATATATTCCAGAAACAGCATTGGCGTCCAAATCGTTAGAAATGTTCAAATTCGGTTCGGCAGAACTCATGCTGGTTGTAGATGAATTTGGTTCTACTCAAGGGTTGGTAACTATCTATGATATTCTCGAAGAAATTGTGGGAACCATGGATAGTGAACCACAAGCTACTCAGCGTCAGGATGGAAGTTGGTTACTCGATGGTATGTTGTCGATCGAGGATTTCAAAGAAATCTTCGATATGAACGATCTCCCAGATGAAGATGAAATTGAGACACTTGGAGGGTTTATTATGCTGCGATTGGGAAAAGTTCCTCAGACAGCTGATAAATTCGAATTTGAGGGGTTCACATTTGAAGTTATGGACATGGATGGAAAAAGAGTAGATAAAGTTCTTGTATCCCAACACACTACACCAACTCCGAACTCGCCCAAATAACGGCAATTACAAGTCGTAAAAAATAAGATAATAATTTAGGAATGCAATATGAGACCTTGGTGAGGTGATCAGTTCGACACAGGAGGAAGAATCGATCCTTGGTCAATTGGTCACGGTAGTTTGCACGGAAGCTTTTGGCCAGACAAAAAATGTATTTATACTCTCTGTTACTAAACCCCATTGCGTTTATAAAAACTTCTACGAGTTTGGTTCTTGCTCGCTTTTCGGATATCTCCCTTTATGTTTCGGGAAGGTTAAGTAGGTGATTCGATACCAGATCGTATATAAATGAATATTTCCAAGCTCCAAATTGAGCGACTCCAACCGGAAGTATCTTCAGATATTCTTGGATAATTCAATCGCTCGGTTATATTCGTTGTTTGCTGTTTTGGAGCATAACCCCGCTATTCTCCAAATTTCGATCGTGCTAAGTGGGCCGTTCTTCAGCAAGGCTTGTAAATATTTTCGCGGTAAGGCTCATTAGCCCCTGCTGATATTGTTCGAGGTAATCATTTTTGGGGTAGCTGAAAATGTTGGTAAGCTTGTAAAAAATGGATCAATGTCCATTGATACCAATGCAGATTTCGGTCCGATTAATTTGCCAAAACACCAGATAGACTTGCCCAAGGATTCATCTTTCCAACCCCAGGTAACGTTTTCCGGATCTTCGTACGTTACATGTCTATCTTCGGTCACGTCAGATCATAGGCTTGGGAAATGGAAATCTTTAATAGGCCAAAAGAAAACAAATCCACATTCGTTCTTCTAATTTACCGCCTCGGTTAAGGGTTCCTAAGGAGATTGCCAGAACTAGTAAAGGTGAAGCGTTGAAAGTCTTCCAGTTTAATTTTGGAAATCAGTAAAAGTTTAGGCTCCCTCCTTTTAATCATAGGTTACTTACAAATGATATAGGAATTTCCACCACGATTACTTCAGACCTCGCCGAGATGATGCCGTTCACCTCAAGAACACTTTCTACTGATATTTTTCGGTTATTATGCGTATTAATGAATCTAGTGAGTACCAATTCAGGGTCTAACGGCGTTGGTTTCAAATAATCCACCTGTAGTGAAGCCGTAACAAACCGAATAGTGGGCTGTGAGGGGTTTGATGGGAAAAGCAATTCGGTCGCAAATGCCGAGGCTGTTCCTGTTGAATGGCAATCGAATAGAGAGGCAATTAATCCGCCGTAAACGAAGTCCGGAATGGCGGTGTGGTATGGTTTTGGAATAAATCGGGTTACACCATATTTTCCATCCCAATATGTTTTTAGTTGATGGCCAAAGGCATTGTTGGTGCCGCAGCCATAACAAGTGGTGACGGTCGAATTATATCGATCGTGGATGGGGATATTAGGTATATTTGGTGCCTAAAAAAATTTTTTGCACGATAGAACATTCTACAAATCTCAATTAGTACTAACGTACTAAGGTTTTTGGTGCTTGGTTGTTGAATTGAAAGACATATTATGATATATTGATTATAAAATAGAACGAAATGGCAAAACTGGTGAAAGCCAGTGACGCAAAGCCAACGGGCCTAAAATCATAAAGATCAGGGTTGCCAGGCCACCGAACTCAAGATGGGTTTTTTGCCATCAAGTTTGGTCCATAGAAATGAATGGACTTGTTTGTGTTAAATATACGGAGCTACTATGAACTACCAACTTCAAAATAAATCTAAAGCAATTCTTTACAGCCTCATCATCCTAGCCTTATTGCTAGGAGTTGTCGGTTTTGTTGTTGCTCCAGTAGAAAAAGTCGCGTCCTACATTGTGCAATCAAAAACCGCTGAAATAGCAGAGCGCGCAGTGCTTGAAGCAGGTGGTGAGATCGTATCTCGCCTTTCCTTGATCAATGGCGTTACAGCCAATCTATCCGAATCGCAAAAAACTGTTCTTGAAAATAATCCAGAAATTATCGCTATAACCCCAAACAGCGAAGTTAAACTCACATCATCTGAATTTGATAGTGATGACGAGAAAAAAGGCAAAGTATCCGCTGATTATCCAGAAGTTGTAGGCGCTGATGTTGTATGGAGCGAAGGAATCACTGGCAACAACATTACCGTTGCTGTACTTGATACAGGTATCGCAAAACTCCCCGGACTAAGCAAATCAGCTGATGGCAATAACAAGCGAATGATTGGTTGGTTTGACGCAATTGAGGGTGGAAGCAAACCTCTTGATCCAAATGGTCATGGTACTCATGTGGCTGGAATCATCGCGAATAGTGATATTGGTGCCGATAAAGCTTGGAATGGCGTTGCTCCAAACGTTAATTTGGTAGGTGTGCGCGTTTTAGATGAGAACGGTTATGGAACGTATGATAATGTAATTTCTGGCCTACAATGGGTCGTTGATAATAAAAGCAAGTACAAGATCCGTATCGTAAATTTATCCCTTGTCTCTATGGTTGAATCACCCTATTGGGCTGATCCTCTGAACCAAGCAGTAACAGCTGCTTGGGCAAAAGGTTTGACTGTTATCGTAGCCGCTGGTAACGAAGGTCCTGCTCCTATGAGCATAAGCAACCCAGGGAACAATCCTTATGTTGTTACTGTCGGTGCGTTTACGGATGCTTTTACACCTGAAGATTGGAGCGATGACTACATTGCTGATTTTTCAGCAGCCGGCCCAACCCTTGATGGATTTGTAAAACCGGATCTAGTTGCCCCCGGTGGTCATATTGTTTCGTTAGCACCTGAAAAATCGGTTCTTAATAGAGAATATCCAGATAATCGTTTAGCATCGAGTTACTTTCAGATGTCTGGTACATCGCAGGCTACAGCTGTTACGACTGGTGTAGCTGCCCTGATCTTAGCTAAGGAACCTAAGCTTACAAATGACCAAGTTAAATATAGGCTAACCAGCACCGCGTACTACTGGCTTGATCAGAATGCAGATGAAGAGCTTTATTCAATGTGGCAACAAGGCGCTGGCAGGCTCAACGCCGTAGATGCGGTATTCTCTGAGGAAAAAACCTCCGCAAATGATGGAATGAATATCCAGGCGGACTTATCTGGCGAAGAGCATTACGAAGGTTATTCCTACTTTGATGAAGCAACTGAAACTTTCAAGCTTTATGCGCCATTTGATACCATCTCAAGCCGCTACGGCATTTGGTCAGGTGATTATGGTATTTGGTCCGGCCGCTACGGTATTTGGTCAGGTGGAACCAACGCTTGGGCTGCTCGCAAAGGTATTTGGTCTGGCGGAGAAAGTGTTTGGTCAGGTCGTAAAGGCATTTGGTCTGGCCGTAAAGGAATTTGGTCCGGTGGTTATACCCAATGGTTCACCGATCAAGATATTTTAGCTGGCCGCAAAGGCATTTGGTCTGGCCGCAAAGGTATTTGGTCCGGATCTGATTTCATCACCTCTTTCGCCAATGGCGAAGCCCCCAATAGCGATATCAAGGAAGCAACTATCTCTAACTTCTTATTGGACGACTAAGATCCAAAAATAGTAAAAAAACCGGGTATAGGTTATAACTATGCCCGGTAAAACTTTAATCGATTCGTAAACACAAACCTTTACTACATTTAATGTAAGTTCCATTGGCATTGCCCATTGGACAATTAAACCCCCATTTTATACAAAGATAAATACTGACAGAGGGATTGTCAGAATTTCTGTTCACAAATTTAAAAATTTGTGAACACTTTACTTACCCATATCCTATTGCATTTGCGTGCAATGGACTGAGGCATGTTAGACGCACGAATAATCGGGAGAAGAGGCGTTTAGTACCTCCAGGGGGGCGAGCCACCTGTTAATATCAATATTGATAGGTGGCTCAATTTGATTTTGTAGATATTTTTTCTAACTCAAAGGTCGAACCAAGAGTAGAAAAAATTTCGCTCGCGGCCAAACGGTATTTCGAGGAATTCGGTTCATCGTCCATATGCTTATATAGCTTGCTAAGGCTGGAGAATACTTTTCCGAGTTCAAGCTGGTAATGTATCTCTCTGTAAGCATCCGCGGAGGAGTTGTAACATTGGATAGCCAATGCATAATTACCCATTGATAATTCATATTCTGCGGTAGTTAACAATAATTTGCCTTTATTGTTGAATTGAAGATCAGGTTCTAAACCATCAAAGATTTCTTTGGCGGAATCTAGATTGTTTTTTGCCTGCCCTAGCCGATTTAGATGGATATAAATATTAGCTAAATCAAACAGAACATCCATACTATATTCCGGATCATCGATCTCTTCAAATAACTCTTTTGCAGTTACCGCATATTTCAAGGCGTTTTCCCAGTCCTCGAGAGAAATGTAAGCTCTACCTAAATATAAAGTGGCCACTGCTGAATGTGA
>CAZSLN010000096.1:0-229 GCA_964607645.1 uncultured Anaerolinea sp.
AATTTGCCTGGCTGAGGGTTTCCATCAAACCCGGTTCACCGATCGCGAAGATCGGGGAGCCGGCAGGTAAAGAATTCTTTAGCAATTCCGCTACCGCATCCGCTGAGGTAACCACCTGCCATGGCTCTAATCTAACGCCGTATTTGGCGAAACGATCCAGATGCATCTCAACCGAGCGGGTGGAGTTATTGGTTGCCATGACCGCTTTCATTCCGCGGTCTTCGATTCG
>CAZSLN010000096.1:239-6287 GCA_964607645.1 uncultured Anaerolinea sp.
CGGCCAAAGATGGCTGGCAGATCTCCGATCGGGGAGCTATCGGTATAAAGAACACCGTCCATGTCCAATATGAGGCCATGGATGGAATTGTCTAAGGTTTTCATTTATTGAATCTCCGGATCAGGTACTCGAATACAGGTTTGTCTATGGTCATGTTGTCAAAATCAACGCGATCTTCAAAATTTTCATTTCCGATGAACTCACGCAAAGCCGGAAGGAAGCCTTTCGAATAGCCATTTGTGGTCATCGATGAAACTTTGGCTAATACTTCTTGTAGCTGATCTACGATGATGCCGTTTATCGGAAGTTTTTCATCCTCCGTACTTTCGTCAAAGTATAAATGATAGAGTTCAACCAGATCGAACAACTTACTAATTGGGTTAGGGTCATCATCAACGCGGTAATCGACCATTCTGTCATTGAAACCACCGTAACCGCCGTTTTCTTTGACCACGTATACCGCGGCGCTTTGTTTTCCCCTTTTATCGCCGCCAGCGTCATCGCCGGCCTTTAGAGCGGATAGCAAACGGTCTACAAACGGACTGGAAGATCGAATGTAGGCAGATTCGATGGCATTTATCACCGCTTCCCCAGCAAGGATATTTCCTTGAATCGCATAGCCAGGTTTGCTTGTTCCGCCTGCAAAATCGTAACATTTTTTCCCGGTAAACGAAAAACTATCCCCATTTTTATCTACAATCCCTATTTGGCGGGATTCGATCTCTGGATCTGACTCGCGAAGCAATTTGAAGGTTTGTTTGGCTGATTGTCCATTGGCTAAATGTGTTAATCCGATAGGACCAAAAGAGGTGTTGGCGAAGGCTTGGGTGGCTATAGCTCCAGCGCCAGCTTTTGCCCAAGGAACCACGGCGCCAACAGCTGGAAATTTGGATGCGACCGCGATACCCCAACTTTGGGTGAACGCGTCGTAGGCAACGATAGAAAAAGTGGATGGTTTGATCATTTAAGAGTGTATTATATACAATAAAAACCGTAAATAATAACCAACCAAAAAGACTCAATAAAAATGAACCCACAAATCGATAAGCCACATAACAAATTAGGCATAAAATTACGACCAGAGTTCCCCATCTTTCTTTTTCGTTCTGGATACTTTCAAATTTCAGCGCCGCGCTTACCTGATATGATCTTTTTCATCACTTTTTTTGCTGTAATTCTTTTGGGGCAACGGATGATCAACATGGATGGCGATATTTTCCGGCATTTATCCATAGGAAGGTTAATTATTGAAACCGGGAAACCGATAACGATTGATGTCTTTTCCCATACAGTTGCTGGCACCCCCTTTTCCCCGCATGAATGGTTCGCCGGTGTCCTCTTCTTTTTTGTGTACTCGGCTGGCAAGGTTAATGGATTGGTCTTCCTCTCAGCGCTACTCCTTTCATCCACTTTTTTCATCGTTTATTCCCTCGCGGTCTCGTTATCGGGCAATCGAGTTTTCTCATTTATGTTGACCGTTTTCGGAATCATGGCTTCCTCCTTACATTGGATCATACGACCGCATCTCTTTAGTATGTTGTTTACCGCAATCTGGTTGGGTCTACTCTTGGTTAGAGCTACTAATAAAAAATGGAGCATCCTATGGTTTCCCGCCTTGATGCTGCTTTGGGTCAACATCCATGGCGAGTTCGTTTTCGCTTTTTTGATTTTGGCTAGTTTTATCGCGGGGGAAATTTGGAAAAAAACCTTAGATGGGGATTCCTATGATCGTTCTACAGTGGTCGAATACCTAAAGATCTCTGTAATTTCGTTCCTTGCATCACTTATCAATCCTGTTGGCATTCAGGTTTGGCAAACGATCCTTGGGTATGTTGGGAATGATTATATGGTTAGTCACACTCTTGAGTACCAATCCCCCAATTTTTTAGAGCCAAAATTTGCCATTTTCCTTTTTCTGATAGGCCTGTCCATCTTTCTTATGAGTATCCGCCGCAAATCAATTGAACCAGCGTTAGGCTTTTTGTTAGCCGGGATAACAATGATGACGCTTGTATCTTCACGAAATATTCACCTTTATGGGGTGATCGTTCCTGTAATTTTGGCTACATGCTTTGATGGAAGTCTCCCTGCAAATTTATTTATGCGGGTTGAGAGGCTCTTTGCCAAGTTCGACGATGGTCAGGTAACCCTTTTTTGGCCTCTGGTAACGGTTATCCTGATTGGCTCGCTCATAGCTAGCGGAAAGATTGGGCAAAAAAATAAGATCGCCCCGACCTTTTTCCCTATTGACGCGGTAGCATGGTTAGAACAGAACCCGCAAGAAGGAAATGTTTTTAATTACTTCGATTGGGGCGGTTACCTGATCTTCCATTTTTGGCCTGAAAAGACCGTATTCATTGATCCACAAACGGATGTTTATGGCGAAAAAGTGATGAGGCAATATGAGCAAGTATTGATGGGGAAGGAGGGTTGGCAAAAGATAATCGATCAATACGATATTCAATGGGCGATCTTACCTTCAAAAAACCTGATCGGACCTCTGCTAGAGCAAGAAGGCTGGACCGCGGTTTATTCTGACGAGATCACAATCATATATTCAGAAAAATAATTTTTAGATTTTGGTTTTTTAATCGTAGGTTTAAAAAGAGGATTTGAGCGAAATGCCCAAAGCCTCTTTTCTGAAGTTATTTCTGGTGTTACTTGGTGGGGACCTGTAGTACCTGATCGACTAAGCCATAATTTACAGCTTGTTGAGCATCGAGATAATAATCTCGATCAAGATCGCGTTCGATCACTTCAAGTGGTTGTCCGGTGTGCTTGGACATAACCCCGTTAAGGAGCGCTTTTAGCCGCATTATCTGCTTGGCTTGAATTTCAATATCAGTTGCCTGGCCTTGAGCGCCGCCCAAAGGTTGGTGCATATGAATTGTGGCATTTGGCAACGCGAATCGTCGGCCTTTGGTGCCAGCGGTAAGTAGAACTGTGCCAAACGAAGCGGTAACACCAACGGCAACGGTGCTAATTGGGTTTGAGATCATTTGCATCGTATCGTAAATAGCCAAGCCGGCATAGATCACGCCGCCAGGCGAATTGATATACATTTGGATCTCTTTTTCTGGGTCTTCGTGGTTAAGAAATAATAATTGGGCAACAATCGAATTTGCCACCTGATCATCGATTCCGGTTCCCAAAAAGATGATGCGTTCTTTTAGCAGGAGTGAATAAATGTCGTACGCACGCTCGCCCCGGCCAGATGATTCAACAACCATCGGTACAATATTTGTAATTGGTAAGTTCATAAAAATTCTCCTATTTCTATAAAGCCTAGTTTACATTAGCAGTATTAAATTTTTATTAATTTTACAAATTAGTACTTTCGTATATTTGCCTTTCTGAAAAGGATTGTATATAATGTATTTATCTTAGAAAGAAAGGAGAAAAATTCTATGTTCAATATGAAAGAACGCGGTCAAGGTTTAGTTGAGTATGCATTAATTCTTGTTTTAGTTGCTGTAGTTGTGATCGCTGCTTTGACCCTATTGGGCCCAACAATCGCAAATATTTTCAGCACCATTAATGCCAGTCTCTAAATCGTTACAAAAAAGGTCCCCGTCTTTATGGCGGGGATTTTTTTGTTTAAAGCAGCTTTTGAAGAACCTGGATTAATGGCCCTTTTTGTTCGTAACCGCTATCCGTGTATTGAGAATAGCCAATAAAGATATTCCCAGAACATTTTCGAATCAGACCATTCAATAGGTTGTGCATCGTTACCATATTTGATTCGTATTCATCTAAGTCGGTCCATTTTTTCCCTTGCGGCCAGTTTCGCGACAAAACATACGGGTGGGTAAGCGGTTGATCGATCCTTTCGAACCATCCCACGGAACCAGCGTCCATCCAAAATTGAATTTTACAGGTTTTTCCTAAGATCAGGTAGGTAAATGCGGGCGCTATCATTATTTCATTCCCGATGATTTCTTGTTCCTTATCTTGGTACTTGGCAGAAATGATCCCATTGGAGATAAGGTCAATATATTCTTTGGCAACAAATTCGTTCGTATCCTGCTTGTAGGAGGGGTCCACGGATTGGCGGAATTTTTGAATGGATTCAACCAATTGCGCGAGCATTTTAACATTTCCGGATTGTTGATGTAACTGAAAACCGGGCTGTGATAAAACCTCGCCAAAAAGCTTACGAAAGAAATGATCTAGGGGGAGAGGCTGGTCTGATTTATATGCCTCCACCCAATTCCGTAGTACTTCATATTGTTGCCCAAATTCTTCTTTCACTCTTTTTCGCATCTCTGGGTTTATTTGGGTGAACGAGGTCAGTTTTAGGTTTCCGCGATAGACAATTTCGCTCAGTAATTTTGCCCTAACTAGGTCAATTCCATCGATACACTGAAAAAGCATATGGGTAAAATCGGTAATGGTTGGGATCAACTTCCAATTTGGGTGGGACAATTTGGCGAGCGTAAGCA
Organism: uncultured Anaerolinea sp.; assembly: GCA_964607645.1. Taxonomy (GTDB): domain Bacteria; phylum Chloroflexota; class Anaerolineae; order Anaerolineales; family Villigracilaceae; genus UBA5195. Next base: position 4,682 of record CAZSLN010000096.1, read on the forward strand.
TGCAATTGATGATCGGTTCATCAATAAAGCTGCGGGAAGGTCTTTGGATCATGGTTGGGATCCCTTTGGAAGCCAGCCGTTGCTGAAGTGGGAACCATAAACTGTCATTTAGATAGGGCGCTATGATGGCGATATCCGAAGGCTTGATTTCTGAACCATTGATCAATGTTTCAATCTGATCAACAACGTTATCGATCAATTCAGGGAAATATTTCGAAGAGATAAATTTGATCTCATTTCGATAATCCGCTTTGTTGATCGAAGATGTGGCCAATGGAAGTTTATCAACGAGGGTGCGCTGCAGACCCAAGCGGAAGGTTCTAAAATGCCTTTTTTGTTCAACGGGTTCTTCAAAAGGTAGGATCACATCACAAGGTTTCTTTAAGCGCTCCGCGGATATTGGGTCGGCGCCAAGGAATTTTCTGTACCCAGCTGCTTCATCCAATACAAACACAGTAGACAGACAGCTGCTCGACCAATCGGCGATGATATCGTGGGAAACGGGAAAATCCTCTTCAATATTATCGTACAGGATGTGATCGACTGATGCGCGGAGATGGTGGTTTACTAGATCGTTTTTCCAGAGGAATTTTTGAAAAACCTCAATCTGCAAGGAATGGTCCAAAAAATTTTCTTTTAGACATTTCTTCCGGAAGAGATTGATACATTCTTGGGTATCCTGATAGACCTTGAGGTAATTTTTGTCACCGCTCCAAGCGGATGTCAATCGATCACCGATGGAGTGATGATCGAGGGAAACCATCGCTGATTTATTCAAGTTATCGAGAATTTGGCTGGACAACCGATTTTTATCAACGATCACCGAAGAAAACTTGCCGGAATCGAGATGCGGCTGAAGGATGGACATCATTTGGTATTGCGCGGTTTCAAGGGTCAAAAAAGTAGGCGGTAGTTCGGGATGGGAAAAACCCGCTTGCTCGGCAATGACGGGCCAGAAAAGATCAATGTTTCTTCTAGCCAAGCCGCCAAGGGTTGCCATTTGGATATCGTTGTTTGTGATGGACTTTTGTGATAGAAAAATTTTGTAAGGTTCTTGGTAACTTCGTTGAGGAGAAAATAAAAGAATGCGGTCGGCTGGGATATTGTTGGTTAACAATTTTTCTAGCCAGGCCGTAGACGCGGTTGTTTTGCCAACACCGGCAAGACCAGCCAGAAAGGTTTTTTGGTTTATTGGAGCTTCGATCAGTTTTTTTTGAGTGTCTGTGAAATTCATTTTTATTTTTCAGGTATGTTATGATACAAAAAAGCTTCTGAAGAAGATTATATATGCAAAAAAACTCTCCCGTTCGAATCTTAGCAATCGAATCCTCCTGCGATGAGACAGCCGCGGCTGTTATGATCGATGGGGAAAATTTGGTATCCAATGTTGTGGCATCGCAAATGGAAATTCACGCCCGTTATGGCGGTGTGTATCCCGAGGTAGCCTCGCGGCAACACGTGTTGAGCATTTTACCAGTGATCAAGCAATGTCTTGCTGAGGCGCACCTCAGTCTCGCGGATATGGACGCCATCGCAGTAACCAGCGGACCGGGTCTTGCTGGCTCTTTGGTTGTTGGGTTAAATGCCGCAAAAGGGCTGGCAATTG
>CAZSLN010000096.1:6297-8565 GCA_964607645.1 uncultured Anaerolinea sp.
AATTGGGGCGGGTAAGCCATTGATTGGTGTGAACCACCTTGAAGGGCATATTTATTCCTCTTGGGTCAAAAAGACGGGTGAGAACCGCGCTTCGGTGGCGGACAAAGCCTTCCCGCATATCGCTTTGTTGGTATCAGGCGGGCATACCGAAATCATTTTGATGAGGGATCATTTAGAATTTGAGAAATTGGGCTCCACGTTAGATGACGCAGCCGGAGAAGCCTTTGATAAAACCGCTCGCCTTATCGGGCTGCCTTATCCGGGGGGGCCTTCGATTCAGGAGGCAGCCTACCAAGGTGATGAAAGAAGTTTCAATTTCACCAAAGCGCGAACAGATAGGCCTTACGATTTTTCCTTTAGCGGGTTGAAAACAGCGGTTTTACGCGAGGTCCGTAACTTTGAAAAAAATCAGGTCGAGATCCCAAAAGCAGATCTCGCGGCGAGTTTTCAGCGATCGGTAGTAGAAACCTTGGTGCAAAAAACCATTCTTGCCGCGGAAGAGCATCATGTTCGATCGATATTGGTAGCTGGGGGTGTTTCGGCGAATCAAAAGCTGCGCGATGAGTTCGCCAAGCATACAGCCTGGGATGTTTTTTTTCCTGAGTTCGAATTTTGTACCGATAATGCCGCTATGATCGGCGCGGCGGGTTATTTTCGGTTTATCAAACAGCAGTATTCAAGCCTAGCGATCGATGTTGAGCCGACTTGGTCTATCTCTCGCTAAGTGAAAATTTCGATCTTTAATAGACGGTCATTGCCTGAAAGGTCTTTTACGATACTGATTGATGTTTGACCGAAGGCCTCCCGAGCGAATTTCTGTACCGCTTCCCCCTGACTATATTCTATTTCCAACAAGATCAACTTGATGCTCATCTGAGCGCTGGCAATTTGCTGGATCAATTTTCGGATCAGGTCCAATCCGTCCTGGCCGCCATCCAGCGCGAGGGTGGGCTCTTTTCCGTAGATGTCCAATTTCGTCAGTGTTTTGGTTGGGATGTAAGGGAGATTGGCGGTTAGGATGGTAAAGGTTTTTTGCCCTAACTGATCGCTCTGAAACAAGTCCATATTTTTGAATTTAATTCTATTGTCAACCTTGTGCCGGACTGCGTTCGATTTGGCGACTTTGAGCGCTTGCTCAGAAATATCACACGCCCAAACGTTTGCCTGAGGGTGTTTCTTAGCCAAAGTAATGGGGATAATGCCCGAGCCTGTGCCGATATCAATGATATTGAGCTCAGCTGGCTTTGTTCTGGAAATCCAGTTTAGAACTTCATCGATGATCAGTTCAGTTTCTGGGCGAGGTATGAGAACATCGGGGTTCACAATAAAGGAAAGACCATAAAACTCCCACTCTCCGATAATGTAAGGTAAGGGTTTTCCGATAACATAATCGGAGAGCGCTTGTTTTAGGTGGTTTTGCTTCGCTTCATCCAAATCAATATCATAACCGGCTAACAAACTGGCTTTGGAGATTCCGGAAATCTTGGAAAGGATCACTACCGAGTCTGAAAACGGAATGGATGGGGGGAAGGAGGCGCGGAGTTCGGTAAGTTTCATAAAAAAAGGCGACCAGGTTTTGGCCGCCTAAAGTTTAGTCTTCGTCAGTGCTGGTCATTAATCGGTCTGCTTCATCTCGGGTGGATAATTCGTCGATAAAGAGGTCGATATCGCCATCCATGACAACCGGCAAGTTGTAAGAGGAGACGTTGACGCGATGATCAGTTACCCGGGACTGTGGGTAATTGTACGTTCGGATCTTATCTGATCGATCGCCAGAGCGAACCATATCTTTGCGGGTTTCCTCAAGCTCCAGCTGTCGCGCTTTTTCTTTTTCTGCAAATAATCTGGCGCGCAGAATGGACATAGCGCGTTCTTTGTTTTGAAGCTGGGATCGTTCATCCTGACATGCAACCACGATCCCAGATGGAATATGGGTGATTCGCACAGCGGTTGAGTTCTTTTGCACGTTTTGGCCGCCAGCGCCGGCAGACCGATACACATCGATCTCGATGTCCTTATCAGGGATGGTGATCTCTACATCTTCCACTTCCGCTAACACCGCGACGGTCGCGGCAGAAGTATGAATTCGCCCTTGTGATTCGGTGGCGGGTACACGTTGAACGCGGTGCACACCAGATTCCCACTTGAGTTTGGAGTAAGCGCCTTTGCCTTTTACTTCAAAAATGATTTCCTTTAGCCCGCCAATGCCGATCTCAGAGAGGGACATTACTTCCGTCTTCCAGCCTTTTCGCTCGGCGTAGCGGATAT
>CAZSLN010000097.1:0-8416 GCA_964607645.1 uncultured Anaerolinea sp.
GGGAGATGTTTACCATATATATCCCATCCCGATCGATGCCGGTGATAGCGATTTTTAGACGCTCGTTAAAATCGGTAAGCGAGTTATAGAGCTTGTTCATTCCGTGGCCTTCGTGCATGCTGGTAGCGTAATAAACGTGGGAGACCAGCAGATCACGTGGGTCGCGGTAAGTGAAGTAATTGATGCGACCTGGTTGGCATAAATACGCTACATTTTCAGGGGTGGGGTCAACATACCCCCAACCAATGGCTCCGGTAGGAATTGCTTTCATCGTTGTGAGAATGCTATCCGCTGAGTTTCGGCCACCGGTCGCTTTTACTGTGCGAATGGGGTCAGACTCAACATAAGTATATGGAGCTACCTGACACACCCCTTGCATGATCTGCAAAAGTAAATGCGAACCGCTTTTTGGTTTTGAATTCGCGAAGATGGGGGGAGCCTCGCCAAAATTGAATCTTTTCCAGCGCAAAACCGCCTGTGCGTACTTTACAGGTTTGCGAAGGGTGGAACGAACTTTGTCGAGGGTTCCCATAAGTTTTTTATTCGCTATCTTTTACTCTGCGTAATTTTTTGAGTGAATTCATTTCACTTTGGTAAACCTTTTTAACACCATCACCGATACCGGCTTCGGTAACGCGGATATATTTTACCAATTTTTCAAAACCACCCGGTTCAACGGATGCGGCCTGATCACCACCCCACATTGCTCGGTCCAGGGTGAAGTGACGTTCCACAATGCAGGCCCCGAGCGCAACCGCGATCGCGGATGGAACTAGGCCAACTTCGTGACCAGAGTAACCGATCGCGTTATGAGGGAATTCTCGGCGAAGAGTTTCTACCATGCGAAGGTTAAGTTCTTCCGGTTCGCAAGGGTAGGCGCTGGTACAGTGCATAATGACCAGGTTATCGCTGCCAACCGCGTCCACGCCTCGTTTGATCTCATCCATGGTAGACATACCGGTTGAGATGATCACCGGTTTCCCGGTCTTTCGGGTGTATTTTAGCAGGGATAGATCGGTCAGTGAGGCTGATGGTACTTTGTAAGCGGGAGTCTCAAACTGTTCCATAAAATCTACGGAAGGTTCATCCCAAACCGATACCATCCAATCCACGCCAAGGGCTTTGCAAGTGCGGTCGATCTCGCGGTATTCTTCCAGCCCTAATTCCACTTTGTAGCGGTAATCGAGATAGCTGATATAGCCCCAGGGGGTTTCGCGCATTTGTTTTTGCTGCTCAAGCGGTGTACAAACATCGGGTGTGCGTTTTTGGAACTTGACGGCATCAGCGCCGGCATGTACAGCTGCTTCGATCATTTTTTTGGCAATATCAATATCGCCATTGTGGTTGATTCCAATTTCAGCGATCACATAGGTTGGGTGGTTATCGCCAACAAGTCTTTGTCCTAATTTTATTTCTCGTGTCATTTTTACTCCTGAGTAGGTTTATTCACTTATAGATTCTAACAACAAATCGCAAATTTCTCTTACCGCCCCATGGCCACCTTTGTTTTTGGTGATATGGTCAGCCGCGTTTAGAACGGGGGGCATCGCATCAGCCACTGCTACAGCCCAGCCAACAAATTCAAAACAGGAAATATCATTAATATCATTTCCAATGAAAACAACCGTCGAAGGGTCAACCCCTTTTTGAGTGAGGTGATCGGCTAGTACTGACGCCTTATCGTTGATGCCAACTCCTTGGATCACTTCAACCCGCATCTTTTTTGCTCTAGCCGAAACAACCGAGTTTGTTTCCGAAGAAATGATAACAACCTCGATGCCTTTTTCTTTGATCTTGGTCATAATTAGGCTGTCACTGCGGTTGGCAGCGATCATTTCATGGCCATTCTCATCAACCCAAACGCGATTATCGGTGATAACACCATCAAAATCAAGCGCCAACAGTTTGACAATTTTGGGCAGGCTTCGTTTGGGTTTTCCTGGTGTGACCAATTCGAGCTCGCCAAATTTTACCAGCCACTCCGCCCTCATCCAATCATTCAGGTTATCCAAGTCCACCGTGAATTTAGGGTCGATCAACAGGGGAAAGACGTTCTTGCCGCTCATTGATCCGTTGGCGATCGCTTCCGGGCGGATGGCGTCGATGTGACCGGTTTGCCAGTAAACGTCGGGAAGTATCTGCCTAGGAGCGTTATAGGGTTCAGCGATCCCTTCAACTTCGATCAGGTTCTTCATTGGGCTGTTCAAGTCGGGGCGTAATTTCCACATTTTGTGGGGATTTTGGCCGGATGGAACAATACCACGTACCGAATCCGCTTGCGGGTGATCCAAAAGGATCTTCACCGCGTCATCCACACAATGAAGAGGTCGGATGGGGGATGTTGGCCGCAGCTGAATAACGATGTCGGGTTGGTATTTTTCATTCTCTTTTAGCCATTTTAGGGCGTGTTCGAAAACGGGCAGATCGGTGGTCTTATCTTGAGCGAATTCCGTTGGCCGAAGGAACGGCGTTTCGGCTCCCCACTCGCGAGCAACTGCCGCAATCTCCGGGTCATCCGTGCTCACGATCACTCGTGTAACAGACTGCGATTTTTTCGCCGCGGCAATGCTCCACGCGATAAGCGGGTAACCTGAAAACATACGTATGTTCTTGCGGGGTATCCCTTTTGAGCCGCCACGGGCCGGGATGATCACTAAAATTTCTGGTTTCTTTACCATGCGGTTATGCCACCATTGATCATAAAATTGTTGTGCAAATTCAAAATTCCAATACCAAAAGAGCCGATAAGTAACCCTAGGCGCCCTATCCACAACTTGAAAGAAAGATCGGATCTTATTTTATCCAGCCCCGAAAAACAGGAATGGATCTTTTCATTTTTCAAGGTAATGATACCCCAAATAATTCAGCGTCCCCGGTTTTTTTCAGGCTATTGAGGCGTGTAATGACGGACTCGATCGAACCAGCGTCGCTTGATTTTTCGATGTCATTCGTATTGAAAAGTGCTAAGACAGCTTCGCCATTATTGATCTGCGCGACCATATTTTCGATATCATGCTCATAGTCTGGGCGGGTTGTATTGCTAACGGGATCAATTTTTGTTGGCATCACCTGAGAACTACGTTCGGTCACCAAATACACCGCGGGCGGTGAGTTAGTGTAGATGGAAATGTCTTGTGGCAAATCTCGGATAGCGGCGAGGATAACAGAATCATGATACTTCCACGAGGCATACCCTTGGCCTTCAATTAAGAATATCTTCATGGCTTCCGCTTCCCCGGCGAAGGATAAGAGGATTGAGCCGATCATTGAGACGGCAACAACTCCGCGGCTGAGATTGGCGAGTTTCGTTTTTTCAAAAAGCGCGACGGTCTTCTGGAACAAAAGCCCCGCAAAAAGAAAAAACACAATGACGGCTGGGGCGAGGATTCGATCCTGAAATTTTGTGCTGTTATCAAAAAACGAGATGGAAAAGAAAATGGATCCAAGGTACGAGAAGAAAAACACCAACAAGGTAGTAACAGCATTGGCAGCTGTAGAGGTTTCTTTTCTTGTCTTTATTCGAATTAGAAGATGGATCGTGCCAACAACCATGCAAAGCAATACCCCTAGTAAGATGAGATTCCACACTCCGCTATTGAAGATCGGTTCGCGGATCTGATCTAGAGGTAAGAAGATACGGGATAGGTTATAGATCCCCGGTAGCACATTTTCTAGGGTGATGGGGTGTATCTCCATGGTTCGGTTGGTGAAAGTAGAGGCGACCAATTTGTTGCGAAGGAACCATGCTCCCACGGAAAGTAAAAAAGGGGAAAGGAGGTACAGTAGGTTCTTGCCTTTTTGCTTGAGGTCAAGTGGGGCTAGTAGTAATAACAACCCAAATGCCGGTACTAAAGCTAAACCGGAATATCTAGCCAGCACCGAAAGGCCGGTAAAAACACCGGTAAGCAGCAGCCAGCTCGGTTTGTAATTTTGTTCGAGTGCGAGGAAAAAGGCGAGAAAAGCCAAAAGACACAAAGATAAGAACAACGGTTCGCTCATCGCATACAAAGAAACTCGGAGTAGTGAGGAATTGAGCAGGAAGAGCGCGGCAAGCCAAAGGGAGATCCATTGCGATCGACTCAGTTGATAACCGACCAAAGCAATGAGAAGGGTATTTGACCCAAAAAGCAGGATGTTCACCACCCTTACAGATCGCAAAGGATCGATGCCCGCCAAACCAATAGCGCTGAGCACGATCGAGAGTAGAGGTGGGTAATGCGTAATGGGTTCTAATGTGCTGTCCAACCAAATATCGGAATAACCTGTTCCTTGTAAGATCGACCGTGCCCCGGCGATGTAGGCTACGGAATCATTGGCAAGTCCAGCGCCAGCCGGGGTAGCTTTATCCATAACAGCCATAGAGAAAAGCACAATAAAAGCTAAATGGATCGGAAACAGGAATTGTTTTAGGTGGTTGGGTATCATAAAGGAAAACCGCGGCGCCTTAGAAATTTTGGGGCGCCGCGGCATTTTGGTGAAAATTAGAGCAGGTAACCCTGATCTTCCAAGTATTTGATGACCTTGCGGGCATTTTCTTCAGGGGTAACGCCGCTGCCCATCAAAGCGATCTCAGGGCTGACGGGTGGTTCGTAAGGATCATCCACGCCGGTAAAGCCCATTGGTTTGCCATCGATGACGGCTTGGCGGGCCTGTTTGTACAAGCCTTTTACATCACGTTGTTCACATACTTCAACAGGAGTATCCATAAAGATCTCAATGAAGTTATCGCCAACCATCTTGCGAGCTTCTTCACGGGTAGAGCGGTAAGGGCTGATGGCCGCACAGATAACAGCGCCGCCAGCATGAACGATCTCGCCAGCGACAAAACCAATACGCAGAATGTTGGTGTCGCGGTCTGCTTTACTGAAACCAAGGCCTTTGGAGAGGTGGGTGCGAACTACATCACCATCCAGTTGGGATACTTCTTTACCGCGTTCGAGTAAAAGGGATGTGACAACGGCGGTGGTGGCGGATTTTCCGGAGCCGGAAAGACCGGTGAACCATAGAGCGAAGCCTTGCTTGTTTCGGGGTGGGTACATCTCGCGTAAGATCTCAGCTGTCTCGGGTCGGGTGAACCATTCGGGTAAAAGTCTTCCTTTTTCCAAATAATCTTCACGTACCTGAGTGCCAGAAATGTTGAGCACTTTAGCGCCTTGTGGAACATCCTTGGCTTCCACATAGCGATCTTCATCAGGAAGATAAAGCAGTTCTTCGAAGGGGATCATTTTCATGCCGAGCTCGGCTTCGTGTTCCTTCATCATTTCCTGTGCATCGTAAGGGCCGTAGAACAGCTTGCCAGTGGAATCCTTGCCGGGGCCGGCATGGTCGCGGCCGACGATGAAGTGGTTAGCGCCGAAGTTACGGCGAATGATGGCGTGAAGGACAGCTTCCTTGGGGCCGGCCATTCGCATGGCAAGGGGAAGGAGGCTGAGGGAGGTACTTTTGGCGTCGTAGTAATTATCAACAAGAGCTTTGTAAACACGAACACGGGTGTAATGGTCTACATCACCTGGTTTGGTCATACCAACCACCGGGTGAATGATGAGGGAGCCCTTTACCTGCGCGGCGGCACGTTTGGTCAATTCTTCGTGGATGCGGTGGAGAGGGTTGCGGGTTTGGAAGGCAACAACATTATCGTTACCCATATCTTCCAACATTTGGCGAACTTCGAGAGGAGTGCGGCGAAGATCAACAAAATCGTAGTATTTAGGGAGGTTGATGACCTTCAATGGACCGGAAATGCAAACCTTGCCCCAATTGGCCATTTCTGACACCATCGGGTGCTTAGAATCAGTGGAGCCATACGCTAAAGCAGCTTCGCTGGCTAGGTCCCAGTGATAAACCTCATCTAGGGTGAGGATAGCGATCAGGTCGTTGTTGCTGTTTCGAAGAACAACATCTTCGCCAACGGTAGGCAGTTCGGCGGGGTCGGCAGTGAGAGTAATGGGCAAGGACCACAATGTGCCATCCGCTAGGCGCATTTCGCGTAAAACGCGATCGTAATCGGCTTTGCCCATAAATGTGGTGAGGGGTGAGAAACCGCCGGTAGCCATCAATTCAAGATCGCACAAGTTGCGCATGGTGATCTTAATGGAAGGCAGCTTGGAGGCTCGAGCTATCAGTTCTTCGCGTTCTTTTCCGGTGACTACAAGGTCAACAAGCTTGCCACCATAGGGTGAAATAAGTTTTGCTTTAGGCATCTAAATGATCTCCTTGGTAATATTCAACAACTGAATTTTGGATATTCGCTATTATATCAGCGTTGGTGAAATTTTTAACAACTGTTCTTGACCTATTTTTGATGTTTTGCGGCAAGGGCGATTTTCAATGCCTCTACCCCATCAGCAAGGGAGCAAATGGGTGCCTCTTGCCCGCTGATTACATTAAGAAAGTGCTTTGATTGCGCGATGAAAAGATCATTTCTGTCGAATCCATCGGGAAGGGGGTATTGATATGTGAGGGCTGGGCTTGGGCTGCCGCTGATAACGCCAAACTGATCAGGCAAATCATAATGATGAAGAATGCCGTCAGAATTATCCCATCGTAAAGTGCCTTTGGTGCCAACGATCTCTAACCGGTGAACGGGGGGACGCTGGAAGTAATTGACGTGTACGCCGCCGATCGCCCCTGAAGAAAAGCGCAGGGCAATTTCAGCAACATCTTCAACATCCTGAAGCACTAATGGCGAGATATGACCATTCAAACCGCTGACGGAGCTAACATCACCTAATAAATATCGTAGGTAATCGATCGGGTGGGTAAGGGTAACGATCACGCCTCCGCCCAAGTCTTTACGAGCGGCATAGCTTTCTTTGTAATCTTCCCACGGGTGCCAGTTCGGCAAATATTCTCCCCAATGAGAATGCGCCGTAAGAATTTTACCTAGCGCGCCTGATTCGATGATCTCTTTGGCTTTGCGCAAGGTTGGGTGGTACCGAAATTGGAATCCAACCAATATTCGGTTCTTATTGTAGGTAGCGGCTTGTTCCAGCTCAGCGACATTTACCATGGTATCGGAAATGGGTTTTTCCAATAGGATGGCGCAACCGGTTTTGGCGGCGGGAATGGCGATATCTAAGTGGTTGGAGGAGGGATTCGCGACGATGACACCATCGGGCTTGTATTTTTCAAGGGCAAGTTCGATGTCGTTCTCAACCGGGTAGCCAGCGAGTTCGTCATCAGAGAGGGTTGATAAATTCTTCCGCATAAGGACGATGTCGGTCACCCCCAGCGAAAGGAAATTTCGGAAATGTCTGCGGCCGATCGAGCCGAGACCAGCGATCAGGAGTCTCATATTCGTTACCAGTCCATATCTTTCTCGTAATCCCATTCGATCAAGGTTTTGCCGGCAATTTTTTTGAAAATAGCTTGGTCTTTTTTCGTGAACATATTTTTCCAGTTGCCAGCTTTGCCTTTTGGTAAGAAGGAGGCGATAGAATCATCTTTTTCGGCTTGCCATTTTTCATCGGGATTGGAAGTGATCTCAGCTTGCACTTCTTTTTCAAGCGCTGGGTCTACCTCAACACCTAAGGCGAGCCAAACCTTTTCCATCTCCGCAAAGGGCTGTTGAAGCAAGTCTTCGTATTTTAAAGTTACAAAACGTTCGGGGAACAACCTGTTACCTTCCAGTACCGTTTCGCTAATGTTTTCAACCCAACCTTGGGTCGCTCTTTTGATAAAGTCATTTGTGAAGATGGAACGCGTTCCATCAATGAAGGGGGTTTGGTCCTTTTTCAAGTCAGTAATGATACTTTTATCTTCTTGGTTGAGGTATTTTGAACCTTCAATAAAATTTCGAAATCGTTCCGAGATGAGCACGTCTCGGCCATCGCGGATAATATAGATCAGGGTGCAATCGGGGTAAATCTTCTGGAGGTCGCGAACGGCCTGCCCGTGGATGAGACTCGATGGGCTTTTATCGCCCACAATGCGTTTGCCTGCCGCTTCCGCGTCCCGCTCCAAGATCAAATCAGCGGCACCTCGCAGCACCAAGGGAGAAAGATCCCTACCGTGATTCCAGCGATTTGATTTTCGCCCGAGCCACTCCTCCGCTTCGAGGGAGTTGACCAACGAATGAAGAAAGGGAGCTCGCGTAAAGAAATGAGCTTGCCAATTGCAGTGAACTTCGGGATGTAATCGGATGAGCCTTGCTAAAAGTGTAGTGCCGGATCGGGCGTGGCCAAAAACAAAGAATTTTTCTCGTTTGAAAAACTTCTTGATATCAGCAAGATCATCACTCGAGATCGATGGGCTGCTGGAACGAACTCGTTGTTGGCCATTGCCTTTGATCAGGATCTTTATGGAGGTTTTTATACGATCAAGCATGGATGCCTCGTGTTTATTTATTATTTTCGAGCAAGCAAGGTAAGGTATAGCACGATGGAACCCGCGACCGAAGCATTCAACGACTCAATTT
>CAZSLN010000098.1:0-8362 GCA_964607645.1 uncultured Anaerolinea sp.
TGTATGTGGAAGGGACTGGATTTGCTTTGCTGATCCCTGATTCCAGATCTGCCCCTTATATGCATATGGTCGATAAGAAGGTCATGTTTGGCATTCGACCTGAAGATGTGAAGAATCCTCAGTTCCTGCCCTCCAATATTCACACCGATAAGATCATTGCTAAGGTGGATGTTATTGAGTTGATGGGTAATGAGATCTATTTGTACTTGGTAACCGGCGGCGTGAACTTTGTTGCCCGTGTTGACCCCCGAACAGGGTTTAAGACCGGTGAGGAAGTGGAATTGGCCATTAATATGGATAATTTCCACATTTTTGACCCCGAAACCGAGTTAGCGGTTCGGTAGGTTTTTTTGTTTTGATCTTGGAACAGCCAGGCGCTTGCGCTTGGCTGTTTTTTCATCAATATAATTTATTTTGAGGGGAGATTTTTTGGTACGTGTCCATGAACAGACACAAATATGGTATTACATAGCACTTAAGGTTTTTTTCGGATCCTCTAAATTTAACATCGTAAGGAAAGTGCCGAAGCATTATTAGTGATCGGAGAAAACCGAATGACAAGATTGAACTATTGGGAACGGATAAGAAGTTTTTTTGTTGCCCCGCAATTTGGAAACGATTTAGGCAAAAATGGCCAGGCAAAACTGCTAAATTTTATTATTTGGTCCAATTTTTTCTTGTTGTTACCAATAACCATCCAATTTCTGTTTGATCCAAGCCGAGGCTTCCGTTTTTCCATCATCCTTATTACGATGCAGGCATTTTTGATGGTTTGCCGTAAAGGGTTATTGATGGGGGAACTTGAAAAGACCAGTGTTGGATTTATTTGTGGGGGAGTTATTTTTTCGTTTTGGGGTGTTTATAATTTCGGAACGCTTTTTTCCCCTATCGGCAGTACGCTTTTATTGTCAGTTTTGCTATCGGTGATCTTATTGGACAGGAGGGGCAGCCTGATCGCAATCACGATCATTGCCCTTGGCGCACTTGGCGCAATTTGGTTAGAACAAAACCAGATGCTGATGCCTATCTACCAAATAAAAGATAATGCTGCTTGGTTTTCAAATATTTTGATCTTTCTGTTCGGGCTTTTTCTATTTATTGAGATTCACGGCAACCTTAGGAACAGCCTTGGAGAGGCGCAAGAACTTATTAGGGTACGCGCCTTTGCTGAAGCAGCCTTGGCGGAGAGTGAGGCTCGGTTTCGGATGATCAGCGAGAATGCTGTTGATGTTATTTGGGTGCTTGATTTAGAAGATCTTAAATTCACGTACCTTAGCCCATCGGCGAAGCAGATGTTTGGTTACACACCTGAGGAGGGGTTGAAAATACACTTATCAGAGTTGGTAACGCCAGAATCTATGGTCTTGGTCACTGATGGATTACAAGAGTTGGTTGACAATTATTATCGCTCCCAAACTTCTCAATCTACAATCCAAAAGGTAGAACTCGACCAATATTGCATGGATGGATCGATCCTTAAGACAGAGGCAATGGCTCGGTTATTGGTTAATGAAACGGGCAGGTTTGAGGTGGTGGGTGTGACACGGGATATTACCGAGCGTACCAAGGCTGAAAAAGACCTGATAGATTCCGAAAGAAAGTACCGGATCGTAGCGGATAACACCCAAGAATGGGAATTTTGGATGGATCCCGATGATCAGTATGTTTATATCTCCCCTTATTGTGAGGTGGTATCTGGTTTCACGTCTGAGGAATTTATGGTTGATAAAGACCTAAGCCGGAAGATAGTTTTCGGGGAAGACCTACCATTAATAGAAGCCCACAATGATAAAGTAAAACAACAACTTAAGGATTCGGTGGTATTTCGGATCGTAAAAAAGGATGGCAAAGAACGTTGGATCAACCACATTTGTTTACCAGTGTATGACGAAAATGGTGGATACCTTGGAAATCGCGGTATTAATCAGGATATTACTGAGCGAAGGATAGCTGAGGAAGCTTTATTACGGTCTACCGATGAATTGCAGCAGCAATTACGTTTGGTAAGCGAAATGAAAGACCAATTGCAGGACCTAGCTTTACATGATTCTTTGACCGGACTACACAATCGATATTATCTTACCGAGATCCTTGAGATAGAAATGGCTCGGGCAAAACGCGAGAAAAGTCCAGTTAGTTTTATTCTATTGGATCTGGATAATTTCAAGCGCATCAATGATACCTTTGGGCATTTGGTTGGCGATCAATTTCTGGTTGCTCTTTCCGAAAAAATATCAGCGGTAGCACGAGAAAGTGATATAGTTTGTCGGTTTGGTGGTGAAGAATTTCTGCTGGTAATGACTGGCGCGAATCTTGATGTAGCACTGAGCAGGGCAGAGGAGCTTCGAAAGTCCGTTGAGGATATTTCGATCGATATCGATGGAATTCGAGTTGGCATCACCATTTCGATTGGTGTGAGTGAATACCCCGCTCATGGCGAGGACTCTGAGGACACCATCGAAAAAGCGGATAAAGCATTGTATGTGTCAAAACAAAATGGGCGTAATAGAGTTACCTCAGCTTGATCCATCATTGCAAAATTCAAGTTAGATAAACAATCCTCGGCATTTTGACATTCACGGCAGACTTTAATAACAGGGTGTTGTGAATACCCTCTTTTTGGTCTAAGGCGGTCTTACCCATCTCGACTTTGGAATGAACCCAAATCGAGGCTTTTCTCTTTTCAGGAATATGCGGCTTTTGGTGTTTTGTAGTTGGTTGAGGAAGAGCTTGTTGGCTGGCGCTAACTGGGCCGGTCGTGCCCGGCCGCTACGGGGAGGTTTGCCTTGGTGGGTGGGGTTGGGGCTTCGGCGGTTGATTCTTGTTATCAGCGATATAATGGTTAAAACTATGAAAGAGGGAAATGTATGCCGACACCAGAGAGCATTTTAAAACATACTTTTGGCTATGATGCCTTTCGACCGTTTCAGCGTGAGGTGATCGAGAATGTGCTGACGAAGAAGGATACGTTGGCGGTGATGCCTACCGGCGGCGGGAAATCGCTTTGTTACCAGATACCGGCGATGATGACGGAGGGGCTTACTTTGGTGATCTCGCCGCTTATTTCGCTGATGAAGGATCAGGTGGATCAGTTGATGGCGAGCGGGGTGGTTGCTGTTTCGTTGAATAGCTCGTTGGACGCGGATCAGTATAACCGCAATATGGAAAAGGTGCGGAAGGGGCAGGCGAAACTGCTTTATTTGGCGCCGGAAAGTTTGTTTACCAGCCGGGTGCAAGCGTTATTAAAGGAAGTAATGGTGGATTGCATCACCATTGACGAGGCGCATTGTATTTCGGAGTGGGGGCATGATTTTCGGCCGGAGTACCGGCAGCTGGCGGAGATCCGCAAGAAATTTCCGGGGGCGGTGTGCTTGGCGCTTACCGCTACCGCTACCGGCAAGGTTCAGGAAGATATTTATCGTTTGCTGGGAATTTTGCCGGTGAATGTGGTGGTTGCCAGTTTTAACCGCGAGAACCTGTTCATTCAGGTGGTGAAAAAGGTTAAGGCGGTGCAGCAAGTGGAAAAATTGGTTCAAAAATACAAAGGCGAGGCCGGAATTATTTATTGCCAAAGCCGCAGCCAAGTTGAGAAGCTGGCTGAGGCGCTGCAGCGCAGGGGAGTTGCCGCTCTGCCTTACCACGCCGGCATGGAGGACGAAGACCGCCGCAGCAATCAGGATGCTTTTGGGCGCGATGATTGTCAGGTGATCGTTGCCACTATCGCGTTTGGCATGGGCATCAACAAATCGAATGTGCGCTATGTGATCCATTTTGATCTGCCGAAGAGCATTGAAGGGTATTACCAGGAGATCGGTCGGGCCGGGCGTGATGGGCTGCCGGCGCAATGCGTGCTGTTGTATTCGTATGCCGATACCAACAAGGTCGATTTTATGATCAACCAAAAAGAGGGGAAGGAACGCGCTCTTGCCAAGAAAATGCTGGAAGGCATGGTGCAGTATGCCGAAAATGATCGCACTTGCCGGCGCAGCTTGATCTTGGGTTATTTTGGCGAAAATTACGAGCCTGGCAAGTGCAATGCCTGCGATAATTGCACCAGCGCGCCAGAACCGTTGGTGGATATAACGGTGCCGGCGCAAAAGTTCCTCTCGTGCGTGGCGCGTACCGAGGGCCAGTTTGCCACCGTGTACGTTATCGCTGTGCTGATGGGAAAGGTGACAGATCGTATTACCCGCTGGAACCACGACAAGCTGAGCACGTTTGGCATTGGCACGGGGTTTAGCGAAGCGCAGTGGAAAAATATCGCAAGGCAGATGAAAGTGAAGGGCTTTGTGCACGAAGTTGGCGAATATAAGGCGCTGGCTATTACACTGACCGGTAAGGCCGCGCTTAAGAATCGCGACGTGATCTTGGGGGTGTTGGGGGAACGAAGGACGGTGGCGATGGGCAGCACAGATGCTTTGTTGGACCGGTTCGGCGAAGAGGCCGGGCACGGAAAAACAATCGCCGGGGTGAATTTCTTGACGGAAGGGTACGATGCGGCTTTGTTCGAGCGGTTACGAGTTAAACGCAAGGAATTGGCGGATGCCGCTAAAGTGCCGGCCTTCACCATCTTCGCTGATAAGACCTTGGTGGAAATGGCTACCTTCTTCCCCCAATCGCGCGGATCTCTATTGAGCATTAGCGGGGTGGGGCAGGTGAAGGCTGAGAAGTACGGTGAAACCTTCCTGCGGATCATCATCGAGTATTGCCAGACGAAGGGGCTGGAGGAAAAGACACGGACGCGCGCCGCGGCATTTGTGGGTGCGCCTGTTGCGGTGCCAGCGGCTTTGCCTGGCGCGGGGAGCGCTGGTGAATCGAGCGCGCAAAGCAGTTTGGGGCTGAATGCCATTGAGAACGAGGATGGATCGTATAAGAAGTTTTACTTGATCGGCGAGGGGTATAACGCCGGCAATGGCATGGCGGAACTGGCCGAACGGCACAACACTAGTGTGAGCGCGGTGCTGGAGAACTTTCAAAAATATTTGGAAGCCGGCTATGAGCTGCGCGTTGGCGAAGACCTTTTGGCGGCTTGCGTGTTGGATGAAGCTACCAAGGGGAAGGTGATGGAGGCTTATGATGAGCTGGGGACGGAGCGCTTGAAGCCGGTCTTTGAGCATTTGGGCGGGGTGGTGATGTATGATGATCTGAAAACGCTGAGGGTGATCTTTATGGCGGGTAAGAGGTAGGGTTGATTGGCGGGAAGGGGATTGGCGATCAAAATGGGCAGGAAATTTCGGCGGTGTTTTAGTATAATTAATAAATGACGATGTATTTTTGGCATCTAATCTCGCGCGAGGAGTAACACCATGACGGAACCACGACTTACCCCTGAAATGATCACCATGTATGGCACCGGCTGGTGCCCCGATTGCCGGCGCTCGAAGCGGTGGCTGGAGGAGAATAAGGTGGCGTTTGTGTATGTTGATATCGATGCCGACGCGGATGGGGCTGAGTTTGTAAAATCGGTGAATAACGGGAACCGTAGTGTGCCAACGATCCTTTTCCCGGATGGGACGAAGCTGGTTGAGCCATCTAATAGCGAGTTGGCGGATAAGGTGGGGTAGGTTTTTTTGGAATTTAGAATGCTCAAGAATTTTCTTGGGCATTTTTTTGTTTAAGGGCGGGGGGGGCTCGGCTGAGGTGGATGGAGTTGGGTGGTTGGTAGTTTCTATTTGGCGAAAGCGGTGTAAGGCGGGTTGGCTGGCGCCAACCTGCACGGCGGCGACTGGGTCGGACCCACAGCTACGCGGGGCTGTGCCTCGGGAGGTTTTTTGGAGACGATTGCTCATGGATGTGCGCGCGGACGGGAGAGTGGTGCATGTAGAGTGATCCGAAATTAATCTCACGCCAAGGCGCAAAGCCGCGGGGTGGTAGGGCGGGTTGGCTGGCGCCAAACTGCTTGTCAGCGATTGGGTCGGACCCACAGCTACACGGGGCTTCTGCTTGCGGGGAGGGAGGAGTTGTGCCCGATCTACTTGAGAGTATGGACAAAAATACCTATCGAACCGAAAATAGGGGAAAAAACGGGTGATGAAAATTATTGAAAAGTAGTACTTTTAGATATATTGAAAATTTAATTGATTTCCTTATAATAAAAAAATGTAAATTATTCCCACATTATTCTGAAGAAAGTTGGTTTTTTATGTAAAAGAATTTACTATTTTCCATAGTTCTTTCATTTATTCTCATTTTCGGTAGTTTTTTTCCGGCCATGGCGATGACCGAAAAACCGGCATTCGATGGTTTTGTGGTGAAGGCTGCCCTTGCCCCTCCCACTATGACAAGCCCATCGAACGGAAGCACCATTCCCGGCGCTGTGACCTTAAAGTGGAAGAGCGTTACTGGCGCAGGTACCTATCTGTATCAGATCGACAATAATATGGATTTTTCGTCCCCGGAAGGAGCCGATGGCATAACCGGCAAAAGTGTAGAGGTGAACCACCTTACCGCTGGTACGTACTACTGGCATATGCGAACATTATCGAAGGATGGCACAAAATATAGCTCGTATGGTAAAACTTGGTCCTTCACCATTGCTGCCCCAGCAGCGCCGACGGTTCCATCCCCCTCAAATAATGCCATGGTAATGATATGCACTTCGATCAGTTGGAATAAGCCTACCGGAGCCGTTCGATACACCTTTCAATTGGATGACGAGAACACGTTTTCGGACCCATTGTTCGTAGAATATGTCGATCTTCCCGATCCGTCCGCCGCGCCATCCGTCACTTCACTAGGTACCTATTATTGGAGGGTTAAGGCGAGGGATCTGGCGGCAAATGTTAGCGATTGGAGTTCAGTGTTTTCCTTTACGGTTGTTGCGCCGGCTGCCCCCACTTTAACCAGCCCAGCCAATGCCTCTTCTAGCATTCTTGGGCTTTCCTTTAACTGGAACAAACCCAACGGGGCAGTGATGTTCAATTTTCAGATCGATGATGAGAATACCTTCAGCGACCCGTTGGTTGCGGCAACAACAAATACCTCTTACCAAACCGTAACCCCCACTTTGCCGGCTTTAGGAACCTATTATTGGCGAGTTCAAGCCAAGGATTCTGAGGGAAATAGCAGCGATTGGAGTTCAGTGTACTCTGTGACCATCGTAGCCCCCGCCACACCAACTCAATCCACCCCATCGGATAACGCAAATGTGGTTGGCTACCCCTATTTTTCGTGGAACTCAGTTCCGGGGGCTGTATCCTACGATATGGAGTATGATAGCGCCGCGAGCATGGATGTAGATCCACGAACCGCAACTCGGAACGTAACTTATATTAATGGTATATTGCGCTACATCGGAACAACCTATTGGCATGTGCGTGCCACCGATTCGTTAGGCAACCATAGTGCTTGGAGCCCTGTACGTAAGATGAACACTGTTAGACCCGGCCAAGTTGTGATCAATGGACCTGCCACCGGTACAACCATAACAGGTCAATTAAAGATCACTTTCGCGACCATCACAGGCGCGGACTGTTATCAATTACAGTTCGATACCGTGGCAACCTTTAACAGCGCCAGCTTGGTAGACGTTTGTGAGGATACTTCGCCAATTACAAGCAAACCATTAGCGGCTGGGTTGTGGTATTGGCGGATAAGGGTGATGGACCAAGCTGGTTACGATGGTCCATGGAGCACCGCAAGAACATTGACATTTAAAGCGCCAGCCGCCCCAAAACTCAGTTCACCGGCGAATGGTATCTCCGTCACTTCCATTAATCTAAAATGGAGCTCGGTAACCGGCGCGGGTACTTATACCATTCAGATCGATAATAACGCTGATTTCAGCAGCCCTTTCATCTCGCAAGATTTGCTGCCGGTGCCGAATTATATTGATCCATTAGGTATGTTGGTGAAGGGTACGCAGTATTATTGGCGGGTGAAAGGGGTGGATGCGGGCGGCAACGCGAGCGTTTGGTCTTCGGCTTGGTCGTTCAAGTATAAGTAGGGCTGTTGGTACGAGTTTTTGATGTTTCGAGGACTGGGCTCTGTTAGAGCTCAGTCCTTTTTTGATTAGGAAATGAGTTCAATGTCTTAGTTTGCGCGGGGGTGGTTGGTGATGGGAGGGCGGGTTGGCTGGCGCTAAACTGCTTGTCAGCGACAGGCGGGTATGCGGGGGTGTGTTCTGGGGGAATGATTTTTTGGAGACCTTCGGTCAAGACCGGACGCGAGGTACATCGCGATGGATCAGCGAAATCGGGAATGGCGCAAGAAGGGCGGGTTGGCTGGCGCCAACCTGCACGGCGGCGACTGGGTCGGACCCACAGCTACGCGGGGCTGTGCCTCGGGAGGTTTTTTGGAGACGATTGCTCATGGATGTGCGCGCGGACGGGAGAGTGGTGCATGTAGAGTGATCCGAAATTAA
>CAZSLN010000099.1:0-8338 GCA_964607645.1 uncultured Anaerolinea sp.
GGCCGGCGGCTTTAACGGTAACGACTCCATCTTCCATATATGCAATACCTGCTTCGGGTTGCAGGTAAACATGTTCCTGCACCGGAACGCGGTAGGTATCTTCCACGATCACATCCGAATTGGCAAAACCTTCTTCCACATCTCCTTTTCGGATCTTATCCCAAACGCAGATATTTGTATCACCACGATGGGGATGAAGGATCACAGCACCGGGCTTTAACCCTTCTTCGGCATCTACCAAAAGAGGGAGATCTTCGTAAACTACCTTGATGAGGTTGCGGGCATGTTCCGCAATTTGCTCGGTTTCGGCTACAACCAGGGCTACTTGGTCACCAACAAAGCGTACAACGTTTGCGCCGGGCATTGTTTCGTTTGGCCCGCACAATACTGGCTGATCGTTGATCTGAAGACCGTATTCATTTACGGGAACATCTTTATCAATATATACAGCGACAACGCCGGCAACTTTTTCTGCCTGGGTGGTATCGATAGAAAGCACTCGGGCGTGAGGACGGCCAGCGAACAGGATCTTCATATGAAGCATACCTGGCATTACAATGTCGCCGGAGTAAATCGACTTTCCGGTGACTTTTTCTTTTCCATCGATCCTTACAACGGAACTACCTACAATATCAACTGCCATTTGAGACCTCTAAAACCTTATTTTTTTGGTTTAATTTTTGTAAAAGGCACGTCCACAGCGGTATACATGGATGGGCCAAACAATCGGTATAAAAACGCATTCAAAATCGAGAATACCCCTCCGAAAAACATCCATCCAATGGCAAAAAACAATACGATGACGCGTAAATATTGCACAGTGGATAAATATTTGACTAAGGCGCTAGTGAGTGAAAGTTGGTACAGACTTTGCGGAAACCGAACAGGAGCCTGAAGTGTTTGCACAATCTCCCATCCGCGGTCAGCCCCGAGTTGTACAAAAACCAGAGCCGCCGAAAACGCGATAATCGGAACTAAGATATTGATCAGATAGGCAATAAGTGTGAGGGCTTTTTCGGCCTCTTCTTTTTTGCTGTCCTTAGTATCTACCAATTTTTCCTCTTCCATAGATTCCTCTCTTAGCGTGAGTTTACTTTTTCAATCGCCTCGATGATCTTGTAATAACCAGTGCATCGGCAAAGGTTGCCTGAGATGGCTTCCTCAATTTGATCCTTGGTGGGTTTATCCACTTCTTCAAATAACTTCACCGCGCTCATTACAAAGCCAGGGGTGCAATAGCCACACTGAACAGCGCCTTTTTCAACAAAAGCTTCTTGTACGGGATGTAATTGTTCGCCATTGGCGAGACCTTCGATGGTGATGATCTCAGCATTGTGCGCGCGGGGGGCAGGCACAAGGCAGCTCATTACCGCTTTGCCATCGAGGAAGATGGTGCATGCACCGCATTCACCTTCGGCACAGCCTTCTTTGGTTCCGGTAAGGCCAACGTCCTCGCGTAGAAAGCGAAGTAAACTCTTGTTATCTGCGCCGGTAACAGCGTATTCCTGTCCGTTTACTCGGGTTCTAATCTCGCTGGAGGAGTTGTGTTCAAACGCTTTTGTAAGGCTTTGCTCTTTTTTTCCTGATCCCATCAAGGTAATAGGGTTGGCGGGGAGCAAATGATCGGCATGGCCATCCTTCAATAATGTTAGGACTCTTTTGCTGTGAACAAACACCATTTCGCGTCGGTAATCAGCTGAACCGCGAATATCTGAGATCGGTTTTGCTGAACCTTTAACAAGCATTGCGGCTTGTTCAATAACATCTGTTGAAAGGATTTTTCCTTTAAGAAAAACTTCGGCATCGCTCGCGTGGATGATTGTGGGAGCGACCGAACCGAGAGTGATGATGGCGTTTTTTACGGTTTCGCCATCCATTTCCAATATGGTAGTGAGGTTCACGACCGAAATCGCTTGGGTCTTTCGCAAGGCAATTTTGGCGAATGCGCCGCGTTGGTTTGCGGTGAGAGCTTTGAAGGAGATATCTACCATCATTTCATCAGGCCGCATCACGGTTTTTCGAACGCCGGTGTAAAACTCATTCAATTTAACCGTTCGTTTTCCGGTGATAGATTGTAATGTTACAGAGGCATCCATGGCCATCAGAGGGCTGATGGTATCGTTGGCTGGCGATCCGGTGATGATGTTGCCGGCAACAGTTGCTCTGTTTCGAATCTGAGGCGCGCCAACTTCCCAACACGCTCTAGCCAGCGGAAAAGCCAATTTGCGCATTTCTTTTGACGAGGCTACCTGGTTGTGGGTGACCATTGGTCCAAGGTGAACGTTGTTATCACCATCTACATGGATAACATCCAATCCATCTACTCGAGTGACGTCAATGAGGGTCTCCAAATCTTTTCGGGCCCCGTTTTCCATTTCTAACATCAAATCCGTTCCGCCCGCAATGATCCTGGCTTTTAGTCCCTTTGAGGCAAGAAGCTTAACTACCTCATCGATCGTTGACGCGGATACATACTCATTCCACATTTGTTACACTCCGGTATAAAATTTTTTACTTACACACTTGCTTCTGGTTTCGACAGAAGGTTATTTCTTTGGTCATAGGTTTCGTTCAATTGCTTTGCTAAAAAGGCGACATTTCGGATAAAGGCGGGCAAACCCTCGCTATTGGTGATATTGCCAGCTAACGAATCAAGTTCGCTGCTCAACTTTTCGCCGGTCTCAACGAAAGCTAGGTCGAATGCATACATCGCGTTTATGTCGTTCTCATCGATCTTCACGCTATCAAAAAAGCCGGAATATCCATAGGTGGCATTTCGAATTCGGTCAGTAAAAATGCGGATTTGCAGGGACGCTTTTTCCGCATCATCCAAAAATTCAATGCCACCATTAGAAATAAGATCTACCTGAATTGCGGATATCTTCTTATAGATCGCTTCGTATTGGGCAGCGATACTCTCGCGAAGGAGCTTGTCAGCGGAGCGTCTATTTTCGCGATTGATATAACCAGAAAAGCCAGGGATTTTTCCTACTAGTTTTTTTAGTGGATCCTGATCGTTTAGGACCCGGTTCAAAATATCGGTCATTTTGCCTCCAATGAGAAAGTTGTCTAACAATAGCTTTTAAATTATAGTCTCAATTGTTGTGTATAATCAAGATGGGAATGTACGAAATCTTCCTGACATCTATCACGAAAGGAACAAATTATGATTGTAACAACCAAAAAACTCTTTAAGGCCGCCTACGGCAAATACGCCATCGGTGCCTATAACATCAATAATCTCGAACAGGCTATGGGTTTATTTAAGGGGAATATCGATTCAAAAGCACCTTTCATTATCCAAATTAGTAAAGGCGCTCGCTCCTATACCCATAAAAAAATGCTCGAGGGTTTGATCAAGTCTGCAGACGAGGTTTTTCCCGACGCAATCTTCGCTGTACATCTGGACCATGGCGATGAGGAAGCTTGCTACGACTGTATCAATAGCGGTTTCTATAGCTCGGTAATGATCGATGCCAGCCACGAATCGTTTGACAAAAATATTGAGATCACTCGCCGTGTTGTTGATGCTGCCCATGCCAAAGGTATTGTAGTAGAGGCTGAACTTGGCCAACTAGGTGGTGTTGAGGAACACGTATCGGTAGACGAAGCCAATGCCAAGCTTACCGACCCCCGACAGGCTCGCGAGTTTGTGGAACGCTCAGGTTGTGATTCTTTGGCTGTTGCCATTGGAACTAGCCACGGTGCTTTCAAGTTCTCGGGGAGCCAGGGTTTGCATTTTGAAGTGCTCACCGATATCCAAAAAGAACTTCCCGGCTTCCCGTTGGTAATGCACGGTTCAAGCTCAGTTCCCCAAGAAGAAGTTGCCCGTATCAATGCCGCTGGTGGAACTTTGGCTGGCGCAAAAGGGGTGGACGATAACCAGTTTGCCAAAGCAGCTGTACTTGGTGTAACTAAGATCAACATCGATACTGATGGCCGCTTGGTTTGGACCCGCGTTCATCGCGAATATTTCCGTGATAATCCTGAACAATTTGACCTTCGCCCGGTCGGCAAGATCTTTATGGCCGAATACGCCAAGTTTATCGCGGATAAGAACGTAAAGCTCGGCTCTGCCGGAACGCTTGACGATGTTCGCAAGATTGTAACTGCCTAATCTAACAATGATTCAAACAAAAGACCGGTTTAGTAGACCGGTCTTTTTTCTTTAAACTAGCGCCTTAAGCGGTTGTGAAAGGCGTACACATTGAGAAAAAACGTAAAATTGTTACAATTTGTACCCTATCATCCGTAAAAAGCCTTTGCGCCAGGTCTTGCCTTCCTCGTCTTCCACACCTTTAGGCGAAAAACCATCCACCACACCGAGGATACCGCGGCCTTGTTCGGTTTGCGCGATCACTATTTGGGTGGGGTTGGCGGTAGCGCAAAAAATGTGAGCCACTTCCGGCACGTTTTTGATGGTATTAAGTACATTTATGGGAAAGTAGCCCTCTCCTAGAAAGATAATGAAACTGTGGCCAGCCGCTATTCCAAGGGCGTTCTTCTCTGCCAGAGTAATTAATGCGAGGTCTGTCCCGGTGGAGCGTACTAGACACTTGCCGGATGCCTCACAGAAGGCTAACCCAAACTTAATTCCAGGCACGCTTGAAACCATCACCTCGTGAATGTCTTCTACTGTTTTTATAAAATGGGATTGGCCAAGGATGAAGTTGGTATCTTCCGGCTTTTCGATGGTATAGGTTGTTAGTTCCATAAAAGCTCCTTATTCTGCGAGGGTGATTTCTCTTTTTTGGTAGAACACAAGCAATGTACTGCCATATTTTCGTTGGTCGTATTCTTCGAAATGCTTCAATTCAAGGTTGGAGTATTCGATAGGATGGATCTGAACGATGATGTCGCCATCTTCGATGAGCCAATCGGGGTTGTTATCCACGATTTCCATTCCTTTTTTCCACATATCCAAATATTGCGGCGGGGCGATGTAAACAAAGGTGAATTGCCGATTCGGTTTTTCCGCGAGCATTGTGAAGGCGTCTCCACGGATGACCTGCGCTTGTTGTTGGCATTGGCAGTTTGCCAGATTATCTTTGATAGTTTCGATTGGTAGGCGATTTAGATCGCAAAACCGCACGAAATTTGCGCCGCGGCTGAGGGCTTCGATACCAATGGCGCCGGTGCCGCCAAACACATCCCACCATGTGGAATCCACCACGTCGTGGGCAATGATATCGAACAGTGATTCTTTAACACGGTCAGTGACAGGGCGCGTGGTATCTCCTGGAACAGTTTTTAACTTTCTGCCTTTAAATTTGCCGGCGATGACTCTTAACATTTTATTGTCTTTCCTATGGCCTGATTTTGGCGTTCGAGCAGATAATACTAAAGATATTGCCTACCTTCATCATCATAAGCTCGTATATCCAAAGCAGGAATTTGAAGTGTAGGGTATTTATCGCGAAATAATGTGAAGATGTACCGATCGGCGAAGCCCGATTCGGTGTGATAGCGTCTTTTTAGGGTGGCTTCGTGTTCAAAACCGAGTTTTAGAGGGATCCGGGCCGAAGCTTGATTTAGGCTGGAGCAATGGATCTCAACCCGATCCATCTCGTAATGATCAAAGGCTACCTTAAGCAGACCAACCACTGTTTCGGTGGCGATGCCTTGGTTGATATAGTCTTTTCCAACCCAATAGCCTATCTCGAGACCGCCTTCACCGGCACGCTTATGCAAACCAGTTCCACCGATCAGTGTTTTCCCGTCCTGGCTGAAAATACCAAAGACATAATCGCTATTCATCTCAAAATTCATGATCCAATGGGTAATATGTTCGAGGCGATCTTCTATCTTCCATCGATCCCCTTGCGCCCAAGGCATAAACGGTCGAAGATGGTCGAGGTTGGCAACGATGGCGGCGTTCAGTTTTTTTGCGTCGTTCAGGTGATAGCAGCGTAGGATCAACCTAGGGGTAGTTATTTGATAGATGGTCGGTTTCATTCACTTATTCTACTCGCTTAATATTACAAAAATTGGCGTCCCCAACCCCAAAGCCTTTCACGAAAGGGATATTTCGGAAGACCGAGCGTTGGTCGAGGTTGGCCCGTGAATGGGTTAACAGAAAGCTGCCAGTAGGTAAGTCTTCTACCGAAGGGGCGAGCTCAATAAGAGGAGTGGCGGAGCCGTAGGCCTGGGCAAGCTGGATCTCACGTTGAATAGAGATCGGCTGGCCTGGGTGGTCTTGCTGAAACCATTGCAGCGCTGACTGATAGCAAGTGAGCCAATAATCGGTTTCATAATCGCGATATGCCCCCTGGGTGCCGCCTACAAACTGATTATAGTAGCTGTATTCGTAAGGATGGTTTTGCAGGATACCAAATATCCCGGGGAACAGCATTAAGAGCGCAAACGCAAATGCTACCCGATTGGTTAATTTTTCAGTTATCAGCCGAAACGCTAACCCAACCAGGATGAAAAGGATGGGGGTGATAAAGAAAAAATGACGAAAGCCATCGTACACAGCTGGCTTAAGAAAAATAATATAAGAAAGCAGCAAACCAAATAGGACAAGGAATGGTAGGATGCTTTGCCATTCGATCTCTTTTTTGATCATCCAACGAACCTGGGCAATACCACCTATGATCACCAAAAACCAAGTTGGTTCGGTGAGGGTGATGATCAGCATCTTGGGGATGTAACTAGTAGGCATAGCATTGGCGCGGAAGATCTGGCCATTGTACAAAACCGCTAATTCGGTGGGGTTATTGGACATATGCTTTATTACGTCTAAGTAATTGTTCACAGGATTGGCCCAAAGAAATGGCCAGCTAAGCACCATAACTAGGATGGCAAAAAAGCCCGCAACCAGAAAGAATGGAAACTTACTAAATTTATTTTCGAAAAGCAATTTCAAAAAAACGATTCCCCCGGCTATCGGTCCAATTACGCGAACCGAGCTGGTAAGACCAAGGAATAAACCAAAAAGCAGGAGGTTTCCCCAGCTTTTTTTAGAAGGATTCTCGTTGGGAGAATCTACAAATTTATAACCAAAGTAAATGGTGATGAGGCAGAAAACTAAGAACGGGATATCTTTGGGGTTATTGTAGGCATGTCCCCAAAAGAGAGGCTGCCATGAGAGAAAGGCCGTAGCGGCAATGGCATGAAAGGGCTTTAGCCAGCGTAGCAGCAGGAGGTAGAACACCAATAGCCCCACCTGAAAGGTGAGAAAATTTACGAGATGCCAGCTTTGATAGATATTGCATCCCAATAATATGGAGATCCCTCTTGCAAGCGGTTGGGCGATAAGAAGGTAAGCAGGGCCGTAATATTGATGGTCAGAGGCACTTTTGCCGTAAACACTGTTGAAATCGAAATTATCTGAAAAGGCTTGGGGCGTATATGCGGTACGAATAGCATCCGCATAATCATAAAATAATGGCTCATCCCAAGAGATACCTTGGTCTTTAAATGAAAAAGCCGCTAACACAAGGTTGATTAATAATAATACAAGGATCGGGAAAGATCGGAT
The DNA here is from genome assembly GCA_964607645.1 of uncultured Anaerolinea sp. GTDB lineage: Bacteria > Chloroflexota > Anaerolineae > Anaerolineales > Villigracilaceae > UBA5195. Next base: position 7,484 of record CAZSLN010000099.1, read on the forward strand.
TCCTTTACCCTTCATCAACATATCCTTAGGCAAGAGATTTTTTTAATTCCTTTTCCTCAAGATCCTGATGGGAAAAGTAATCATCCATAAATTTGGATCGGCGCATACGCAATGCCGTACTTGCCACCAAGTTAAGATCGTTCATGGTTACCTCAGTGCGATCATCGGATGCGGCTAGAGCGCGAGCCGCTTCAAACCATGTGATTTCAGCACGCAGGGAATCGATTTGTAAAGAGCGGATTATGCTGATCCCTTTTTTTGCGACATCTGGAGAGATGTTAGTTTCCTTTAACAGTTTTTGGGCTTTTTCGATCTCGGATCGAACTTGTTTTGTTTGGGGAAGCATCTGATTGATGAATAAACGTGGATTGCGATTGTATGCTTGAACTTGTTGATAGGCTAATAAGCGTTCTTGTGGGTTGGTGAGCCCTTTTACCAGAACTCTCAAGCCAAATCGATCTAATATTTGGGGACGTAAAAAGCCTTCTTCTGGGTTCATGGAACCGATCAAAACAAATCGAGAATTGTGAGAAGCGGAGTGAAAACCGCGGCGGATGTTGTAAAAACCTTGAGCTGATGCGTCCAAGATCACATCTATGATCTGTTGGCTGAGAAGATTCACTTCGTCGATGTAGAGGATGTTTTTATCGGCTTGGTTGAGAATGCCTTTTTTGATCTTGTAACGATCTAGCCCAGGTTCTTCCTCGCGGCCGCCAACCACATCATCAATACCGGCATTTAGCGGTAACTCCACCAGCCTAACTTTATCCATGCTGGTTAGCGCTTCGCCCATGCCAAACTTACGGGCACAATCCGGGCACAATTTCAGGAGCATCTCTACTTCCGTTTGAGGGT
>CAZSLN010000100.1:0-8252 GCA_964607645.1 uncultured Anaerolinea sp.
AATCCAAACTAAAGGTATTTGATTCGAAAGCTCTAACCTTGATCAATCGTGAAGGTCCAGTTCGATTACCCGAGAATGGTGATATGGCAGGACTATCAAAATATGGAACTGCCAGCGTAGTAAGCCCACAAAGCTCGATGGGAACTTTACCCACCCGAAATTACAACGAAGGTAGTTTTGATTTTTCGGATGATCTTAGCGGTGAACTTCTCTTTGATAAGTACCTAAAAGGAGCTCCAAAAGGGACCCAATACAAAGAAGGTCGCGATACTTGTTATTCTTGTATCGTTCGTTGCAAGCGAACAGTAGAACTTGAAGGAAAATACCCGGTTGATGAACGGTATGGTGGCCCGGAATATGAAACAATTGGTACTTTCGGCTCGTATTGTGGCGTAAAAGACCTTGGAGCGGTATCTCTTGCCAACCAGATCTGCAACGAATATGCTGTCGATACGATTGCCTGCGGGGCGACCATTGCTTTTGCAATGGAGTGTTTTGAAAAAGGGATCATAAACCTAGCCACCACCGGTGGAATTGACCTTCGCTTTGGAAACGCCGATGCGATGATCCAAGTATTAGATGAAATTGTCAAAGCGTCAACACCTTTCGGAAAAATTCTTGGACAAGGCTCTGAGAAGGCTGCGGCCCTTTGGGGAAATGGCGCGGATGAATGTCTGATCACTGTAAAAGGCGCAGAAGCGCCTGCGCATATGCCTCAGGCAAAACGGTCACTTGGACTGATCTATGCGGTCAATCCGTTTGGTGCTGATCACCAATCCAGCGAACACGACTGGATGATCGAAGAAGGAATTGCTTCAGATCTGTATATGGAGCGCTTAGGCGAACTTGGTCTCGAGGAAATGCTAGAGCCAATGTCCTTGGGTGTCAAAAAAGTTAAATTTGCTTACCTAACAGAAGTGTTTTATTCAATGCTTGATAGCGTTGAATTATGCCAATTTGTTTGGGGTCCGGCTTGGACTCTGTATGGTCCATCCGATGTGGTTAAGTTGATCAATTCGGTTACCGGATGGGATGTTACCATCGACGAGATCATGGCTGTTGGCGCTCGAAGGTTGAATTTAATGCGATTATTTAACAATCGTGAAGGTTTAACCCGGAAAGATGATAGATTGCCCAAGAAGTTTTATAAAGCCTTGCAAGGGGAAGGACCAACTTCCGGGATCGCCCTAACACATGAAGAAATTGAGATGGCAATCGATGAATACTATCATATGGCTGAATGGGATAATGATGGAAAGCCAACCGCGGATGGCTTGAAAAAAATCGGAATTGAGTGGGCTGTAGATTACCTATAATACTAAAGTGCTTGAGGAAAAATGAAATCATCCCTATTTGAAAATAATTACCCCAACATGTCACCGGTATGGTCGAGGATCTTCCCTATTGAAGCTGAAAAAGCGGAAGGTTCTTATATCTACTCGGCGGATGGCCGAAAATTTCTTGATTTTACCTGTGGCATTGGTGTGACCAATACCGGGCATTGCAATCCAAAAGTAGTGGAAGCAATTCGTGAACAGGCTGGCTTGTTCTTACATGCTCAGGCGAATATTGTTGTTCATCAACCCATGTTGAAACTGATCGATGAATTAAAAACGATCGTTCCCGCATCCATCGATGGCTTTTTCTTTAGCAACTCAGGGGCTGAAGCAGTTGAAGGTGCAATCAAGTTGGCAAGGGCGGCTTCGCGAAAACAATCAGTGATCGTCTTCTCGGGTTCGTTTCACGGGCGAACTGGCCAAACAATGGCATTGACCACTTCTAAGACCGGCTACAAAGGTGTTTCTCAGCTTTTGCCGGGCGGTGTTTACGTAACGCCTTATCCATACGCTTTCCGTTTAGGGATGAACGACGAGCAAGCTAGCCAATTTGCCTTGGCATCTTTGGAAGAGTTATTGATCAGTCAAGTATCTCCAGCTGATACCGCGGCGATATTAATTGAACCTGTTTTGGGGGAAGGCGGTTATGTAGCTCCTCCAAAATCGTTCCTCAAAGGGCTGCGTGAAATTTGTGACAAAAATCAGATACTTCTGATCTTCGATGAAGTTCAAAGCGGATTCGGAAGAACCGGAAAATGGTTCGCGCTGGAACACTTCGATGTGGTTCCTGATATCATAATTGCCGCCAAAGGGATCGCCTCTGGTTTACCCCTTTCAGGTGTGTTCGCGAATCTCGAACTTATGAAAAAATGGCCAACCGGTTCTCACGGTGGAACCTACGGAGGCAATGCGGTTGCAATGGCGGCTGCGGTAGCAACTGTGAAGGCAATTCGCGAAGAAAAAATGCTGGATAATGCTTTAGAACGCGGTCAGCAATTGCAAGCAGGTCTGCGAAAATTTCAAGAAGAATTCCCAGGCATTGGCGATGTACGCGGACTAGGTCTGATGATTGGAGCTGAATTTGTCGACGGTAAAGGGAAGCCAGATAAGGTTTCTGTGAAGGGCATTATCAATTCGGCTGAAGAGCAAGGATTGCTGTTACTTTCTTGCGGCACATATGACAATACGATTCGCTGGATTCCACCGTTGAATGTAACCAGCCAGCAAATTCACGAAGGATTAGCTATTTTCGAAAAATCACTTCGCTCAGTATACTAGGGAGGCATTCTCATTATGAACACCATCGATCGAACCCGGTTGCAGAGTTTGTTAGAACAAGAAGAAACGCTATTTCATCAAAAACACCCTCGTTCTTTTGAACTATATACCCGGGCTAAACGCTCCTTGTATGGTGGTGTTCCAATGCTCTGGATGATACGATGGGCTGGGTCCTTCCCTATCTTTGTAGACCACGCAAAAGGGGCTCATTTTGTCGATGTAGATGGAAATGAATATATTGATTTTTGCCTTGGCGATACGGGCGCTATGACAGGACACTCGCCAGACAAGACCCTCGAAGCGATAAAATCGCAGGCTGAAAAGGGGATCACATTAATGTTACCCTTTGAGGATGTGATTTCTGTGGGTGAGGAATTGCAACGCCGCTTCGGGTTACCTTACTGGCAATTTGCTCTCACCGCCACTGACGCAAACCGTTTTGCTTTAAGAATGGCACGTTTCATTACGGGCCGGCCAAAAGTGCTGGTCTTTAATTATTGCTATCATGGCTCTGTCGATGAAACCTTCATCACATTGGATAATGAAGGAACGCCTGGAGCAAGGCCTAATAATATGGGCCCTCAGGTAGACCCAAGGTACACTACCAAGGTGATCGAGTTTAACGATATAGGCTCTTTAGAAATCGCATTATCTTCTGGGGATGTGGCTGCAGTGTTGACGGAACCGGTAATGACAAATATTGGGATCATCCATCCAGCGCCTGATTTCCATGATTGGCTGCGAAAGCTAACCCGGAAATATGGCACCTACCTGATCATTGACGAAACACACACCATTTGCGCTGGACCGGGGGGGTATACTCGTGAGCACAATTTGGAACCTGATTTCTTTACCATTGGCAAGCCTATCGCGGGTGGCGTGCCAGCGGCAGTGTACGGGTTTACAGAAGAGGTAGCAAATCGATTTGAAGCATTGTTAGATAAAGATGATTCGGACGTCGGTGGAATTGGTGGCACTCTTGCCGGAAATGCGTTATCTATCGCTGCTATGAAGGCTACCTTTGAGTATGTACTGACCGATGATTTTTATATAAAAGCAACAATCCTACAGGAATATTTTACAGCGGGTGTTCAAGAAGTCATCGCGGAATTTAAGCTGCCGTGGATCGTTAAACAGCTTGGGAACCGATCTGAGTATTGGTTTCAGCCTAATTCTCCAAAAAATGGCGGTGAGGCAGCCGCTAATATTGATCATGAACTGGATCGGTATATGCACCTTTATGCCCTTAATAGAGGTATTTTGATGACTCCGTTCCATAATATGGCACTGATCTCACCAGAAACAACAACCCAGGATGTAGATCAGCATACCGCGGTTTTTAGGGAAGCGGTAAAAAGTTTGATGTAAAGGGGTGGCACCCGTTCAATCTTTATTCTAATCATACAAACTAAACCGGCTGCATTGAAAAAAATGCAGCCGGCTGGTTGTTAAGAAGGCAAAAAGGTCTTTAACTATACTAAAAAATCAGTGACGGGTTCCGTTGATAAATTCTAGAATTTCCGATTTACCAGTATATTCCTTTACTAATTTTCCGTCTTGCATTTGCAGAACCCTATCCACATATTCGCACATTCGAAGGTCGTGTGTGACGATGATGCCGGCTCGGTTCTGTTCGTGAATCAAATTCGCGAATGTTTCTACGACTTGAAAAGCTCTTTCGGTATCAAGGCTTGCGGTAGGTTCATCCGCCAAAACCAGGCTTGGGTTATGAATAAGGGCGCGGGCGATGGCAACACGTTGTTGCTGCCCACCCGACATTTGGCCTGGAAGGTTGTGCATACGTTCCGCCAATCCTAACCTTGCCAGTAGCTCTTGGGCCCTTAATTTCCCCACTTTATCTAATCGATTATTGAGCCTGAGCATAAGCTCAACGTTTTCTAAGGCAGATAAAAAAGGAACCATATTATTTGACTGGAAAGTGAACCCAATTTTTTCTCGGCGTAATTTAACCCTTTCCGATTCTGGCATATCAGAAAGCTCAACACCATCCAGCAAAATTTGCCCGGATGTTTGTTTTAGTAAAGCGGCCAAAATGGATAGCATCGTGGTTTTGCCTGAACCGCTAGGGCCAACCAGCGCCACAAATTCGCCGCTGCGTACTTGTATGCTAACGTCATCAACAGCATTGATCAACCCGCTATCGGATTGGTAGGTTTTTATGATATTTTTAGTTTCAAGCGCGATTGTAGATGTCATTATGAAGACAGTCCTAATGCTTTTAGTGGTTCAATTCGAGCGGCATAATTGATGGAAACGAGTCCGCCTAGTGGGCCTATAATGATAAGGGCAACCACTGCGAGGGCGGATGTGCCCCCATTAAATACAATTGGTACCGTTGGAGGAAAACTAAGCGATAGTAGGAACGTCAAAAACGCTCCTATGAACACTCCTACGATGGTGACCAAGACAATTTGAATAATAGAAGCCACAGCCACAGCCGGGGTAGATGTACCAATCGCTTTTAGCACACCAATTTGGCTGACTTTTTGTAGCACCTGGATCTGGAAGAACCCACCGATTACAAGAATACCAATGATAAGGGTGAAGGCCCCTTGAGTACTCAATGTACTTTGTTGCGCGGTATACCCTGGCAAAGCCTTAATTGATTCATCGATCGTCGCCACCTCAATATTATCAACCTTGGCAAACAGTCGAGCTGTTACTTCATCGGCTGCTTTGGGGTCAGTGAGTTTAAGTATGACTACATTCGCGACAGGGTTCCCTGAGCCAATTTCGGCAGCGGATTTTGAACGAATATTGTCCCAAGTTTGATAGGGTATGAAAATTGAAGGTTGTAACCCGTATTGTTGACCGTCCGTAATTCCAACGACAACCATTTCAAAAAATTTATCTTTCTCGCCTTGCGTGGTTCGAATAATCGCGGTATCACCGATCTTTAGTTTGGTCCTTAGCGCGGTATTTTTATCAAGGATGACTTCATCCGCTAGGTTTTTGCGGAATTGTTTTCCTTGAAGAACTTTTGGTTCGCCTGGCTTGCCAGGTTCAACACCAAGCAAGGCGATCTTTACTGGATCATTACCATTGAAAAACACAACAGCTGCGTTTGAGGTAAATAAACCACCAGCGTCGGCAACGCCATCTATTCTGCGAATGGCAGCGATACGGTTATTCCCCAAACGGCTTGAGGCGATGACCTTATCTGATTTTGCTTGGAAGACGACCAGATCTGCGTCGAGCTTGGAAATATATTCGCGGTTCCCGTTTCCCAACCCTTCGCCGAGGGCTGCGATAAATAGGACTAATAATGTGATCAAAGCGATAACAAGGCTGATGAGAAAGAACCGTCCTTTGTTTCTAAGAAGTTCTTTAACGGCTAAATAGCCTGAGATTGTTACAAAATCGGAGAGCGGTTCATTAATTGTTGGTATTTTCATTTTCTTTTAGTCCAATTGCTCCTTCAAATTTATTCGCCCATTTTGACGAAAGAACACCGCTCAAGAAGAGGTCTGTTGGCGGGTGATCCGCTATATGGTCATAGTAGTAAGGTAATTCAACTCTTCCATCCAGGCCAATAATGAACATTCCAGACATCTGAGTTGCGTCTTGTCCTTTTGGCGGTAATTCGGCTTTGAAACCTTTGGCAATAGAGCGTTTAAGAGGAAACCAAATCTTGGGATTGAGAAAAAGTTGAAAAATATTTCCTTTTGGCAGAAAATATTTTTTATAACCTGCCAAGTTGGAATCGGAGAGGAATAATAGTCCTTTTCCGTACTCTTTTTCAAAAATAATGTTATCGTTTACTGACCCCTGAGTTACGATGGCGATTTGTAACCCGCTTGTTTCGATTTGCTCACGGGCGGCAGAAAGCTGAGATACCATTTCCTTGCATTGTGAACACCCAAGGTGGCGGGTAAAGGCTAAAAGCACTGGTTTTTCTTTCCAAAGTGATGAGAGCGCTACTAATTCGCCAGTGTTATTCGGCATTATATGATCTGGCAGGCTGGTGAAAATTTAGTTTTGGAAATTTTGCCATTTGGAAGAATCCTCTTTGTATTTTTCTGAATGGTGAATAACTACTTTTTTTACAAGAGTTCGCTGACTATCTGATTTTTTAAACATCGTTAAAGATAATTAAGTGTACTCGCAAATATCAAAGAATATTGTACCAGCGAAGGGTATATTTGTCAATAATATATAGACAATATATTGACAAAATATGAATAATCAACTAAATTATAGGTAACTATAAAAGGAGATCCATTTATGAATGCAATAATGATAGGGAAAATTATTTTCGCGATAGGTACGATAATTACTGGTTTACTTGGGTTGATAAAACCGGCTGCGGTGTTGGGCTATACTGGGTTGAACATCAACGGCCCAAGGGGGACTTCTGAGATCAGGGCTATTTTTGGTGGGTTACTGATCGGCTTAGGCCTAGCTCCGTTTCTCGTGGGCGATGTTGGCTACATGGTTTTAGGTATTTCATATTTATCTATTGCCATTGCCCGAGGTTTTTCCATTCTCTTTGATAAATCCTATGAATCAAGTAACTTGATAAGCCTAGTTATAGAAATAGTTTTTGGATTTACCTTAGTCCTATAAGCGCTTAATAATTCTGCTTTTTGCTGCTAAATACAAATCCTTATGGTAACAACATTGCGGATTTGTATTTTTTTATATCGTCAGAGCATAGGAAAAGTCTTTAATTAGGCCCCGATTTGGTAAGGGTATAAAGTCGTAATAATTTGATGACATTTGTTATTGTTGTGTATTACATCAATATGTTATTGTTTAGATGTCGGACGTCTAACAATAATGATAAAAAGAAATATTCCTCTCGCGACCCAAGTTATGAATAATCTCCTTGCAGGGATTGCCACTGGAGATTATTTGCATGGTGAAGATCAGTTGTTAAGCGAAGGTGAATTTTGCAAATTATTCAAAGTTAGTCGATCTACAGTTCGGGAGGCACTTTCTCGATTGGAACAACAAGGGGTAATTGTTCGAAAACATGGAATTGGTACTTTTTTAAAAACTGAAGAAAAGGTATTAGATACAGGGCTTGAGCATTTGGAAAGTATTAATACACTTGCTTCCCGCTTTGGTATTGAAATTACCATGAGTGAGTTGAGTATTCTTGAAAGAGCAGCCACACGGGTAGATTCGGAAAAACTTAGGATCCCTGAAAACACAAAAGTGTTAGAAGTAACTCGATTGATCTTGACCGCGGGGAAGCCAATCGCCTTTTTGGTTGATATTCTTCCAGTTGATATCCTCAACATAGCCGATCTCGACAACGGCTTCTCGGGCTCAATTCTCGATATTTTGTTACGAAGCAATTCTACTTCGGTAAGTCACGCATCAACCGATATTACCTCCCAGAAGCCAACAGATACGAATATTTCGAAAAAATTAAAGCTCAGCAGTTTTGATGTTTTGCTCCAGTTTGAATCTCTTCTTTTTTCTGATAATGGTCGTAGAATCGACCATACTTTTAGTTATTTTGTTCCGGGTTACTTTAAATTTAACGTTGTTCGAAGGATAACTCCTGAGATGGTTAGCAACGCTAAAGATTTTACCCATACCGAAAAACTCCAAGCAACAAAACCGGTGGCAATAGCATATCTTTAGATGGAGAATGTTTATGAGTAG
>CAZSLN010000101.1:0-8034 GCA_964607645.1 uncultured Anaerolinea sp.
CGGGAAGAAGTTCATCGCCGGCGAGCCAATAAACCCAGCCACAAACATATTGGCGGGCTTATCATACATCCCCTGCGGAGTATCAAGCTGCTGCAACCGTCCCTTATTGGTCACCGCGATGCGCGAGGCCATCGTCATGGCTTCGGTCTGATCGTGTGTAACATAAATGAAGGTGGTCTGCAATTTCTGGTGCAGCTTGCTGATCTCAGAGCGGGTCTGAACTCTCAATTTCGCGTCCAAGTTCGAAAGCGGCTCATCAAACAAAAACACCTTAGGATGACGAACGATCGCCCTACCCACCGCCACACGCTGGCGCTGGCCGCCAGAAAGCTGACGGGGCTTGCGTTCCAAATATTCAGTGATCCCAAGGATCTCAGCGGCTTCACCCACTCGCTTCTTGATCTCTTCCTTAGGGGTCTTGCGAAGCTTAAGGCTGAAAGCCATATTCTCGTAAACAGAAAGATGAGGATACAAGGCATACGATTGGAACACCATCGCGATATCACGATCTTTGGGGGCAACATCGTTCACCACCCGGTCACCGATCATGATCTTACCACTGCTGATCTCTTCCAAACCGGCTAACAAACGCAAAGCGGTGGTCTTTCCGCAGCCCGATGGGCCAACGAAAACCAAGAACTCTTTGTCCTCAATCGCCATATTCAAATCATCAACGGCTTTCACAGACCCAAACTCTTTTGTTACATGTTCGTACGTTACACTTGCCATAATATCCTCCAAGTCTTAAGAATGTAGTGACATAATTATATACCAAGCTCTTCAGAATTAGCAATCTTTGATCGTCACTTCGCCCAAATTCCTCACCATTTTCCCGTTCCCACCCCACCAAACCGCCCACCATTCCCTACCTAACGTTAACCACATTTTGGTTCACCTTTTATTAGGTTAATATTGTTAATATTCTATAAAATATTCTATCAATCATAGGTTAATTGGCAAAAAAAGGGTAAAATAAAATACCTGAAAATAAATTTCAGGAACCATTTTATAGGAGAAGAATAGAATGAAAAAGAATATTACAATGCTGTTCAGTTTCATGTTGCTCGCGAGCATGCTGCTTGCCGCTTGCGCTCCCGCTGCCCCCGCCGAAAAGGTAGAAGTTACCTTCTGGCATGCTTATGGCACCGGTTCCGCCGAAGAATTGGCCCTCGCCAAAGTCCTCGAAGCCGCGGCCGCTGATATGCCCCAGTACAAGATCAACGTACTCCAGATCCCATTTGCTGATATTTACAACAAGTATCGCACCGATGTCGCCGCTGGCGGCGGCCCAGATTTCTTCGTCGCCCCCAATGACTCCCTCGGTGACGACGCCCGCGCCGGCCTTATCGCCGACATCACCGAACTTACCAAAGGTAAATTCGATGGCGTAAATCAGCTCGGTATCGATGGTATGTCCCTCGATGGCAAAGTCTATGGCGTTCCCGAATCCCTCAAGGCCGTAACCATGTGGTACAACAAATCCATGCTTCCCGAAGCCCCCAAGACCACCGATGAATTACTCGCTGCCATGGAAGCCGGCACCCCAGTATCCGTCAACTACGGCTGCTACCATGCCTATGGTTTCTATTCCGCTTTCGGCGGTAACATCTTCGATGATTCCTGGAAAGTCGTTGCTGACCAGGGCACCGGTGTTGTAGATGCCTTCACCTTCCTCAATACCGCTTACCAGCTCCAGAAGACCGCTGGTTGGGCTATGAACGATAGCGATGGTTTAGCTCCCTTCACCGAAGGCAAAATCGCCGCCATTTTCAATGGTAACTGGGCTATGGCCGACTACAAGAAAGTCCTCGGCGATAACCTCGGCGTTGCTCCATTACCCGCCGGCCCCGCTGGCCCCGCCAAGCCTATGCTCGGTGTTGATGGTTTCTATGTCAACCCCAACAGCGCTAACCAGGCTGCCGCGGTTGAGGTTGCTCTTTACCTCTCCAACGCCAAGTCCCAGACTGTTATGATGACCGAAGCTGGCCACGTACCGGTTCGCACCGATGTCAAGATCAGCGATCCCCTCATCCAGAGTTTGGTCGATGCCTTCAATGTCGGCGCCACCATTCGTCCCCAGGTTCCTGAACTCGGCAAATACTGGTCCAACTTCTGTGGTCCCGATGCCATCTACGAAAAAGGCGTTACTCCTGCCCAATTCGTTACCGATGCTGTCGCCGGCGCCAACAAGTAACCTTTTGTAAAGCAAATCTAAGAGCGAACAGGAAATTCTGTTCGCTCTTATTGTATTAAAAGCGATTTATTGCATATAATTGTAGGATACTTGAAATTAAATCCAGTTCTATAGGAGTGGCCCTATGACAACCCTCATTACAAAGATAGAACCGCCAAAACCAAGAATTTCCAAAGCACTTTTACCTTATTTATATTTATTGCCAGCCTTCCTGGTCATGGGTGTCATCACGTTTTACCCCCTCGTGTACCAGCTCATCGTTTCCTTCACCGATTTCCAAACAAAAGACCTGCGCCTCGGTTTAAACTCCCCCGTCCTTAATTTCATTGGCCTCAAAAATTACATCGATATTTTTACCGCCGGCTTACCGGTCCAAAATTTCGAGTTTTTCCGCATCCTCATCTACAACTTCTGGTGGGCCATTACCAACGTAATGCTCCACGTGCCCGCCGGCGTCGTCATCGCCGTCCTGCTCAACTCCGAAGGCCTATGGTTCAAAAAGCTCTACCGCGCTATGTACATCCTGCCAGTTGTTGTACCACCACTCGTCGTCGCCACCGTCTGGCGCAACATCTTCGATGACCAATACGGCGCTATGAACCAATTCCTCACCACCATCTCACAATTGTTTGGCGGTACCGAAGTCATTCACATCCGCTGGCTCACCGAGTACGCGCCCCCCATCCCCTGGCTCCTCCCAGGCGGGCCGCTTACCAAAGCCTACTACGCCATGATGATCGCCAACTTCTGGCTAGGCTGGCCATTCATGACCGTTGTCGCCACCGGCGCCCTGCAAAGCATCCCTAAGGACCTTTACGAGGCCGCCGATATCGACGGTGCTTCCGGTTCGCAAAAATTCTGGACCATCACAGTACCCCTCCTCCGCCCGGCTATGATTCCCGCCGCGGTCTATGGCTTCACTCTTTCCTTTAACCTCTTCGCCTTCGTCTTCTTCATGTCCGGAGGTGGTCCCGCCCGCTCTACCGAAATCCTGGTCACCTTTGCCTACGACTTAGTGCGTAACTTGCGCCTGTTCGGTGCCGCCGCCGCCTTCTCAGTCATCATCTTCTTCGTCGGTACGGTCGTCTTCCTTATCACCAACCGCATCACCCGCGCAACCGAAAGTTATACGGAGATCTAAAATGGCCAACTCTTCAGAACCCACTAAGAAAAACTTCCTGCTCCGCTTTTTAACCATGAACACCAACGGCGCTCTCAGCGGTCGCAGCCTGCCCCTCTACAAACAGCTGGGCCTCCAACTGCTCTCCTTGGTGATCGGCTTCGAGGTGATGTTCCCCATCCTATACATCATCACCCTCTCCTTCAGCTCAAAAAGCGAGCGCCCCTCCACCCTTCAGCTCATCCCAACCGAGCTCTCCCTAACAGCCTATGCCCAAGTGCTCGATCGGCCAACCGCCAATCCCGTCACCTTCATCGAGCTGCTCAAAAACAGTATTCTCCTATCCATGGAGGTGGGTCTCATCGCCTTGCTTGTAGCTGTCACGGCAGCCTACGCCTTCTCCCGCTTCAACTTCAAATTACGCCAAGTCCTCATGGTTTTGGTGTTCGTACCACTGCTCATGCCAGCGGTAGGTCTTGCTACCCCCCTTTACCTCTTGATGAACAGTTTTAGGCTAATGGATTGCGGCGGTGGAGCCATCGCCATCAATCCCTTCTTCCTCTGCGCCCCGGGCGTCACCGGCAGGCTGCTCTTCAACCTGCGAGATTCCCTCCTCGGCGTCGGCATCGCCATGATCTCAGGTGCCCTACCCTTCGCGGTATGGAACCTCAAAGGCTATCTCGATACCATCCCCCACGAACTGGAAGAAGCCGCCTCCATCGATGGCGCCGACCCCAACCAGATCTTCTTCATGATCGTCCTACCCCTTGCCATCCCCCAATTAGCCGTAACATTCTTCCTCGGCTTCATCGGCCACTGGCAAGAATTCGCTATGTCATGGCTCTTCCTCACCAAGCCCGAGAACTACACCCTCTCCATGACCCTCTACAACATGACCGGCCAATACGCCAATAGCATACCCTGGAACCGCTTTGCCGCCATGTCGGTCATCGTCGCTCTCCCGGTCGCGGTCATCTACATCGCCCTGCAAAAATACATCACCGGCGGCCTCACCTCCGGCGCCGTGAAAGGCTAAACCACAACGAAGGGCGGCTCACCAGCCGCCCTTTTTTTATAAACCTATGAAAAAAATCCTCTCCCACCTACTGCTCCTCACGCTGCTCACCGCCTGCGCCTCCCCCGCCATCACCCTGCCCACCCAAACAGCAACCCCCGCCAACCAACCCTGGTGGCGCGAGGCCGTCTTCTACGAGATCTTCGTGCGCTCCTTCAACGACACCAACGCCGACGGCATCGGCGATTTCAACGGCATAACCCAAAAACTCGATTACCTCCAATCCCTTGGGGTCACCGCCATCTGGCTCATGCCCATCCACCCCTCCCCCAGCTACCACGGCTACGACGTGCTCGATTACTACACCGTCAACCCGCAATACGGCACCATGGATGATTTCAAGAACCTGCTCACCCAAGCCCACTCCCGCGATATCCGAATCATCATCGATCTCGTCATCAACCACTCCTCCTCCCAGCACCCCTGGTTCGTAGATGCCGCCTCCAGCCCTGCCTCGCCCTACCGCGATTGGTACGTGTGGTCCAATACCAGCCAAGGCAACAAATGGGTCCAAACCCCCAACGGCTACTACTACGCTTATTTTTGGGAAGGCATGCCCGACCTCAACTACAACAACCCCGCCGTCACCGCTGAAGCCCAAAAAATGAGCGCCTTCTGGCTCAACGAAATAGGGGTAGATGGATTCCGCATCGATGCCGCCAAACACCTCATCGAAAAAGGGCCAGTCTTAGAGAACACCGCCGAAACCCACACCTGGTTCAAAGCCTACAACAGCTTCATCGATACCACCGCCCCCCAAGCCTACGTAGTGGGCGAAGTAGCCGGCGGCGGCGGCCTCCTTGCCAAAGCCTACTCCAACGAGCTCAAACAGATCTTCAACTTCGAGCTCGCCAACGCCATCATCAACAGCGTTGCCGGCGGCGCCAAATCCAGCCTCTTCAGCGGCTACACCTTCGCCCTCAACGATAAACCCGATGGCGATTACGCCATCTTCCTTACCAACCACGACCAAAACCGCGCCAACAGCGTCTTCAGATCGAATGACGAAAAAGCCCGTGTCGCGGCGGTCCTTCTGTTCACTGCCCCCGGCACTCCCTTCCTTTATTACGGCGAAGAAATAGGCATGCTCGGCCAAAAGCCCGACGAAGACATCCGCCTCCCCATGCAGTGGAGCGCCGATCCAAGCACCGCCGGCTTTACCACCGCAACTCCTTGGCGCGCCCCCCACGCCTCCACCCCCACCCGCAACGTCGCCGCCCAAGAGGCAGACCCATCCTCCCTGCTCAACCAATACCGCGCCCTATCCAGCCTCCGCGGCCAATACAAAGCCCTGCAAACTGGCTCCGTCACCCTGCTCGAAACAAGCAGTCCCTACGTCTTCGCCATGTTGCGCCAACAAGGCAGCGAGCGCCTACTTGTGATCGTAAACCTCAGCGCCGACCCGCAGCCAGATGTAACCCTCAGCAGCGAGTCCATCCTCCAAAACGGCAGCTACACCCCCCAAGTACTCTACGGCGCCCCAACCGAGTTAGCTCCCCTCACCATAGCCCAAAACCAGCTAACCGGCTACCTCCCCCTCCAGCAACTCCCCCCCTACGCCGCCATCATCGCCATCCTAAAATAGTCATATCCAATCATCAAGGAAGGGCTGCCAAAAATATTTGGCAGCCCTTTTTTTCCTAAGTGATTTAGTTATTTCTAGAATTTTTTGGTCATTTCCCCGTCGCTATCGTTCGTGCCGGTCTCCCGGACCCAGCCCGCGCCCCTCACCGCAAGGGCTCCCCCTACACTGCCGCCAAAAATATCCCCCATTTACAACCCCGCGGTGCCGATTAGCGTTCACCAGCAGAACCACAGCCCACCGTTCCATCTATACCAACAATCAAAAAAAGGACTGCTCAAAAAAACAGTCCCTTTCCAAATTCAACAGAATTAAAATTCACATTACTATTGTGGGGCTTGATAAAAGTCAACCTAAATTATCTCCTACTTTTCCATCAAATAGGTAAACCTAAAAAAAATATTTGCGCAAGCTAACCCCCTAACCATCAGCAGCCCAACATCACCCTGCCAGCAACCCAACCATCACCCCATACACCACCGAAAGCACCAAACCAAGCACGGCAATACCAATGCCAAAAAGTGCCATCTTCCGCCGCCCAGAGCGCAGCCCAAACACACCCAACCCTATCGCCGTCAAACTGGTCACCCCGCCGCAGATCGGTATCAGTGCGGCGCATAAACTGATCAACCCCAGCGCGATCGAAAACAACGCCAGAAACTTATTCGTCCGCTCTTCCGGGTCTAACTCCGTATAATCAAAACCATCCAAAGCAACCTCCTAAAAGAAAACCCAACCCACTAATTCTAAACGCCACACCCTCCCCAAGTCAACCTCTCCAAAAACCCCCACCCAATCCCCCACCCATCCCAAATCCCAAGCACCCCGCGTAGCTGCACGGCGCCGACGTGCAGAGCCTCTATCCCCAAACCGAACCAAATTACAAATACAATAAAGTGTTCCCCCACCCAATCCCCACCTCATCCCAAATCCCAAGCACCCCGCGTAGCTGCACGGCGCTGACGTGCAGAGCCTCTATCCCCAAACCGAACCAAATTACAAACCCAATAAAGTTTTCCCCCACCCAATCCCCCACCTCATCCCAAATCCCAAGCACCCCGCGTAGCTGCACGGCGCCGACGTGCAGAGCCTCTATCCCAAATGTGAGCCGGTTTACAAAATTCAATAAGGTTTTCTCCCCCAATCCCAACCACACCCCGGCAAACCGAGTCCCCCCCGCGTAGCTGCACGGCGCTGACGTGCAGAACGGTCATCCCAAAAGTGAGCCAATTTACAAACCCAACTTTGATCATCTTCCCCCAACCCATCCAAACCCCGCATACCTGCCCAGAACCGCCGCGCAAAACCATAAACCATCACCATCCTTTCTGCAATTAACCCCTCAAATCCACCAATTTTCCTTGAATCCAATTAAAATAATTCAATGAACGATCCCAAAAAAACCTTCCAAAAGCGAAACACCTTACGACTAGTCCGATACGATTACACCCAACCCGGCGCGTACTTCATCACCATCGTCACCCACCAGCGTATCCCCTACTTCGGAAAAATGGAAAACAACCAACTGGTAATTACAGAGATTGGCAAAATCGTTCAGGCAGAGTGGTTCAAAACTGCCGTGTTACGCCCAACCATCGAATTGTTTGATGATGAATTTATTTTGATGCCTAACCACCTTCACGGCATCATTCGTGTCGCCGGAAACCTAACCGATGAAAAAAACGTCGAGCTATTTGGCAAACCAAATAAAAATTCCATCCCTACCATAATCGCCGCCTTCAAATCTGTTGTCGCGAGAACCATAAAAAAAATCCCAGAATATTGCATGGCCGAAATTTGGCAGCGAAATTACTACGAACACATAATTCGCAATGAGCAAGACCTGACCGAGAAAAGGGATTACATACGAAAGAACCCCCAAAATTGGTCAAAAGACGAAGAAAACATATAAAGCCGCCTCCAGAAGAATGACATTTTGAACAAAATCCCGCAACACCAAAGACCGATCTCTCATGATCTGTTCTGCTAGAATGAACCCCAACCCGCCCAATCCCCCACCCATCCCAAATCCCAAGCACCCCGCGTAGCTGCACCGCGCCGAC
>CAZSLN010000102.1:0-7917 GCA_964607645.1 uncultured Anaerolinea sp.
ACCACCGGCGAAGCCGTGGAATATACGATCGTCCGTGTCAATAATACCTACAATATCAAGAAGATCACACCCACAGAATTGATCCGGACCTTTGAGAATCCATCAAATGAACATCCTCTTGGGCTCGATAATAATGGCATGGATGTGCTTACGCGCCTTATGTATGGCGGTCGGGTTTCCCTTTTGGTTGGTTTTATTGTTATCTTCCTAGAGGTTTTCATCGGCATCATTATTGGCGGTATCTCTGGTTATTTTGGCGGCTGGATAGATACAGTTCTGATGCGTTTTGTCGATCTTTTCAACAGTATTCCATTCTTCCCGATGGTGCTTATCTTTGGCTCGGTGATGGACGCGCTGGAAGTGGACGCTATGGTGAGAATATTCCTGCTTATGGCGATCCTTGGGTTGCTGGGCTGGACCGGGGTTGCCCGTATTGTTCGCGGGCAGATACTTTCGCTTCGCGAGCAGGATTTTATGGTGGCGACCGAGGCAACCGGTATTCGTACCAGCCGCAGGATCTTCAAGCACCTTGTTCCTAACGTTATGCCGCTTTTGATCGTATCGGCCACCGCCGGTCTTGGCGGTATCATCATTACAGAAGCGACGCTGGGGTTCTTAGGGCTCGGCGTAAAATACCCATTGGCATCTTGGGGCAGCATTATCAATGTGGCATCGGATGCTTATGTAATGACCAACTTTTGGTTCATGTGGATACCGGCTGGCTTACTGATCTTGCTGACCGTGCTTGGCTTCAACTTTATTGGCGATGGTCTTCGGGATGCGTATGACCCGAGGATGAAAAGGTAGGCTATGACAATGGATGGTAAAAAGATGTCCTTCTTTGAAAGAATCTTTGGGAAGAAGAAAACCAAAGATACCAATAATATCTCCGCGCGCGAATTGGCTCATATTTCTCGTGAAAACCGACGGGTTACAGATAAGATCGAAAAAGGACGCAACCGAAAAAACGTTAATGAAAGTGAATACCTTTCCACAATGCGCGATGAAACCAACGTTGTGGAATTTGATAACCTGCACACCTATTTCTTCACAGATGTGGGTACGGTAAAGGCTGTAAACGGTGTATCTTTTGATATTCCGATGGGGAAGACTGTTGGGGTGGTTGGTGAATCTGGTTGTGGGAAATCGGTTACGGCCTTATCGCTGATGCAATTGGTTCAACGTCCGCAAGGGCAGATCGTGGAAGGTTCCATTCGATTTAATTCTGGTGATAAGGTTTATGATATTGCCAAAACACCCACTCAGGTGATGGAAAAAATTCGCGGCGCGAAAATATCGATGATCTTTCAGGAACCAATGACCAGCCTAAACCCTGTTTTTCGGTCTGGTGAACAGATCGATGAAGTAGTGAAGCTGCATAACCCGGAAATGACCGACGAGCAGGTAAAAGACCTCTCTTTGAAGATGATCGAAACGGTTGGGATCGCCAATCATGTTGGTGTTTACCAAATGTACCCCTACGAGCTTTCGGGTGGTATGCGCCAACGTATTATGATCGCTATGGCGCTGGCTTGTAATCCGAAGCTGATCATCGCGGATGAGCCTACCACCGCGCTGGATGTAACCATTCAGGCGCAGATATTGGATCTTCTGCGAAATCTCAAGGACAAGATCAACTCAAGCATCATTCTCATTACACACGACCTGGGTGTTATCGCTGAAATGGCGGACTATGTGGTAGTGATGTACGCCGGCCGCATCGTTGAAAAAGGTACCGCTTTGGAAGTGTTTCACAACCCTATGCATCCCTATACCATCGGGCTAATGCGTTCGAAACCGGTGATCAACCGCCAAGTGGACAAACTGTACACCATTCCAGGGAATGTACCTAACCCGATCAATATGCCCGATTATTGCTATTTTAAAGATCGCTGTGAAAAGCGTATGGGTGTATGTAATGGTGAATACCCCAAAGAAGTGTATATTACAAAAACACATATGGCCTCCTGTTATCTTTTTAAGGATGCTAATGCGAAATCCGAGGTTTAGACATGGTCTTTAAAACTCCAGAAACAAGTGAAGAAGTTGCCGAAACCGTTCTTGAAGTAAAAGACCTGAAGCAATATTTCCCCATCAAGGCTGGTTTAATGCAACAAACCGTTGGGTACGTGAAAGCGGTAGATGGCATCAGCTTTATGATCAAGCGCGGTAAAACGCTTGGGCTGGTGGGTGAATCGGGCTGTGGTAAAACGACCGTTGGGAAGACAATCTTGCGCCTCAACGAAAAGACCAGTGGTGATGTATTTTTCTTTGGTTTTGATATCTTCGCCATTGGCCGAAGCGAATTGCGTACGATCCGCCCCAAAATGCAGATCATCTTTCAGGATCCATACTCAAGCCTTTCGCCGCGTTTACCGGTAGCTGAGATCATCGGCGAGGCCGTGCGAGAACATAACATCGTCCCTGATGACCAATATGAAGATCATCTGGATGCTGTGATGAAAGCCTGTGGTCTTCAGCCATATCACAAAGACCGCTACCCTCACGAATTCTCCGGAGGGCAGCGCCAGCGCATTGGCATCGCGCGCGCGCTTGCACTCAACCCCTCCTTTATTGTTTGCGATGAGCCTGTTTCAGCTTTGGATGTTTCGATCCAAGCGCAGATTATCAATCTTCTAAAAGAACTGCAGCAAAAATTTAAACTGAGCTACCTTTTCATCTCCCACGATCTCTCGGTGGTGGAACACATCTCGGATGATGTTGGCGTGATGTATTTGGGCAATTTGGTGGAATACGGCAGCAAGGAAGCCATCTTCAAAAATCCAAAGCACCCGTATACCCAAGCCTTGCTTAGCGCTGCTCCGGTGCCAGATCCAGCCGCCAAAACGAACCGTATTATCTTGGAAGGCTCGATCCCATCACCGGCGAATCCGCCATCGGGTTGCAAGTTCCACACCCGCTGCCGGCACGTAATGGATATATGCAAAACTGAGATTCCCGAGAACAGGATAATTGAGCAGGACCACCAAGTTAGCTGCCACCTGTATAAATAAGGTAACGATGAAACAAGCGAATGAGTATGAGGACGATGACGGCAGGGTGATCTGCGAAATGGACTTGGTTGGAAAGCCAGGACGACTTTCGAAGGCGCAACAGCGCGCGACCCTGCCGCCAGTTCAGCCGCAAGGGGTTATTATGACCCGCGCCGAAACATGGCGATACGCCTGGTACTCAGTGCTGGCAGGGTTGTTGATGGTGGCTGTGTTCGCTGCTACATGGATCCTTTTTACGCTGTTTTGTACACTGGTTTGGTTTCGTTAATTTGTTGAAGGCTCCCTTGGCTCACTCCGTTAAGGGCGCCTTCATTTTTGTGTGGGGCATACGCCATAGGTAGGTGCTTTCGATCCCTTTCTCCGGTCTAACCTATAGCGGGTAATTGACATTAATGGTAATTGATTTTTTGGAAACTGGACTAGGATGGAAGGATAAAATGGGGGATTAGTAGAAAGTAGCTATAAAAATCATAAAGTACAATTAAGTTCCACGCAAAAATGGATGCTTATTTCATCAGATCTTTGTGAATTTATTAAAAAAACTTATAAAACATGAACAAGTATATTTATTATATTGTATAATGGTGTATCACTCTATTCAGAGTGTGGGCGCAGTATACCTGTACCCAAATACCATTCTCTTGGAGGAGAAAAAATGAAACGTTCGTTTTATGTTTTACTTTCCATGGTAGTTCTGGCCAGCATGCTTTTGGCTGCTTGCGGCGCTCCCGCTGCAACCGAAGCTCCCGCTGCTGAAGCACCTGCTGCTGAAGCTCCTGCCGCTACCGATGTCCCCGTCGTTGAAGCTCCCGCTTACGAAGGGCACAAATTAGAAGCCCCCAACTGCGATTACGGTGGTAATGTTAAGAGCATTGAAGCTACCGCTGAAGATACTGTTGTGTTCAGCTTCTGCCAACCTGAACCTGCCTTTATTCCTAAGGTTTCTTCAGTTGAAGCTTTTGATATCTATGATTCCGACTTCCTCACTGAATCTGGTGGCAATAGCGCCGCTTTCAATGACACCCCCGTTGGTACCGGCCCCTATATCCTCAAAGAATGGGTCCGTGGTTCATACATGACCTTCGAACCAAACCCCAACTACTTCGGCGAAAAACCCGCTAATAGCACCTTCACCCTCAAATGGGGAGCTGAATCCGCTGCCCGCCTTACCGACCTCCAGGCCGGTAACACCAGCGGTATCGCTGAAGTCACTGCTGATGACATCCCCTTGATCGAAGCTGACGCCAATATCAAGTTGTACCCACGCAAAGTGAACAACTTCCTCTACATTGGTCTCAACAACTCCAAGGCTCCTTTCGATAACGAACAAGTTCGCCAGGCCTTCGCCATGGCTATCGACAAGCAGAAGATCGTTGACGACTTCTACGCTCCCGGTTCCATCGCCGCCACCCAGTTCGTTCCCCCCGCTGTAAAGCCCGGTTTCACCGATGGCTATTCCAGCCCCGCTTTCGACGCCGCCAAGGCTGTTGAAATGTTGACTGCTGCTGGTTTCGATTTCGGTCAGACCATCACCCTGTCTTACTCGGTCCGAACTCGCCCCTACTTCCCCCAACCTGACAAAATCGCCGAAGCCGTACAAGCTCAGCTCGTACAGAACCTCGGTATCAAGGTTGAACTTGAGAAGCAGGAATGGGCTGAATACCTGCCCTCCGTTCGCGCTTCTGAGAAGCAGATGTTCTTCCTCGGTTGGTCTGAAGATTATCCCGATGCCACCAACTGGTACGATGTCTTCCTTACAAGCTCCAGCAAATCCTTCGGTACCGCTTACCCCGATATTGAAGAATTGATCATAAAAGCCGGCAAACTCGGTGATGCTGCTCAACGTCAGGCTCTCTACGATCAAATCAACCCATTGATCGACACCCATGTTCCCGCGATCGTTCTTGCTCACGGAACCACTCAGCTCGCTTTCGGCGCTGGTGTTGAGAACGTTGTTCTTGGCCCATACAACGAAAACTTCCCCCAGATGACCACTGCTGACGGTAACGTTATCTTCTCACAAGATGGTGAGCCCGTCTCCCTCATGTGTGCTGATGAAACAGATGGTTCTTCCTTCCGAGCTTGTAACCAACTCTATAGCAAACTTTATGCTTTCGATTGGGGTACCGCTACTCCTAAGCCCGATTTGGCTGAAGAATGTACCGGCAACGAAGATGCTACCGTTTGGACCTGTGTCCTCAAAAAGGGCGTAGTCTTCTCCAACGGCGCTACCCTCGACGCCAACGATGTTGTTGATACCTTCAGCATCGGTCTCGACTGGAACAACCCCCTCCGTGTGGGTAACTCCGGCACCTTCCAGTACTTCTTGGACTTGCTTGGACCAAAGGGCATTAACCAGCCCGCTGAGTAATCCTCTTTTGTAATAAATTGAATGGGGCAAGGAAAAAACCTTGCCCCATTCTCTTAACTCTATAGTTGGAGTTACGCATGGCCCAATTTCTTTTCCGTAGATTGCTTTTGATCCTACCTGTTTTGGTGGGAATTTTGATAGTTACCTTTATTATCACTCGGTCTGTACCTGGTGATCCTTGTTCGGTCATGCTTGGCGAAAGGGCAACCGACGCCGCTTGTAACGCATATAAAGTAAGATTTGGTTTAGATAAAAGCTTACCTGAGCAGTTCTTAATTTATTCGGGTAATCTGCTTCAGGGTGATTTTGGGACCTCCCTAAAAGACAAACGCCCCATTACCACGGTCATTGCTGAAAGGCTACCAATGACTATGGAACTTACCTTTATGGCTATGATCTTCGCTACCACTGCGGGAATCATTTTAGGGGTAATCTCGGCATTAAATCGCAATAGCTGGATAGACACTTTAACAATGGTGGGCGCGAATATTGGCGTTAGTATGCCGGTATTTTGGCTTGGCTTATTGCTAGCGTTCTTTTTTGCCATCACTTTAAAAGATACACCCTTTGCGCTTCCGCCTAGTGGGCGGTTGACTGCCGGTATTTCGATGACCCAGCTTGTAAAAGCCTGGGGAATTACCGAAAAGACCGGTTTTAGGGTTTTTATTGTTCAACTCATTTCTAATTCGGCCATACTTAATGGTCTAATCACAGGTAATTACAAACTAACACTCGATGCTATCAAGCATCTTCTATTGCCTGCTTTTGCCGTTGGCACCATCTCTATGGCGGTCATCGCTCGTATGACCCGCAGCGCACTGTTGGAAGTGTTAGGACAGGATTACATTCGTACCGCTAGAGCCAAGGGATTAAAACACCTGGTAGTGATTCGTAAACACGCCTTGCGAAACGCGCTTATTCCGATCGTTACAATTATCGGTATCCAAACCGGCGGTTTGCTTTCTGGTGCGGTACTAACAGAAACGATCTTCTCATTACCCGGTGTGGGTTCAAAAATGGTGGAAGCTATTTTAGGCCGAGATTATCCGGTGGTACAGGGTTTTTCAGTCGTGATCGCGTTTATTTTTGTTATAACAAACTTGTTAGTGGATGCATCTTACGCATATCTTGATCCAAGAGTTCGGGTGAAATAATATGACTGAAAATAAACTTGTCCCTATCCTTAAGGCAGAATCGATTCACCATCGAGAAAACCCTTCCATTATTGCGGCAAAACGCTTCTTAAAGCATAGTTCTGCCCGTTTGGGCTTGGTGTTGTTGGGAGTATTAGTAGTTTTTGCTGTCTTTGCCGAACAACTCGCCCCTTACGACCCTATCGTCCCTTTGGAAACAGTAAAAAGGCGTACTCCTCCTTGCGTTCATCTCCTTGGCTGCGATCCGACTCAAGAAGAACACATCATGGGTATCGACGGTAATACCCGTGATCTCTTCTCCCGAATAGTATTTGGGGCACGTCTTTCCTTGCAGGTTGGTGTAGCCACAGTTACCTTGGCTATTATTATTGGTGGATTATTAGGGGCTATCGCTGGTTTTGTTGGCGGATGGTTGGATGATGTTATTATGCGTTCTTTGGACGTATTAATGGCCTTTCCAAGTCTTTTACTGGCCATTGCCATTGTATCGGCACTGGGGCCAGGTTTGCTCAACGCTTTGTTGGCAATAGCTATTGTGGAGATACCGATCTTTGCTAGGGTGGTCCGTTCTAGTGTGATCACCATTCGTGAACTCGATTTTGTGATGGCATCCAAGAGCCTCGGTGCTTCAGATCTGCGCATCCTGTTCACCAGGATCCTTCCCAACTCACTCACCCCATTGATCGTGCAGGGAACTCTCGGCATTGCCTCGGCGATACTCAGCGCTGCCGCGCTTAGTTTCCTTGGCCTTGGCGCTCAACCACCTACACCCGAATGGGGAGCGATGATGGGCGCGGAACGCAACAGCGTTTTCTCCGCACCTTTCTTGGTCTTCTTCCCCGGTTTGGCGATCATGGTAACCGTGTTATCGTTCAACCTGTTGGGCGATGCCCTGCGTGACGTGCTAGATCCTCGTTTGGTTCACGGCGGGTAAGCCTTCTTCTTCTTCTTTGAAAATCAAAGAGGCAGCCTTTTATACGGGCTGCCTCTTTTTCATTAAATGGATAAACGTGTTTAGGTTAATACTTCGCGGGTGATCAAGATATCTTTGTTGATCTGGGCGATCAGTTCTTGCACCGAGGCGAACTTTACCTCGGGGCGAACTCGCTGAACAAATTGTACATCGAGGCTCTTGCCATACAGATCACCATCAAAATCAAGGATATGAGCCTCAAGACGGGGTTGTACATCAGAATTCGTAAAGGTAGGCCTAAAACCAAAATTTGCCACAGAATCATAGCTTATTCCGTCAAATATCACCTTGCAGGCGTAAACGCCAGGCATGGGAAGCACTTTTTCTTGTGGAAAATCCACATTACAGGTGGGGATCTTGATGGTTCTCCCGCGACCATCACCATGAACGACCGTTCCGGAAAGA
>CAZSLN010000103.1:0-3602 GCA_964607645.1 uncultured Anaerolinea sp.
TATTAGCAGACCTGTCGCGATCGGATTGATGGTGGTAACGCTCGGCATTGTTGTAGTGGGTGTATTCTTTGCCCCTTGGTTCAGCATGGCCACGCAGGCCGCATCGAGCCTCTTCTAAGACCAAAAAAGTGTCCCACCGAAGGGTTTTTATATCGGTGGGACCTTCATTATTTGTCAGAAAACTTTGTCTTTATGATATAATACACGACCATGAATGAGCAAAATGGTCAGAAATATGACAAGCAAGCAACGACCAATTTGACCATGGCAGCGATTGCGAGCCAGGTTGGTGTGGTAACGATCGTTATTATATTTGGTGCGTTGATTCTTGGCTTGGTGTTGGATAGGTACTTTGACACCAAACCGCTTTTTACATTATTGCTACTAGTGTTTAGTATGCCGGTAACCGTTTATCTAATGATCAAGATCGTCAAAGGTGCGACAGACCGCATTAAGCCGATCATAAAACAAAAAGAGTCTAAAGATAATTTAGAAGGAGGTAATTCGTTGTGACAGAAACTCCAAAACAGAAAGTATGGGGTCGATGGGTTGTCCTGGCTGCGTTTGTGCTGGGATTGTTCCTATTTACAGGTTTCTTCGGGATCGGTCTTGCCATTCCCGTTGTTATGCCTGCAGTAGTACTTCCCACTGAACCACTTACGGCTCCCATTTCAACACCTTTCGGAGAATTCTTCCTTAGCGGTACCTTGGTTGCATTGCTATTCGCTGATCTTGTTATCATCGCGATCGCCATAGGAATCAGTTCCGCTGTAAAAAAAGGAAAGCTCATTCTTACAGGCATAATTGGCGGGGTAGAAGCTCTGCTTGAGATGCTGCATGGAATGACTGAAGGAACCGCAGGAAAATGGACCAAGCAGATTTTCCCTTGGTTTGCCACAATTACGCTCATAGTAATGATCGCTAACTGGACGGAAATGCTACCAGGCGTTGAGACGATCGGCAAACTGGTAAAAGAAGAGGGCGGCCACTATGCTGTACAAGCAGTCGGCCCATTCTTGAATATTGTTGAGCCTGCCGAAGGTGAACATGGCGGTTACCACCTTTTCCCCTATGTCCGCGTTGTTTCCACTGACCTTAACTTTACAGTTGCACTCGCCTTGGTCGCCGTGGTGATGATCCAATACTTTGGTGTTAAATCACAAGGCGCAAATTACTTCTCCAAATTCTGGGCTACCGGAACGCTCTTTTCAAAACCGATCTTTGGTGTGATCGATTTTGGCGTGGGTCTTTTGGAAATTGTTTCGGAATTTTCGAAAGTGTTATCGTTTGCCTTCAGGTTGTTCGGTAATATTTTCGCGGGATCAGTGCTTCTCTTTGTTATTGGTTCACTTGTTCCTGTTTTTGCTCAATCGATCTTTTATTTGCTTGAATTTTTCGTGGGCGCTATCCAGGCTTTCGTCTTTGGTCTCTTAGCCATGACCTTTATGGCTCAGGCCACACAAGGCCACGGCGGCGAGCATCACGAAGAAGCTCACGCTTAAGAATCGGGCTGCTTTTGCCCGGGTAAACCATTTTATTATTGGCGGAACCCCCGCCCGAAACTTTTACGGAGGATTTTTTCTATGGATGCAAATGCTGCAAAATTAATCGGAGCTGGCCTTGCGATGATCGGTGCTATTGGCGCCGGCGCGGGTATTGGTATTGTTGCTAGTGGTGCTGTACAGGCTATGGGTCGCAACCCAGATGCAACTGGTACGATCCAAACCAACATGATTCTTGGTATCGCATTCGCTGAAGCGGTCGCCATTTACTGTTTGGTTGTAGCTCTCCTTATCCTCTTCGTTTTCTAATTCAACTGGAGGTTAACCTTGGAAGCTTTAGGTATTAATGGTTCGTTTTTACTTGTTCAGATCGTAAATCTGATCATCGTATATGTTGTGGTAAGCAAATGGATCGTCGGTCCAATCATTTCGATGCTTGAAAAACGACGAGAAACCATTGCTCAGGGTATCGAAGACGCTCGTGTTGCTTCAGATGCTCGTGCAAATGCTGAAAAAGAAGCTGAGAAGATCGTCGCTGAAGCTCAGGCAAAGGCCAGCCAAGTCGTTCGCGAAGCTACTGAGCGCGCTACCGCCGCTGCCGCTGACGTGAAAGCCGCCGCAGCCGCTGAAGCCGGTAAAGCCCGTGAAAAGGCCCTCGCTGGCGTTGAAGAAGAACGCAGCAGAATTCTCGGCGACCTTCGTGGACAAGTGGCAGCACTCTCAATCGCCGCTACCCAGAAGTTGGTTGGCGAAGCGTTGGATGAGAAAAGGCAGCATACTTTGATCGCAGAATTCTTTACTGGTGTAAAAGCTGGTAAGATAGTCGTTCTCGAAGATGCCAAACTTTCAGGTGAAGACGCTGAAATTACAAGCGCGCTTCCCCTCACCAGCTCAGAACAGGAATCTGCCAAGAAAGAAGTTCTCGGCAAGACTGGCGCCCAGGCTGTTACCTTCAAAGTTGATCCTTCCATCCTCGGTGGCTTGGTCATCAAAGTTGGAGACAAGGTCGTTGACGGTTCTGTTTCTGGCAAGCTCGATGGTTTGAGATCTAACTTACGATAACCCTTCTTTTGTTTTGATCTTTTAGGGCAGGCCTGATAATATTCTTCGGGCCTGCCTCAATTTTTAAATTCAAACCTTATTTATGAAAACTGCTTCGATCCTATTCAAAGAATTTCCAGAAATTTTGGAACAACTCCATGCTTTTGATCCGGTAATTTCGTCTATAACTGCGGATTCGAGGAAGGTGATGAGTTCCTCCGTTTTCGTTGCGGTCATTGGTGATACTTCAGATGGCCATATTTACATCGATAAAGCTATAGCGAGTGGTGCCGTGTTGGTGGTTGGGGAAAACGATCTACTTAATAGCAAAGTGCCTTATATTAAAGTTGAAAATTCCCGGTTAATGTTGGCGCACCTCGCTGCGGCGTTTTACGATCACCCGGCGCGCAAATTGGTGATGATTGGTGTCACTGGGACAGATGGAAAAACTACCACCTCGAATTTGATTCATTCAATCCTAAAATCAGCAGGCATACGGGCCGGTTTGATCTCAACTGTGAACGCAGTGATCGGCGAAGATGTTTTGGATACCGGTTTCCACGTTACTACGCCTGATTCCCCTGAAGTGCAATATTACTTGTCGAAGATGGTCGAGGCTGGGCTTACGCACGCTGTGTTAGAAACGACATCACATGGTTGGGCGCAATATCGTGTGGATGCCTGTGAGTTCGATATCGGGGTAGTCACCAACATTACCCACGAACACCTAGATTATCACAAAACCTATGAAAATTATCTTGCCGCAAAGGCACGTTTGTTTACCTCCCTCGCCGCTACGACTAAAAAGAAGATCGGCAATATACGTTTAGCGGTTCTAAATAGAGACGACCTATCCTTTAACCCCCTTGATAAATTTGTTGATAGTAATAAATTAAGTTATGGTTTTTCTAAGGATTGTGACCTGAGGGCGAGCGCATTTGAGCCTACAGAAAACGGCATAAAATTCACAGTAGAGTATCAAGAAAACAAAACAGTTCTACTGGTTCCTATGTACGGAGAATACAATGTTTCGAACTGCCTTGCCGCACTTGGGGCTAC
>CAZSLN010000103.1:3612-7835 GCA_964607645.1 uncultured Anaerolinea sp.
GTAGTTGGCCTTGGTATTCCGATGGAAATCGCGGAAATAGGGTTGCGAAATTTTGAGGGGATACCCGGCAGGATGGAACGGATCGATCTCGGGCAGAATTTTTTGAGTTTTGTTGATTTTGCGCATACCCCCAATGCTCTCAAGGTAACAATCGAAACCGGCAGGACAATTCTGAACAGGATGAATTCTATTTATAAGCGAGATGGTCGTTTGATCGTTCTGTTCGGGTCGGCAGGTTTGCGGGATAAAGAGAAACGCCGTTTGATGGCGGAAACATCCGCTTTATATTCTGATATCACAATCCTAACAGCCGAGGACCCTCGGACGGAAAGCTTATCGAATATTCTCGATGAGATGAAGGCAGGGGCGGTTAGTAAAGGGGCAAAATTAGGCGAGAATTTATTCCTAATTCCAGATAGACCTGATTCACATCGTGCCGCTGTATTCATGGCAAAAAAAGGCGATATTATTTTAGCCTGCGGAAAAGGGCACGAACAATCAATGTGCTTTGGTGAAACGGAATACCCCTGGGATGACCGAATTGCTATGAGGGCTGCACTGAGTGAGTTTCTCCACGTACTCGGGCCACGAATGCCGATTTTACCTACATCAAACCAATAACTGGATTCCAAATGCTTATTTTCAAGTCTGAAATATTAGTTGGAAAGTACATCCAGCTCGAGCCGATGAGGATGGAACATAGCCAGGAATTAGCGTATGCGGGTCGAGAACCATCGATTTGGAAGTATATGCTTTATGGTATGGTGACAAATGAAGAGAAAATGATCGCTTGGGTTCTGGATATTCTCAATCGAAAGGCGTCTGGAACCGATGAACCTTTTGTGGTCCGTGATCTAAGTTCAGGCCGAATAGTTGGGGCGACACGATACCTAAATATTAGCCATAAAGATAGAGGATTAGAGGTTGGTGGTACGTGGTATGACACCGATTTCCAAAGGACCTATGTTAATTCAGAGGCAAAATATTTGATGCTACAGAATGCTTTCGAAACGGTTGGATGTGTTCGTGTTCAGTTCAAAGCTGATTCTCGGAATGAGAAGTCGCTAAAGGCAATTGAACGCCTTGGCGCAAAGAAAGAAGGCGTTCTGCGTAATCATATGATCTTGGACGATGGAACATTACGTCATTCCGTTTTCTTTAGTATTCTGCCTGAAGAATGGCCAGAAGTTAAAGAAGGTCTTGCCCGTAGGCTCTACCAATAGACATTAGCGGTCGTACTTGAGGCACAGCTCGCAAACACAGTAAGGATCGGATGCGTTGTGTTTTGAAGTGGTTTTCCTTTTTTCAAACGCTACCTTTTTAGCAGCATCCTTTTTTTGCTTTTCCAATTCAATCATCGATAACTTTAGCGGACCAAAATCTTTGTTCAGATCGATCGGCAGGCATGTTTCGTGTATGAACTTGCTTAATTCAATGATTTGCTCGATAGAGAGTTCGGTTAGGCTAATTAATTTTACAATGACCATATCCATATCCCAACCAGCCTGGAAAAAGCCATGATCATTGAGATTCTGATCCGTAAACAAATCAGCAAATACATTTTCCTGATCTGCCCCAACTAAGAAGATCAATTTTGGTTTTCTTCCTTCAAGTAATTCATTAAAAAAATCCAACCTCAATTTCTTTACTTTTTCGCGATATTTGTCGTATGACTCAAAGAGTGGGAAGATATCATTGAAATTCGTGTTCAGGTCCTTGTTTTCAGGAATGGGGAAAAAAGGAATGAGCAAACCATTATGAGTTTGGGCAAAAAGTAGATCTTGCATGTACTTTTGGGCGTAAGATACTTTTGTAGGTTTCTTCCCTAATTGAAGGTAAAGTTTACTGATACCCATTCCCTCACTGCTTAGGTTATCGACATCAAATTCAAGAATGGTTTTTTTGAGGGTTGTTGAGGCGAGTTTCCTATCCATCACTTGATCGAATTGAAGGCGTGAGCTAATATCTTCAAATTGATCTAATTTCTCATTAATGATCACGAACCAAATATCAGATTCTATTTGGCCATAACCAACAAAGTTGGCTAATTTATAAAAATCATCCTCAGAAAATTTCATATTCTTACTCCTTATCGCTATTTTTCAACGTTACGTTGAAAAAACGGTCTTTTCTTATCCAATGGCAGGCAACTTATTGTGCCCTTGAAGCCCACCATTGTTTGTGCCATACTCATCGAGTTATAGATCGCTTTTTCTGTAGCTTCGATAGCGGCCAGAAACAATGGCGAAACCTGGTCATTTGAAATTTCCGGGTACCTGTAGGTAGTACTTCGGCGAGCAATTGTTCTACGAACCGAATCAGCAGTAGAAAACGCGATGGCATAATCACCGCTACCATTTGAAAAGGCCGCTCCAGTGCGTGCCAGCCCTGCCATTGATCGGTTTGCGAGGCGACCAAGATTCCGATCAGAGAGGGGGGCATCTGTAGCGAGCACAATCATCACAGAACCATCAGCCGATTCGTTTAGGGCATCTTTAAGGTAATATTGCCCTGAATGTTTACCAACAGGAATCCCATTTATATGCAGAACTCCACCAAAATTGGTTTGAACCAACACGCCAACAGTGAACCCGCCTAGATTATCTGGTAATTTCCTTGAACTATTGCCAATTCCACCTTTCCATCCAAAAGCAATGGTACCAGTGCCGGCTCCTACGGCGCCTTCTTCAGGAGGCACGGTTGAGGTGTTCAGCAGGGTTGATAGAACCACATCTTTGGTAACAGAAAACTTCCTTATATTATTGAGTGTACCATCATTGGTTTCACCAACCACAGGATTTATTGAATTGACCTCAATCCCTGGGTTTTGATCAAGGGTATATTCGATCAATGCTTGCATGGCCGCCGGAATCGCAAAGGTGTTTGTTAGAACGATAGGGGTTTCGATTTCGCCGAGTTCGGTCAGTTGGGTGCTGCCAGTAAGCTTGCCATAGCCATTTCCGACGCATAGACCCGCCGGCACTTTTTCTTGGAAGATCGAGCTGCCATGCGGTTTGATCACCGTTACACCGGTACGAACATCCATCCCTTCGATCAAGGTAGTATGGCCAACCTCTACTCCTAAAACATCGGTGATCGAGTTATTAATCCCAGTGGCTAGGATACCGATTTTTCCGGTGATATCAGTAATTCTGCAGTTGCTCATATATTTATGATATGGTTTATAAAGCTTTTTGAAAAGACTTGTTTTTTGAAATGACAAATAGGATGATAGTGCTTATGAGACCTAATGTGAGCCCGCCCCACCATATGGCAATTGGAGCTACTTGATCATATAAAATTCCACCGAGTAGTGGGGCGAACGCCCGAGAAATTCCCCAGGAAAGCCAGTATAAGCTCATATATCGTCCGCGCAGATCCGCGGGTGCAAGATCCGCGATGAACTTTGTCGCGGTTGGGATAGCGATCAATTCGCCAAAGGTCATGATCACCATGCTTAGCCAAAAACCCCAAAAACTTGTCATTAAGGCTACCGAACCAACACCAATAGCGTAAAAGAACATACCAAGGGTAATCGCTCTGCGTGTTTCCATTTTACGGATCAGAAGTGTAATAGGGTATTGAATAAATACACACATTATCGCGTTGGTCATTGGGATGAGGCTATATTGCGATTCTTTGATGGCGAAAAACTTATTGGTGTAAACCGCCAGCAACATCCACAAGAGCATAGGAGCCATAATGCCGATGGTAAACGAAGAGAGAAATGCTAAGTATTTTTTATCAGCGAAGACTTTTAGGTAGCCGGCGATGAGGTGTTCACTGCCTTCGGTTTTTTCGGTTTGGATTCCTGTATTGAGAGTCTCTTTTACAAAAAACGTCAGATAAATGCCGTAACCAAACATACCAATGGCGGCGATAATGAAACCAAGTTGGTAGGATTTCGCCACAATAATTCCACCGATGGCTGGACCAATGGCGATGCCGGTGTTGTTGATCATACGCAAAACTGAATAGGCCGAAGATCGTTTTTCGGTTGGGATCATATCAGCCATCATGGCGTCTGACCCAACCGAGTACAGGGGCATTGCCGCACCAATGAGTGTCATTGGGATGAGGAAACCAACATAAGAATGGGCAAAACTCATTAATATGTAAGCAAGGCCATGGGAGACTTGGGCGAAGATCATTAGGTTGCGGCGGCCAAAACGATCCGCGATGAATTCAAATTTCTGGACGGTGCAAGGTTCCCGGCTTTTTTG
>CAZSLN010000104.1:0-7749 GCA_964607645.1 uncultured Anaerolinea sp.
CCGTTTTTCGATTTTGCTCGAAGGCGTTGAGGGTCGACTCCATTTTTGAAACGTAGTCTCTCCCTGTTTTACACTTCATATTCTCAGCAACATCACCCCAAGTGATTTCTGTTTCATCACTATGATTTTCGTTGTAGGAATTGAACGCCTCTAACAAGCAATCAGCGCCGCTATGATATGAAGCAAAGGTGATCTTCCAGGCATCCTCGTAGGTAGTGCTAACCTGAAACTCTTGCAGTATGTTTTTAGTTTGAACACAATTTGAGTATAAAACTTTTGAGATGAGAGGGATACTGTTTGATGCTTTATCGAGGCTGATGCCATTAGCGCAAGTGGGGCAGCGAGCATCCAATGATGCCGCAAGGCTACCACGTAAAATCTGTTGGTCGAGCCCTGATAGGAAGGAATAAGGAACATCGCATTTCATAAGGGCTGTTGAGCAGGTCTTTTGGTAAAAAGCTGAATCTGTACGTAATAACACATCGATTCCAAGCTGATTGATCTGCGCAAGACCAACCTCATCTAGGAAAAAGCGCTGTGTGATCGGCCAAAATTGAGATTCTACCTCGATCAAGGATTTTAATACGATTGGTGGAATTCCGTTATCTCGGGAGGCTGTCCAAATAGATAGATCAAATTGGTTTTGCCAGGTTTCCATTTGCGGCCGAACTAGGTCAAGCGCGCAATCATTGGGGCCACTTCCAAGCCACCCCCCATTGGGGCAGCTTTTGGTATCGACGATGCCATTGGTCATTAATTGGCTCGCAAGAAAGAAAAGATCCTTTTCGGTGTTTAGTTCTGATGGATCTTGTGGAAATTTTGCCCAAGATGGTTTATCAATTACATCAGAGAACAGCCAGATAGCGGAGCAACGATCGGTAAATAATGTAAATTTGCTCAAGGTACCGACGACAACCTTATACCCACTTGATTCCTTCCGAACAATGATCTCAGCCGTTAGTGGGGGGCTAAAATCACCGTTTGTGTTTTCTGCATGAAAAACAATTCTGGAAGTTTCAAGCACTTCAAGAGCGCAAGGTGATTCGTTGCATGTAAACACTTTTTCGCCTAAGAAACCCTTTAGGATAATGTTTTGTGATAGGTTGGTCGAGGATTGAATACCCGAGAGGATCACGTACGGTATTTCCAAATAGCCTTCAGGAGCGCGAATATAAACATCTAAAAAAGGTGGAATCTCAGTAGCAGGCCTTCCGTTTAGAAGACGGATCGTAGCGGGATCAATTGGCGCAAGAATTTGGTAATCTTTGGTCCGAGCTTCAATCGGCTGTGTAATCGAAGCAGGTTTCAAGGCTTTAACTGGAAACACTCCAATGGTGAGACTGGCTAATAAAAGCAAGGTAAGGAGTAGCTTCTTCATAAACTATTTCTTATTTTTTCCTAACAACCTCTCCGAATAGGCGAGAAATGCTTTTGTTGGCTTCGATGGTAGAACCGTTTTTTGGTGTTCCGTGCTTATACTATACGCCAATTCTTCGATTTTCAATGTGATCGGGAGGTATGATTTGGAAACTGAAAAGGGCATTCCAATATTGATCGATCTGAGGACTTCAATTGGTTCATGTGGTATTTCATAATTAATCAAAACCCCTAAGGCGCGTTCGATTTTTTCCTTGTCAATGGTCGCGTTTGGTATGTTTTGATTTAAGATGATTTGAATGTGTTCTGGATTAATGCCAAGCTGTTTGTAAGTTTTTAATGCACTAACAGCAACCTTTAAGGCCGCCATCTCGGGTGTTACTACTAGCAAGATCAAATCGGCATCAAGAAGATTCAATATGACATGATCGCTGAAATCGTGGGGGGTATCAACAATGATGTATTGAAAATTGGGTGTAAGGGTGGCGGACACGCTATCACAAAAGGTTTCATTGAGAAAATCAAGGGCGATAGGGTACCGAGGCGCTGGGATAATTTTTACACCACTAGTGTGTTCTTCAATCAGGGTGAGAATCCGGGGATGTGCTTCGCCAGTGAACCGTTCAAATTTCAGTTCTCCAAAATGACGTTTTGAATTAATATTGAACAGCATTGAGGTTTGACCGTTGTAAAATGCGGTATCAACCACAACAGTAGGTTTTTCCCATAATTTTCGTAGTGCAATGGCGGTGTTGCTGCCAGGGTGGATACACCAGATCCTCCGCGTAAACTATGAAAAACGATTTTTTTGGCTATAAAAATCTCTTGTGGTTCTTCTACAATCTCAGGTTCATTTTCTTTTTTGGCTTGTAACCGCTGAGATATCACATCCAACCTAGTGATCAAATCAGCTGGTTTGAATGGACGTTTGATAAATTCATCCGCCCCTAACTCAAAGGCTTTTACTTTCTTTTCAGGGGAAGGATCGGATGTTAAAAAGAAAACTGTTATCTGGTTCAGGTCTGGATCTGATCGAATAGCCTTCAGTATGTCCAATCCAGACATATCACTTAGTTGCATTTCAAGGATGAGGATATCAGGAGAGAAGGAAGTTATCATTTGGATAGCTTCACTGCCACTGATCGCCAATTTCAGCTCATGATTCGAATCAAATAATAAATCGGTAATTTCAATAAAATCCTGAGAGTTGCTATCGGCGAATAGTATTTTCATTATTATTGCATTCTCCTCCTTCTTGATAAATTCTCATCTCGTAAATATTTCAACACTTAATCTTATCATCAAAATAATAAATTAACCAAAATTTTTATTTAATTTTGGTCGATTATAATAAGGTAATATGAATTCAGAAATTAAATTTGCTCACCTTATCCCCGCGATTTCGTTTTTATTGGTTTGCGGTTTTTTCGGGGGTTTTGTTCTTTTAGGGTTTACTTACCCAACGATTTGGCCAAGGTGGGTATTGTACGTTTTGGTAATTTTCATAGGTACCGGATTTGGGTTGCCGATTTCCTACTTGTTTAATCGCTTCCTTTCTGCTCAAAAATTTTTAACTAGAGAACGACTTCTGCGCGAATCCATTGGTACAGGGATTTATTTCGCCTTCTTGGTTTGGCTTAGTATCGGTCGTATGCTCACATTTTCCTTAGCTCTCCTGTTTGGCATCGCCTTGCTATTTATTGAGTATTTACTGCGCATGCGCGAGATCGACACCGAAACAGATCCAGAATCTGAAATGAAGAATGAATCTAAAAGATCTTCCATCCGTTGATCGTTTGCTCACCACAAATCCCAACTTGATCCAATTGTTTGGACGAAGGTTGGTCTTGCTTGCATATCGAACTGTTTTGGATGATCTGCGAAATTCTGACCAAAACCTCAAAAATACACCATCATTACAGGATATTTCGACACTGGCTGAAGAAAAGTTGTGCCAGTGGTTTGACCCATCCTTAAAGACCGTGATCAACGCAACCGGCGTTGTGTTGCACACAAATTTGGGCAGAGCCCCGCTCTCTAAAGCCACTATCTCAGCAATGACTGCGTCCGCGGCTGGTTATTCGAACTTGGAATTTGACCTGAATACAGGCAAACGTGGCAGCCGCACAGTACATACTGAAGACTCGCTGGTTCAGCTCACTGGGGCTGAAGCTGGCTTTGTGGTGAATAATTGCGCGGCGGCGGTATTGTTGGCGTTATCCGCACTGGCAAAGGGTAAGAAAGTAGTGATTCCTCGATCTCAGTTGGTAGAGATCGGCGGTGGATTTCGAGTACCGGATGTAATGAAGCAATCTGGCGCTAAGTTAGTTGAGGTAGGAACCACTAATAAAGTTCGCATAAGTGATTTTGCAGAGTGCTTTGAAGATACCGCTAATTCCGTGCGGATCTTGTTATTAAGGGCTCACCGTTCGAATTTTAAAATTATTGGATTTACTGAGGAACCAACGCTAAAAGAGATGTGCGACCTAGCCCATCAACATGGAACGATTCTGATCGATGATCTAGGCTCAGGAGCACTAATCGATTCATCTAAATACGGCATAGAACACGAACCAACTGTGCAAGAATCCTTGGCCGCTGGAGCGGATCTGGTTCTTTTTTCAGGAGATAAATTAGTTGGCGGTCCGCAGGCGGGAATCCTTGTTGGGCGAAAAGAGTTGATCGATAAACTTAAAAAACACCCCTTGGCGCGCGCGGTTCGAGCCGATAAAACCTGTTTGGCTGGAACAAGCGCGACCTTAATGCACTATTTACTGGATGAAGAGGAAAAGGAAGTTCCTATTTGGAAAATGATCTCGTATGATTTGGGATCATTACGTATGAGAACAATGGAAATGCGCGAGAAGGTAGGGCAAGGGGAAGTGATACAAGGTTTCTCTGCCGTTGGTGGTGGCGCGCTGCCCGGTGAAACGATTCCTACTTGGTTGTTAACATTCAAATTGCCACGACCGCAGCAAAAGTTAGGCCGATTACGCTCTAATGATCCGCCTGTAATTGCCCGAATCGAGGACGACAAACTGGTTTTCGATTTGCGCACAGTTTTTGATGAAGATGATAACCAGTTGATAACAGCGATACAAAAATTATTTTAAATGAGGTGACCCTATGAGATCAGATCTCGACCATTTTATGGAAGAAAAAAACCTTGACGCTTTCTTAGTATATGGGAACGCGGAAAATAACCCCCCGATGATGTACCTAACCGGAGGAGGACATGTTACCCATGCGACCTTAATCAAGAAACGTGGGCAAGCTCCCGTGCTTTTTTGTGGGTTGATGGAACGCGACGAAGCCGCTAAAAGCGGCTTGATGGTTCGTCTGTATGATGATTACCCTTGGCAAAACTATGCTGAAAGATCCGGCGGGGATCAATCGCTTCTTGCGGCTCTTCGGCTGCAACATATCATGGATGATATGGGCATAAATGGTCGGGTTGGTGTATTTGGTAACACTGAACTTAGCCTAATGTTCGCGGTACTGAGCCACTTATCTTCTTTGAAGAAAGATATCCAATTTGTTGGCGAGTCGCGTGAAAACTCCCTTTTCTTGTATGCCATGGAAACCAAAGAGGAAAATGAGGTGGCCCGCATTCGTCGCATGGGTAAAATCACGACCGAAGTCGTTGGTAAAACCGCGGATTTCTTGACGAGTTGTGCGGTGAATGAAAAAGAACAATTGTTAGATGAGAATAGTCAACCGCTGAAGTTAGGGCGGGTGAGGGAAAAGATCAATTTATGGCTAGCTGAACGGAATGCCTCGCCGAGTGAGGGATTTATCTTCTCGCTCGGTCGTGATTCGGCGGTACCGCACTCGCAGGGTAACCCGGAAGATATTATGAAGCTTGGTGAGACCATCGTTTTTGATATCTATCCACAAGAACCCGGCGGCGGTTATTTTTATGACTTT
Source organism: uncultured Anaerolinea sp. (assembly GCA_964607645.1). GTDB lineage: Bacteria > Chloroflexota > Anaerolineae > Anaerolineales > Villigracilaceae > UBA5195. Next base: position 5,305 of record CAZSLN010000104.1, read on the forward strand.
ACCCGTACCTGGAGCCTTGGGTATGCCAAGCCCGGCGCGCAAGAACTCTATGACCAGGTGCAGGATTGTTATAAAAGGGTAGTGGCGAGCCTTAAAGTTGGGATGAATTTTAAAGAAGCTAACGAACTCACTTGCGAGATCTTTGAAAAATATGGTCATGTCTCCCCGCGCACCGAAAAGAACCCACAATCGGGTTACATCCATAGTGTTGGCCATGGAGTTGGGATCAACATTCACGAGCGCCCTTTCAGCGGTTTGATGGCAACAGATGATAATGTTTTGAGACCAGGGGTTGTTATGACCATTGAACCAGGCTTGTATTACCCTGATAACGGGATGGGGTTCAGAATCGAAGATACCTACACAGTAAAAGCGGACGGCACCATTGAAATTCTCGCCGATTATCCCTATGATTTTGTTTTGAAAATGAAGCATTAAACCCAATTTTTTTAAATAAAAATAACGAGCAGTGAGTATTTTTCTCACTGCTCGTTATTTTTCAGAATTTGATAAAAAACTAATCTTTCATTCGCACGTAATACGCGCCATCGGCTTTTGGGGTAGCCATTTCAAAATAGTCTTTTAGGTTGTTTATTAGACGCGAAAGTTGACGCTGCCCATAGGTGCGGGGATCAAAGCCAGGGTCTAATTGATATACAGAATTTCCGAGATCGGAAAGACGTGCCCAACCATCTTCTTGAACGCTCATTTCAAAGGCTTTTTCGAGCAATGGAATGGGTTCAGGATCTTCCTTCTCAACTTCCGCTTCAACTTCAATATCCACTTTCTTCTGGCCGGGAACGGTCTTTGCTTTTTTGGCTTTACGTTTGGTATTGGTGCCCTCGGGAACAAGGTTCTCGGTATAAACGAACAAATCACAGGCATTTACATAGGGCTTGGGGGTTTTCTTTTCACCGATGCCCATAACATAAACACCTGATTCTCGGATGCGGGTTGCAAGGCGAGTGTAATCGCTATCGCTAGAGACCAAACAGAAACCATCCACCACACCGGTGTGTAAAATGTCCATCGCGTCGATGATCATAGCGCTATCAGTGGCGTTCTTGCCAATGGTATAGCGAAATTGTTGAATAGGTTGAACCGCGTAAAAATTTAGTACATCTTTCCACGAGTTCATATTGGGTGTGGTCCAATCGCCATAAATTCTACGAACGGTAACCATTCCAAACTTGCCTGTTTCCACCAGCATCTGGGGTAAAAGGCTTGATTGCGCATTGTCGCCATCGATAAGGATAGCTAATTTTCTTCGAGTTATGTGTGAAAACTGATCTTCTGCCATAAAATAATTATACTTGTATTACGACAACAACAAGTAGTTTGCGATCTCGGCTTCTTTACAATTTCTTTACTCAATTCAAGTTGTTCTTTGGTACATTTAAATTATGACCATTAAAATTCTTATCGTCGATGATGAACCAGCTATTCTACAATTAGTAAGCGCGTATCTCGTACCTGAGGGGTATGGTGTGATTACTGCCCTTGATGGTGTCGCGGGTTTGCGCATGATCCTTTCAGAAAAACCTGATATTGTTGTTTTGGATGTGATGCTACCAGGTATGGATGGCATCGAGATCCTGAGCAGAATTCGGCGGGAATCGAATGTTTATGTGATTTTGTTAACCGCAAAAACAGAGGAAACCGATAAGGTTGTGGGGTTATCGGTTGGCGCAGATGACTACGTTACCAAACCATTTAGCCCTAAGGAATTGGTGGCCCGCATCAAATCCGCCATCCGTCGATTAAATAGCAAACCCACTATTGAAGAAAAACTTACTTTTGGTAATCTGCAAATTGATATTTTGTCTCATATAGTCACCTACCAAGAAAAGATCATTGATCTGACCGCCATTGAATTTAGTTTATTGGTCGTACTTGCGGAGAATCCAGGCAGAGTATATACCCGTGAACAATTACTTGAAAAAGTGTGGGGGGCTACCTATTTTGGCGAAATTAGAGTGGTGGATGTGCACTTAGGCCATGTTCGCCAAAAGATCGGTGGACAGTACATTACCACAGTACGTGGGGTTGGGTTTCGGTTTGAGCCATGAGCCATTGGAAAGATCAGATCTTTTACCGGTTGTTATTTTCTTATGCCATAACCATAGCTATAGGCGCAGTTGTTTTGTTATTGAGTGTTTTATTTCTAACGCCCCGAGCTTACCAACGGCACATGCAAAATGGTGATCAAACCAGCGGTATGCTTGGGGGTGGTATGATGAATCCGACCGGTATCCAAGGGGGTGGGCAGCTCGGAATGCAAAACGGGACAGGAGCAGGGCAAACAACCCAAACTCTAGGCAATTTTAGAGCTGGGATACTGGAAGCTTTGGTATGGTCGTTATTAGCTTCCGGTCTTACCGCCTTCGCAATTAGCATTTATTTTAGTAAACAGATATTAGCTCCTTTAAAGCAGTTCAATTATAT
>CAZSLN010000105.1:0-7675 GCA_964607645.1 uncultured Anaerolinea sp.
AAGAGGGTACTTTCCCCTGGGTTCAATTTTTGCGTAAGTTTGGGGAGTTTCGCGAGATCGGTCCAGGGAAACGGGATCGGGAAAAACCCTACGAAGCGCCTGTTTCAGTAACCGAAATTCTGTGGTATCGCGGATTGATCAGCAAATCCTTCCTGAATGGCGAAAACGGTCTTCAGGAATTTGTTTATATTCCAGATGAGATCTTGCAGGCAATGGAAATAATGGGATATGAACAAACTGTGATTGAGGAAGAAGCAAGCGACACAGAAACAACCTTCAACGATGAGAAAACGATCCAAATTGATGAAGCTTACCCAGGCAGGTTGGCCTCTGAGGTTGAGTGCAAATTTCTAAAGTCCACCCCCACCGATATTCTGGATGATTCTTGCACGTACCTTGCTGCAATGCGCAGCGAGGCAGAACTCCCTGATCTTTCAATCCCCCGCCGCGAGATACGCACTTTTCTTGAATCCCTTCAGATCATTGAGAAAGGTAAGATCGATGGCGAAAAAGCAAAGGGATTCCTCGAAGCGCCGCGCCTAGATGCTATCAAACAACTTCGCGCAAATTGGCAAACCAGCGGTACCTTTAATGAACTCGCCATGGTGCCCAGTTTCGTTCTTGAAGGTGATTGGAAAAACCCGATTCTTCCAACCCGCGAATTTATTTTCCAGCAACTACGGCTTGTGCCAAAGGGGAAGTGGTGGAATCTGAATGCATTTCTCCGCCACATAAAAGAGAACAAACCAGATTTCCAACGCCCAACAGGCGATTATGATTCTTGGATTATTAAAAGACATCAAGATGATGTTTATATGCGTGGTTTTCAATTTTGGGACGAGGTTGAGGGCGAGCTGATTCGCTATTTTATTACGGGACCGCTTTATTGGTTAAGGTTTGTAGAGCTGGCGGGCATGGAAAAAGATGGTCCGGTGATTGCCTTCCGGATCAATCCATCGCTGCCGCTGCAACCACCAGAAACAGGGAAGCTCACCATTTCTACAAATGGTCGGGTAGGAATGCCTGCAACTATGCCGCGCTCCGCTCGCTACCTGATCAGCCGTTTTTGCGTGCTAACCAATTCCACGAATGGCCAGTTTCAGTACCAGATCTCAACAAGTAGCCTAAAAAAAGCCAAAGATCAGGGTTTGAAAATTGACCAATTGTTGGCGATGCTCAACAAATTCGCGGGCCAACCATTATCGCCAACCTTTGTAAAAATGCTAAAACGCTGGGATGTGGCAGGGAGTGAGGCAAGCATGGCGGATGTTTCAGTACTTAAGTTTTCTAAACCAGCCACCTTGCTCGAATTCAAGAATTCAAAAGCATCGCGCTATATTCTTCAGGAATTGAACTCAACAACGGTTATCATTCCAGCCGAAGCTAAAGAAAAAATAAAGGCCGCTCTGATGGAATTGGGGATTTTGGCGGCGGATTAGGTTTAGGTACTACAATATTAATGATACAAAAATTAGGTGATCAAGGAGTTTGTATGTCTAAGTTAAGTTGGATCAGTGAAGAACTTGATGGACTAAAACAATCAGGATTATTTAACCGTATTCGAACGATCGAGTCTCCACAAGGTGCCTGGCTACAGGTGGACGGCAAGAGAGTACTGAATTTTTGTTCAAACAACTATTTGGGGTTAGCCAATCATCCCGCCATTGTGAAGGCTGCCAAAGAAGGTATTGATAAGATGGGCGTTGGCCCGGCGGCAGTTCGATCGATCGCCGGAACGATGAGCCCGCATATTGAACTGGAAAAAAGGCTGGCAGCTTTTAAAGGTGTTGAGGCCGCGATCACATTTCAAAGTGGTTTTGCGGCTAACTTAGCGACCATACCAGTGCTTGTAGGTAAAGAAGATGTTATCTTTTCTGACCGGCTCAACCATGCCAGCATTATCGATGGTTGCCGCCTTTCAGGTGCTAAGATCATCGCCTATGAGCATAATGACCCCGCCTCGCTAGAGGAGCAGATCAAGCTCAATTTATCTCAATACCGCCGAGGGTTGGTCGTTACAGATGGTGTTTTCAGCATGGATGGGGATGTTGCCCCGCTGCCCGCTTTGTACGAAGTGACCAAAAAATATGACCTGCTCTTTATGGTAGATGATGCCCACGGTGAAGGCGTATTGGGGAAAGGCGGCCGCGGTATCGTCGACCACTTTGGCATGCATGGTAAGATCGATGTTGAGATCGGAACGCTATCGAAGGCATTTGGGGTAGTTGGTGGCATTGTTGCCGGTAATGCCCTAATCATTGATTGGTTGCGCCAGCGAGGTCGTCCCTTCCTGTTCTCATCAGCGATGACTGTGCCTGACGCGTACGCATGTTTAGCGGCGGTTGATCTGCTGGAAGGCAGCACTGAGTTAGTGGATCGTTTGTGGAAAAATGCCGAATACTTTAAAGGTAAAATGAAGTTGCTCGGTTTTGATATTGGACATAGTGAAACCCCTATCACCCCCGTAATGCTAGGGGACGCGCCTTTAGCCCAACAGTTTAGCCGCGAGCTATTTGAGGAAAACATATTTGCCATGGCGCTCGGGTTCCCCACTGTTCCGAAGGGGCTTGCCCGTATTCGCGTGATGATCTCAGCTGCCCATTCGTTATCGGATCTTGATAACGGGTTGGCCGCTTTCGAAAATGTTGGCAAGAAGTTAGGTGTTATTTAATTTCAAGGAGAATTAATGGACGAAGTAGTTTTCAATTTTAATGAGATGATCAGTTATCAGCTTGGATCTGTGGTTAGCCGCCAGATCATCAAGAATGACAACGCAAACATAACTCTGTTCGCTTTTGATAAGCATCAGATCCTTAGTGAACACACAACGGCGTTCGATGCTTTGGTTCAGGTTCTAGACGGTCAAGCGGAATTGACCATTGGTGATGTGCATTATTTGATCAGCGCCAATCAAGCCATCATATTGCCCGCCAATGTTCCCCACGCCGTCAAGGCCATCACTCATTTTAAAATGCTATTAACAATGATTCGATAACAATTCGTCTTTTAGGGTTAAAAAATGGAAAGCCCGGGGAAAATCGACCCCAAGGCTTTCCATTTTTTTAAATGTTTGTCGAATTACTTTTCGATCGGATCCCTAAAATCGTAGATACCGTCTTCAACACCCCAAGTTGCACCGCAGGCAGCGCAACCCAACTCATTGGATCTTTCTTCTAAGGCAGAGTTGAGGCATTGGGGGCAGCAGAACAGCTCGATCTCGTTCTTGATTTGGGGACGGGTTGGTTTGGGGCTAGCGCCGTTTTTTTGAGCGCTCACAAAAACGCTCGGACTAAGCTGCCAAAGGTTGCCGGTAGTCTGGGCGATGCCATCCAAAAAAGCTAGGAGCTTGGCAGGGAAGACACGTTTGAAAATGCCGATACGAAAGTGAGAAACAGTGCGAATGTTCAGGATGGAAAATTCCAGATCGGTCAACAAGTCCCTAATAAATTTTGGGTGAAAATCGAAATTGAGAGAAACAAACTCGATCGGCGCTACGTCGAACGGGCTCCATTTTTGCTTTCCTAGAGCGTACCGCAAGATTGCCTTGAGATTTAGCTTGTTGGCGTATTCGAGGATGAAGGTTGCCCCCGGTTGAAGCACGCGGTCTACCTGCGTAAGCGCGAGTCTGGCATCCGCCATATGATGGATGGTACGGATCATGGTAGAGCAATCAAACATCTCTTCCCTAAAGGGGAGCTTGTAAATATCAGCCGCCACAAAGATATAGCGGTTAGAATCTCTAAGACGTTGTTTGGCTTGTTGTAACTGGGTTTTTGAATAATCTAAAAGAACGACTTTGTCAAAATTTTTGTACCGGGGTGAATTTCTACCTGCACCAGCGCCAAGTTCTAATAGAACCGAGCCGCCCTTCGGTAAAAATTTTTCCAAAACGATCGCTTCCGCCAGATCTTCATATTGGCGTCCGCCTTCATCCCAAAATGAGGTTTGGTAATCTGAACCTTCGTAATTGCATACTGGTGGAGTTTTCATTATTCCTGCCATCATCTTTAAAATAAATAGTCGGGGTTATTTTACCCGACTATTTAGCATTTCTTACGCTATTTGGGATTATCTACCAATGGCGCGGTAAACAAAACCAAGTTTCTTCATCACGGCGGGGTCGTAAATGTTACGGCCGTCGTACACAACAGGGGCTTTCAATAAATTCTTAAGTTTATCAAGGTCCAATTGCTTGAATTCATTCCATTCAGTGATGACCATAACAGCGTCGCAGCCATCAGCAAGGGAGTAGGGGTCACTCATCATTTCAACGGCAGGTAAGAGGGCACGGGCAACTTCCATCGAAACGGGGTCGTAACCTCGAACAACCGCGCCAGCTTCCACCAACTCGCGAGCGATATCGATAGCGGGGGCGTCACGCATATCATCGGTATTGGGCTTGAAGGCCAAACCAAGCAAACCAATGGTCTTACCAGAAAGTGATGAGCCGATCATCTTCTTCAGGTGTTCAACAGCGGTCTTACGACGTTCGTAGTTCACATCCATTACGGTGTTGAGAATACGAGGATCGATTCCAGCTTCCTCAGCCATATAAGCGAGAGCCAACACATCCTTGGGGAAACAGGAGCCACCCCAACCGAGACCGGCATCCAAAAAGTGTCTGCCGATACGGGCATCGTAACCCATCCCTGCGGCAACTTCTTTCACATCAGCGCCCAACACTTCGCAGATATTGGCGATCTCGTTGATGAAGGAGATCTTGGTGGCAAGGAAAGCGTTGCTAGCGTATTTGATCATTTCGGCGGTGCGCAGGTCGGTAATGACGATTGGGGCACGCAGTGCAAGGTGCAGCTGAGCCACTTTGTTGGCGGCTTCTTTATCGGTGGAACCAAGCACGGTACGGTGAGGTTGTAAGAAATCACCAAGGGCAGAGCCTTCACGCAGGAATTCAGGGCACGAAACTACTGAGAATTCCACAGGGGTCTTTTGGCTGCGCTTCACAATATCAGCCACCCAGTCACCAGTACCAACCGGTACAGTGGATTTGTTGATGATGATCATTGGTTTGGTCATGTTTTCAGCCAGTGATTTCGCGGCGGAGGCGACGTATTGCAGGTCGGCTTCCCCGTTTACTGCCGAAGGTGTACCGACTGCGATAAAGGCAAATTCGGTTCCAGTTACAGCTTCTTTATAATCGGTAGTAAAGGTCAATCGTCCAGCTTGAACGTTACGTTTGACCAATTCGTCTAAGCCTGGTTCGTAGATCGGCATGATGCCTTTCTTCAGGTTCGCAATCTTCTTTTCATCTACATCAAGAGCAATTACCTTATTGCCAAGGTCTGCAAAACACGCGCCGGTGACGATGCCGACGTAACCAACTCCGATGACGCATATTTGTTTCATAAGTTATCCTCACATAAAAAATTGTTTGAAATCAATTATACAACATTGAATTGTGATAATTATCACAATTAATCTGTTATTTTGACACTTTTTAGGAATTTTTAATAATTACAAAAAACGAGAAAAGAAGGAGAACGATGGCAAAACCAAGACCGTATTGGATCTTTTCGCGCTTGTCAACCACGCGTATTACTGGGTAAATACCTTCAAACCCCAGTAGCGGGCCAGAGAACCAAGTAAACAGCAATCCACCGAGGAAACCGCCAAGGTGTCCCCAGTTATCGATGCCAGGAGATAATCCGATAATAAAATTGATTGCCGCGATGGTGATCACATTTTGCAATGCTCTGCGGGCATTTTGCCCAAATATATCGCGATTGCGGTAAAAGAAAATTAGCTCAGCACCTAACAAACCAAAGATGGCAGTTGAAGCTCCAAGCGAAGGGTTGGCTGAGAACAAATACGAAACAACATTACCAGCAAAAGCGCCTGAAAAATAAAGAAGCCCGAATCGTAGATGACCAAATCGTTTTTCTAATTCCAATCCGATGACGATGAGGGCATACATATTGAAAACAATATGAAAAATTGATCCATGCAGGAGCGCCGGTGTAAATAAACGCCAGTATGCACCGTCTGTGATCGCGGCGTTGATCTTCATTCCAAGCGCGCCAGGAACGTCTACGCCAAAGTACCAATTTGTTCCCACTTGAAGCAAATACACCAATACCGTTATTCCAATGATCACATAGGAGACAATCGGCTTGGTAAGCGATTCAGATATTTGTACAGGAGGGAGATTGAAAGGGGGTTCGATAATTTCAGGTTCTGAAGGATTCACAGGACTACATTTCTTTGAATGACTTTATGATGTTCCGCGGTGATGATGGCGCTGATGACATCAACGGTGAGGTCGAGTTCTGCTTGGTAATTGATAACGACATAATCAAAATCGCGAGCTTTCTTTACTTCCTGGCGGGCGGTAGCGATTCGCAACTTCAAGCCCTCGGGCGTCTCCGATTTACGGTTTTGCAGGCGATCGACCATCGATTGCTCATCCTCGGTAGTAAGGAAGATCAGGATCGCGTCGGGGATCAGTTTTTTGATCGAAGCCGCGCCTTGCACATCGATGCGAAGAATTACGTCCATATTAGTGGCAAGCGCGTCACGCACTTGTTGTTTTGGGATACCTTTGTAATCGTTGTAAACAATGGCATGTTCGAGTAATTCATTCGTTTCGATCATGTGGGCAAATTCATCTGTAGAAATGAAGAAGTAGTCCTTACCGTTTACCTCGCCATCCCGTATAGGGCGGGTGGTAGCGGTAATAACGAAGTGAAAGGGAAGCCCCTTCTCCTTCATACGATTCAAAACGCTGTCTTTTCCAACCCCTGAAGGTCCAGAAATGACGATGACGAGCGGATGAGGTTTGATAATATGAAAGTCTGTATGAGTCATAAGTATTTCGGCGGGAGCTTAGCCCCACCTCCAAGTAGTACCATCTTTGCTATCTTCCACGATCACATTTAATTCTTTAAGACGATCTCGAATGAGGTCCGAAACTTGCCATAATTTCTGTTTGCGAACTTCCATTCTAACTTCGAGCAGTAAGTTCACAAATTTTTCACTTCCAGTATTTCCCGATTTTTCAGAGAGGCGAAGTCCAAACACGGATGTGAACTCCCGCATTAAAGCCTGCGCGGCGGCAATTTGAGCGGGGGCCGCGCCGGCATCGCGCGCGGTATTAATGGCGCGAACCAGATCGAACAAACTTCCCAAGGCTCCAGCGGAATTAAAATCATCATCCATTGATTCGACAAAATTCTTTTTGGTTGTTTCAACCTGAACGGCAAGAGAATTCAGATCGTTCTCTGTAAAGGTGTCGCCTTTGCCAGTCGCGGGTCGCATGGCGGCTACCAGCCTTTCAAGACCTTTCGCTGCTGCGTCAAGAGTTTCGTCATTGAACACCAACGGAGCGCGATAACTGCCATTCAGCACCAGCATACGCATCACATCGGCATCTCGATTTGCGAGAAACTCTTTGATACTGATGATGTTACCCAGCGATTTCGACATCTTCTCGCCGCCGAGCTGCAGCATGCCGTTGTGCATCCAGTAACGCGCGAACGGTTTACCGGTATAGGATTCGGATTGTGCGATCTCATTTTCGTGGTGTGGGAAGATCAGATCATTTCCACCCCCATGAATATCGATCTGCTCACCCAATTCAGAAAGGTTCATCGCCGAACATTCAATATGCCAACCAGGACGTCCGCCTCCCCAAGGGCTTTCCCATGCGGGCTCACCTGGC
>CAZSLN010000106.1:0-7549 GCA_964607645.1 uncultured Anaerolinea sp.
TTGTATTCTTGAAAGGGTAGGAGCATCCCGAAATCGATACGTTTCAGCCCATTCGGTCCAGGCGCTTCCTTCGTTCAACCCCTTTATGGTCATAAAAAGGCTGTATTCATCTAACCAAGCTTTGTTTTCACGACAAAATGCATTGAAACTGGTTTTGATTGGCGATGAGTTTTCCAGTTCACTGAAATGACCGAAGGACCGTTTTAATAATACTGGTTTCCAAAGGAAGATCTTCCCAAAATCCACTCGGTTCGCCTCCCAATCGGGCATATCCGAGAGATCTTCAATAGTTAATAATCCATCCTCAAGAAGCAGTTGAGGACTGATCAAATAGGGATTGCCCGCGAAGGCGGAAAAGCATTGATACGGGGAATCACCATAACCGGTTGGCCCAAGAGGAAGGACTTGCCATAATTTGCACCCGGCCGCCTCCAAAGAATCTATAAATAGATACGCTTCGGGCCCAAGGTCACCGATCCCATAGGGACCCGCAAAGCTTGTTGGGTGCATTAATATTCCAGAACTTCGATTGAATGACATTGATCTACCCTAAACCAAACTCTCAAAAAGATTTTTATATTTCTTCGCAGAATTCTGCCAAGAAAAATTTTCTTCCATACAATTGGTCTGCATCCGCTTCCATAGATCCTTCTTTTTGTAGGCTTTTAGCGCTTTGATGATACTTGCCGCCAACTCGCCCGCGTTTATATGTTCGAATAAAAAGCCGGTTCTCTCTTCAGTAACGGTATCCTTCAATCCACCGGTAGCCCGAACGATCGGAACAGAACCATACCGCATCGAGATCATTTGAGCGATACCGCAAGGCTCATAACGGGATGGCATCAGGATCATATCGGCACCAGCGTAGATCTGTCGGGATAATTTTCCGTCGTATTTTATGATCGCCCGAACCTGTTTTGGATATTTTTCTTCAAGAAGTTTACATTTTTCTTCGATCTCTGGATTTCCAGTGCCAAGGATGATCATTTGGTACTTTTCACTAGAGATCAACTCGATCGCGTCAAGAAGTGTGTCAACTCCCTTCTGCTGATCCATTCTTGTCACCATTGCTAGTAGGGGAACAGAAGGCTTTCGATCTAAATGAAAAAGGTCTTGCAAATATTGCTTATTACCCTTTTTTTTCTCAAGCTCACTAATTGAAAAGGTTTGGGTAATCGCCTGATCCTTCTCGGGATCCCAAATGTCTTTGTCAATTCCGTTCACGATCCCAACTACGTCCGCGGCGCGATATTGAAAATACCCTTCCAGTCCGCAGCCATATTCGGCGGTCTGGATCTCCTTAGAATAGGTTGGGGATACCGTCACAATCTTATCCGCAGCCAGTATCCCCATCGGGAGGGGTACATGCTTTCCCCACCAAGGGATCTTATCTGTCGTTACGCTCGAAATGCCATACCGATCCAAAATGGCTTCTGTCCCCGCGCCCATATAGCAAAGGTTATGAATAGTGATGATCGTTTTTACATTTTTCCAAAATGGGTCAGCTTGCCTTTGCTTAATAGCGTGAAGGGCAATGGCGGTATGCCAATCATTGGCCATTACGATCGAAGGCTGCCACTCATCTCGTTTTATAAATTCTAAAACGGCAAGATCAAAGAAAATGTACTTTTCCCCATCTAATTCGATGTTGGAATCATAGACTTTTTCTTTGTCGCTGATAGGTTCCCCAGATAGAAAGAAAACCTCAAGGTTTTTCTTGTTCGTTTTGAATACCTCAACGTTTTGCTTTTTCTCGCCGAGTTCAGCCACAAAAGTTGAATATTTGGTGATGTCAAAATTTTCTGGGTTTATTTGTTTATGCAGGGGGATTATTAAACGAACATCAATTTCATCACCAAGATCGAGTAGAGCATTCGGTAAAGATCCAGCTACATCACCCAAACCCCCAATTTTGATGAACGGATCGGCTTCAGAAGCGAGGAACAAGACTTTTAATTTTTTCATAATTGCTATCCTATTCAGGATCAAGGTTCAAAAAAAGCCCATTAATGGGCTTATTTTCAGGGAGGCTGGACGGTTTCGAACCCTCAACATCCACATCCACAGTGTGGCGCTCTGCCTTTGAGCTACAGCCTCCATTTTTGAATTGCCGGAAAATTATATCACAGGCCATTATTTTTTCAAGGATTTTAGAAGCACAGAAACCAATTCGCTCTCGCTGATCGTTGATTGTGTCATATCCGTGAGATTTTTTAAGGTTACATTCCCTTGAGAAATTTCATCTGGACCTAGTACAACGACAGATTTGATCCCCATTTTATCGGCAAATTTGAATTGTTTTTGTAACTTGGCGGGTTCCGGGTATAGAATCACATTAATCCCTTCATTCCGTAAATTGGTGGCAATTTTTGCGGAAGCCCCATAGCTTCCAGCATCAAAAATGGTGACCATGACTTTGGCTGGCAGTGAAGTTTGGTCTGATATCAATCCTAATTCCTTCAGGATGATTCCTACCACAACATCTCCCATCGCGAACCCAACACCAGAAAGTGGGTCCCCGCCTACTTCTTTTAGCAGGTTGTCGTAGCGGCCACCCCCAAAGATCGCCCGCTTTACGCTTCCGGAAGTATCAAACGCTTCAAAAACTGTTCCGGTATAGTAAAGCAAGCCGCGCATTATATTCGGATCAAAGCGAACATACTCCCCAACACCCATTTCTTTCAGGGCCGCAAAAAGCCTGACTAGTTCATCAGAGGTTTTCCACAGATCATAGTCAGATAGTAAATTTTTGAGACCATTGAGTTGAACTTCTGTAAGCCCGAGATCGATAACATATTGATCCCATTTGTCTGATTCCATTTTATTTCTGCGGTCGACCGCATTGGAAACAGCGAGGCGGTTTTCGGGGGCAATTTCCAATTCAGCGAACTGTTGGTCCATCAATTTTCGGTTATTGATCAGGATTACAGTTTGATCTGGTTTGAGACCACATAACCTGAGGAAATTCGCGGCAACCGCGATCAATTCGGCGTCAGCCTCGGGTGAATTTACGCCCATCATATCCACATTCCATTGGAAGAATTCGCGTGATCGTCCTCGTTGGGGACGTTCGTAACGCCAAAATGGGCCAAATGACCACCAGCGGAGGGGATAGGTCAACTCATTTTGTTTCTGAGCTACCATCCTTGCTAAGGTAGGGGTTAATTCAGGGCGCAGGGTGATCAGGTCACCGCCACGGTCTGGGAAAACAAAGGCTTGCTCCTTCACCAATTCATCGCCTGATTTTGCCGCGTAGAGGTCAATTGTCTCTAAAAATGGGCCATCCCATTCTTGAAAACCAAATAATTCGGAGGCTTCGCGAGCGCGGGAATAAATGAAATTTCGTAAGGCCATTTCTGTGGGATAAAATTCGCGGGTACCTTTTACACTTTGTATAACTTTTTTCTCAGCCATAGAACGAATCCAATCAAGTAAGTTTCAAGTAGTATTTTGGTTTGGTATAATAAAAATATTAACTAATTGTAACTTCAAACTAGGAGTAAAATGCAGATCAATTACAAAGAAACCAGCGCCGATCTTCAAAAACGAATTGAGATCCATGAAAAATACGGCACCCGAAATATCGATGATTGGAATTTAGAAGTTCTAAACCCCCAACCAGGGTTCACAATTCTCGATGTTGGCTGTGGAGCTGGAAAACAATGTTTTTTATTTGATGCCCACACCAAAGGAAAGGCTGAGATCTTCGGCGGCGATTTTTCTGAGGAGCTTCTTGGCAAAGCCAATGAAAAATTACAGAAATTGGGGAATAAGAATATTCATTTCCAATTTCTCGATTTTAACAAACCATTTGAATTTTCTGACGGAAAATTTGATCTGGTCACCAGTTCTTTCGCGATCTATTACGCGGCGGATCTAAAATTTACTTTTTCCGAAGCCTATCGCGTCCTCAATTCTGGCGGACGATTATTTGTTACTGGGCCTCTCCCTGAGAACAAAAAAATGTTTTATGACATTATCAAGGAAGCTACTAACAAGGTAATTCCTCCAATGCCCGGTTCCAGCCGATTTAAAGGCGAAATCCTTAATACGATCGATGGAATTTTCGATAAAACAGAATTATTGACTTGGGAAAACCCGCTCGTCTTCCCCGAAGTAGAACCTTTTATGGAATACGTTCATGCATCCTTGAATGAAGACCGAAAACTTTGGACCGATCTTTTCAATTCCCCCGAGGAATATAAAAAAATGATCAGCTCCATTCGAGAAGTTGCTGTTAAGTGGCATCAACGTGATGGCAAGCTGGTTATGACCAAGGTTGTTGGCGGCATACTTGCCTCCAAGAAATAAGTATCAATAGAATTGGTGAAGAATGAATTTTTTTGGTAAACGAATTCTTTTTGTCGGGGCACATCCCGATGATATTGAGTTAGGCTGCGGAGCGTTTTTACATCAGGTCCAACCTCATAATGACGTGCTGTGCCTAACCTTATCAGATAATCAGAAAAACCCAAACCTCAGCGGCATCGTTTCAGAGCATTTTGCCAGCTTTGCGGTATTGGGCGTTCCCGAATCAAAGATTATTTTAGAAAAATTTGAGACCCGGAAATTCCCTGAGCAACGACAAGATATTCTTGAATACCTTCTCAAAATTCGCAAGGACTATTCACCTGATTTAGTTTTGGTTCACACCCGCTCGGATATCCACCAAGATCATAACGTCGTGACTGAAGAATCGTTGAGAGCCTATAGAGGTACAACCGTGCTCGGGTTTGATGTCGTCAGATCCAGTTATGGTTTTTTCCCGCATTTTTTGGTGGGTGTTTCTGAAGAGGATGTGGATATGAAAGTAAAAGCCTTATCTGAGTACAAGACTTATCACGATAAATATTACTTTAACGCCGATCTACTACGCGCAACTATGATCCGCCATGGAGCCTTAGCGGAAAAGAAATTTGCCGAAGGTTTTGATATCCTGCGGATCGTCGCGGAATACTACCACTAAGAAAAAAGTCTCGCTTTTTGCGAGACTTTTTTTATTTACTTTTTCATTCCAATGAACAGGGTGTTCCCCACTTGATAGACCGGATACGAAGGAATATCTTTTATTGCCGGCATGGTTAGGGCTTTATCTGAACGGATATCAAACTCTGCGCCATGCCTGGGGCAAACAATGCAGTGATCCTCTATTAACCCATTATCCAGTGGTCCATCATCGTGGGAGCAGATATCGCCAATGGCATACAATTTCTCTTTCACTTTCAAAACAATAATGGCTTGTTCGTTGAGAGTGAGAAATAATCGTTCGGTTAGATCAACCCCTTCCATATCCAATTCAAAAATATCAAATATTGATTCGTCGATGGGGTTCTGTTTATTTTCCAAGCTTTGCCTCATTCATCTAAATCGATCTCATCCGCTGAGGTGAGACCATATATTCCAGCTTTTAACACTTTAAGTGACAATAATGCGCATTTGAGGCGGACAGGACCAGGTTCGATGCCGATCAGCTCGATGATGCTGTCCTTGGTCATTTTTTTAACTTCTTCTACATCTTTGTTGATCACATAGTCAAGTAAAATATCCGCGGTTGCTTGGGATATGGAACAACCGTGACCATCAAATTTTGCGTCCGAAATTCGATTTTCAGAATCCGTAAGCAAGGTTATTTCAATATGATCTCCGCATAACGGGTTATTATCCTCAAATCTTACATTGTAATTTTCGAGTATACCCCGATGCGAGGGATTGTTATAGTGTTCAATGATAACTTCGCGATAGAGATCGTCCACAGTTTTTTGCCTTATTTAAAATATTCTTTTACTTTGTATAAGCCATCCACGAACGCATCCACCTCTTGGGTTGTATTGTAAAGATAGAAACTAGCTCGCGTTGTTGCGGGAATAGCGTATAACTCGTGCAGAGGCTGAGCGCAATGATGCCCTGCCCGAACAGCGATTCCGCTCCTATCGAGTATTTGCGCAACATCGTGGGGGTGGATTTTCCCGAAGGTAAAGGCAATTACCCCACCTTTTTGTTTCGGATTGGAATTTAGGACCTTGACGTCCGGTACATCCATGATCTTACCCAAGGCATAACGCAAAATTTCGTTCTCATGCCGATCAATATTATCCATACCAACCGATACAAGATAATCGATTGCCGCGCCAAACCCAACCGCTTCCGAGATTGCGGGTGTGCCCGCTTCAAACTTATAAGGCAGGTCATTGGCAGAGAAACCGCTAAATTTTACTTCTTTGATCATGTCACCGCCACCGAGGAATGGCGGCATTTTCTTGAGTAAATCGAACTTACCGTAGAGAGCACCAATTCCGGTTGGGCCTACCATTTTATGGGCAGAGAAAGCCAAAAAATCAGCATCAAGATCTTGCACATCTACCGGAAAATGAGGAACGGCCTGAGCGCCATCGACTAATGTGATCGCGCCCGCGGCATGCGCTAGTTTGATCAACTCCTTGGCTGGGTTTATGGTGCCGAGCACGTTCGACATATAGGTAAAAGACACCAGTTTCGGTTCGCGAAGAAGCAGATGCTTGTAGTCTTCTATATCCAACAAGCCTTCTGGGGTTATTTTAATGTACTCAATCGAAAAACCTAACTGACTAGATAACATCTGCCAAGGAACAATATTGCTATGGTGTTCCATCTGTGTAAGCAAGATCAAATCATCCGCTTTTAGGTTCTGGCGGCCCCAAGTATATGCTACCAGATTGATCGATTCGGTTGTATTACGGGTGTAGATGACCTGCTTACTTTTTTCAGAATTGATGAATTTCGCAATTTTGGTCCTAGCCGCTTCATATTTTTCGGTTGCTTCTTCAGCTAATTTATGAACACCTCGATGAATATTCGCGTTTGAGGTACGATAATAATCATTCATCGATTCGATCACCGAGAGCGGTTTTTGCGACGAGGCAGCAGAATCCAGGTAGATCAATTTTTGTCCTGGGTGTACCTCACGATTTAGAATGGGGAAATCTTCCCTGATCAACGCTACATCAAACATAAAGTTCTATTCATCCTCAACAATTTTTTTGATTAGTGGAACCTTTTTGCCGGTACCATATGGTCTCACCTGCTCAGATTGCATCGGAAACCATAGAATATGGTCGGGAACCATCCAGCCGTCGGTCAGAAATACATTGGACCGAAATTGAACCGCAGCCATTTTATTGTTATCGATTTGAACAATAATTCCTTTAAGCCAACCTCGCACTCGTTCTGTACCTTTTTCATGGTCACAAAAAGCATCGACAGCATCGCCCACTTCGTATTTCTGATCATTGCTGGGCGACCTCATAAAGGCATAGTCTTTTCCGCTACCTCGAGTACTTTTTCGGGATACACCTGCGGCTTGCGTTGTTGGCTTAACTTGTTTCATACAACCTCTTTTGAATTGTTATTTCGTCATTTTATTAATAATAGCTTCTTTAAAACGATCTCGCACACCTTGAAATGGAATTCTCTGCATGATCGGGTCGAAAAATCCCTCAACGACCAATTTTTCAGCTTCCGCTTGTGGAATTCCACGAGACTTTAGGTAAAAGATAGGTTCAGCCTCTAATTT
>CAZSLN010000107.1:0-7375 GCA_964607645.1 uncultured Anaerolinea sp.
CGAAGACCGCGCCCTAACCAAAGATGGCATCGAGCGCATCGAAGCCGTAGCCAAAGGCCTAAAAGCTATGGGGATCGCCCCAGAGTACATCCTCACCAGCCCCTATCTTCGCGCCTTGCAAACCGCCCAGGCACTGCAAAAAGGGCTTGGCCTCACCAAAAATTTTTTGGTTCAAACCCCCAACCTTGCCATCACCGGCAACCCCGAACAAGTGATGGAAGAGGTCAACCTGCATTACCCCGCCGTGAAGCAGATCTTCCTAGTTGGCCACGAACCCGGCCTCACCGAGCTGATCGGGCTATTGGTCTCCGGCAACCCCAATTTGGGCCTCAAAGTGGGCAGGGCATCGGTAACCTGTCTACACATCCATCAACCCCTCGAGAGCGAAGCCGCAGAACTGGCCTGGAAGATGACCGCCAAACAAGTTTCTGCCTTCGGGGAGAGGAGCTAAAGCACTTAAGTACATCAGGGATGAAGTTGTACGATATAATGAAATCAACCCTCATGAAATACCTCACTTTCCAAAAACTTTTCGGATCAGATTCCCCCCGATCATTCTTTTTACGATTCTTCCTGAATTTTCTCGTGATCGGCGGCATCTCCTTTTTTGGCATTTTCTATTACTACCAACAGGCCCGCACCCAAACCTGGGAAAACATCAAACAACAAGAATTCAACAACCTTCTGATCCGCCATAATGAATTGCTGAACGATTTCAGCCACATCACCACCGATACGTTTTTAGCCAGTAACTCACCTGCGCTTACAAGATATTTGGAGGACAGTGGAGAAGACCAATACCAAGACCTAAACAACACCCTCCGTAATTTAAGCCTGTTCCATCCCATATATGATCAAGTTCGTTTCATTGCCGCGGATGGAATGGAAGTGGTGCGCGTTAATTTGGTAGACGGGCAACCCCAATTGGTTGCCAACCAAGACCTGCAAAACAAAGCGGATCGCCCTTACTTTATTGACACTATGAAACTGAACAAAGGGCAGGTCACCCTTTCGGCAATGGACCTCAATATGGAACATGGCCAAGTTGAGATCCCCTATAAAGCCACAATGCGCATTTCCGCGCCGGTATTTGATAAAAGCAACCAGCGCCGTGGGATCGTAGTTCTAAATTATCTTGGCTCCAACCTAAACGCGATTTTATCCTACACTAGGCCAAATTCTCCCGATAACGGCAACACGCTGCTACTAAACAATGATGGCTATTACCTCTTCAACCAGGCCGATCCATCCCGCGAATGGGGTTTTTTGATCGAGGATCGCAATGAAATGAAATTTGGCAACGACCACCCCCAAGCGTGGGAAGCGATGCAGAACCTCGATAACGGGCAGATTGAAAGCAACGATAGTTTATTAACCTTCTTCACCCTCACCCCAATAGAAGATTTAACCTTCGCCGAGTACCCGTATTTACTCGATAAGATCGCTAGCCAACCCAAGTGGTGGTTGGTGTCAGAATATCCATACAGCAAATTCACCCAGGTAGCCAATTCCATTAGCACACGGTATTCCTCCATGGGAGTGTTATTTTTTCTAATGGCACTGATCCTAAGCATGGGCATCGCACGTATTACCCTCGAGCTTGACCAACGCCGAACCCAGCTTGAATTCAGTGCCCTTCATGATAGCGTCACCGGATTGCCAAATCGTATCCTCTTCATGGATCGCCTGAGCCAAGTGCAGGCCCGCTCCCTACGTGATAGGTCAAAATTCTCGGTGTTTTTTATCGACCTAGATGGTTTTAAGAACATCAACGATACTCTCGGCCATGAAGCCGGCGATGTGCTATTGCGCTCCATCGCCGAAAAGATCGCTGGCTTGCTGCGAAAGACAGATACCATAGCCCGTTTCGGCGGTGATGAGTTTTGCATCTTATCCGTTGACATCAATGAAGGCGAAGATTCGGAAGAGTTGGCGGCGCGAATACTAAAAGCCATCAACCAGCCCTTCGAATACAAAGGCCACCAGCTAAATGTAACCGCCAGTATCGGCATATCGGCCAATACCGGTAACCAAAAGGACCTCGAAACATTGATCAACGAAGCAGACCAAGCCATGTATGTATCAAAAAAGGCCGGCAAGAATCGCTACACAAAAATCTAATTTCCCCCTCCAAGATATTCCCACATTTTAGACCAATTTCATTAGTATTAGTGATGATTTTTTTTGTCGATTTAAGATAAAATTGAACCTATTATGTTATTACAAATGAGACTTTTTAAATGAAAAGAAAATGGACCGAATTGAGCGCGCGCGGCCAAGGTTAGGTAGAATATTCCCTGCTCTTAGCACTCATCTCAGCATCGGCGATCGTTGCCCTCACCACGGTTGGAGGGGATGTTCACCACTTATTTTTACACGCCAAAGAAATGTTCGTATCCGCTGCGCAACATTAGATCTAGATCCCGCAGTTTCAAAAAACGCCTTTGGTTTACCCAGAGGCGTTTTTTTATGATCAAGGGTAGCGATGGGGTTTTATTGGCGGAGCAGTGAAAGCCGATCTAACCAAGCCCTTGTTTCAAGCACCAGGTAAGCGGGATGGCAAGGGCAGGTTCGAGACAGAGACGCGCCAATAGGGTCCATCGCTAGGGTCGTGGTCTTACCTGAGAGAGTTGTTTAAAAAAGTAATGATCCGAAGTATGTTGGCATCGGCCAAAAACGGCGCGCCGCCATGGCCAGCCCGCTGCAAAACCACCAAGGTCACCTTCTCTGTACCAATGCCATTGGCGAGCGCTTGGGCAAATTCCTTACTCTGCGCCAGTGGAACATTGCAATCCATCGCCCCGTGTTCGATCAAGAACGACGCATCATCCACAGTGATATAGTTGGTGGCGTTGGTTGTGGCAACCAATAGCGGCACGGTTTGGATCGCCGCGCCTACCAAAAGGGAGGTTGGCGAGTTAGCATCGTTTTGGTTGGTGGGGCAATCGGTGGCCGCCGATTGCGAGTCGATCGAAAGAAAATCGATCGGGCCGTACCAATCAATCACTGCCTGTACACAGCTCGATTGCGCCGCGTTGCCCAAGTGCGCCCCTTCCAATGCTTCTACCCCGCAGGTTGTGCCAAGCAGCGCTGCCAACGTACCACCGGCAGAATCACCAAAGGCGGCAAAACGCTCTGGGTCCAACCGGAATTGTTCGGCATTCGCGCGTAAAAACCGAACCGCGGCCTTGGCATCATAGATCTGCGCCGGGTAAAGTGCCTCGTTGCTAAAACGGTAATTGATGCTGGCAACGGCATAACCTCGCGCCAATAATGGGTCAGCGCTGGCAAGCCCGCCGCTATTTGCCTTATCACCCGCCAAAAAACTGCCTCCGTGGATCAAGATCACCAGCGGAAAGGGGCCATTGCCGTTGGCAGGCAAGTAAAGATCCAGCTTCTGGGCAGCTGAGTGGCTGGCGTAGGGCAGATCCTGATAGGCTGGGGGAACCATAGCCACATTGCGCGCCACACCCGGAAGAATGACGTATCCCATACAGCCCGCCAAGCAGCTCATCAAAACTAAAACAAATAGCAAGCTCACCGATCGAACAAGCCACGTTTTTGGGCGGGGAAAGCGATTGTGCCGAGGGGTTGTGTTCATACATTCATCATAAGCTATTCGGTGTGAGGTGAAAAGGGAATTAGCGCTATCCCATTCGCAGCGGTTGGGCACGACCAGCCAAGTTGGCGAAAGCCAGCCACCCCAACCTCCGCGAGAATGGTATCTAATTTTGGCAAGAAATTAATTCCTCACCAAGAAAGGTACGCCAAGCGAAATGATAAAGCCCAAGAACCGCCTCACACAAAGAGCACAAAAGACACCAAGGAAGAGCAATGGATAAAATAATTCAAATAATTTGATTGTTTTAAAAAGGAAACCGCACAACCACTTAATCCCCCAAATCCTTCTTGCCATCGTGTCCTTCGCGAGAGCCCCCTTTTCCCTCTTTGAGTCCTATCTAAGCTTCGTGTGAAACCGCTCTAGCATTCCGTCGTGTTAGCCCTCTCTTCCCCCGACATACGAAATTAAAAAAACACGCGCCTTCGCGTTGCCCAAAAAAGCGAAAGCGCGTGAATTATTTCCTACATCCGGCCGAGGTAAACCCAAACCCACCTGCCACTACCCCTGCACGGGGATTTCACCGTGAGTGTCATTCTGCTGGGAATACCTAAAGCATGCCCGCCTCCAACTATAGAAGGTATCAAAAAATAATACTAAAGAATTGTGTAACCACCATCCACAATAAAATCTGAGCCAGTGGCATACAAGGAGGCGTCGCTTGCCAAGTAAACATATATCCCTATCAGGTCTTCCGGGAAACCTAATCGGCTTCCCTCTGGCATTTTAGCGGACCAAATTGGTAAAAGGTCCTTTAAGGATGCGATCAGTTCGGTTTGGATGTATCCAGGGCTAACACTATTAACTCGGATGTGATATTTTGCCCACTCCATGGCCAGAGCCTTGGTAAGATGGACCACACCCGCCTTCGCGGCGCAATAATTGGCGATGGTCTGTGGTTGATTAATGATATGAGCCGACATAGAAGCTGTGCTTATGATCGAACCAGCTCGTTTCTGTTTCACCATCAACCTGGCGGCTGCTTGCGCGGTAAAAAACACGCCATTTAAATTTACATCAACCACCGATGTAAACGTGCTGGGCGATATATCCAATGCTGAATCTGGGGTAAAAATACCGGCGTTGTTTACCGCGAAATCGATAGTTCCGAGTTCTTTTTCATATTCAGCGATCATAGCCGCGACGCTATTCGGATCCGCCACATTGCATGCTAAGGCAACACACTTCATGCCGGTTTCTTTTGTAATTTCCTTGGCGGTTTCAACGGATTTATCAAGGTTCATATCAACAATAGCTACCTCACCCCCCAATTGGGCAAAGGCGGTTGCCAAAGTTTTGCCTATCCCTTGTGCCCCACCGGTAATAAATCCTTTTTTTCCTTCCAAACTAAACAGCTTTTTCACGTCCATTTTAAATTCTCCTTTTGGATGGTCCTACTAATTTGATGAGGTTATTAAAAGTACCGGTGCGCAAGTACTTCGCGAGGAAGATGGATGAGAGCAAGATAAACCCTTTCATAAATTCGATCCACTCCGTTTTTACACCTACCATGCTCATACCAGTAGAGATCATCGATATGAGAATGGCGGCAAGCACGATCCCCATGGTACGAAATCGTCCAAAGATCACACCTGAAAAAACAGCGATGGTGATGGCGTCTAATAACTTAGAATCAACACTATTTATTTGCACCGCGCCAGCCCTTGCCGCGAATAGAGTTCCCCCAATTCCCGCATAAACAGCTCCAAAAACAAAAGTTAACATCGTCAAATTCCTGATGTCAATTCCCATATATTTGCTAGCGTCAATGTTCTGTCCCAAAAATTGTATCTTTCTACCGTAGGAACTCTTCTCCATAAATACATAACTAACAACTGCCACTAGAGCCAGAATAAAAACCAGATTCGATACTCCAAAAGCGGTAGTAGCAAGTGATTTAAAGGGGCTATTGCTGATGTAAACAGATTGACCGTGGGTGATGATTTGCCTTACGCCAATGATCAGAAATTGCATGCCAAGCGTCACAATAAACGAAGAAATTCCCAAACGTGAAACAGCTAAGCCATTTAGCAAGCCAACTAGGGCCGAAATGATCAGCCCTATGAGAATGGCAAAAACTGGATCGATATTAATTCCCCCGCTCATTAGGTAAGCAACAATAAGCGCTGCCATGCTCGCGATATGTCCAAGAGAAAGATCAAAACCACTCCCCGCAATGATGATACCCATCCCAAAAGCGAATATCGCCGGAATGACGGAGTCGGTAAGCATATTGTTCAAGTTGTTGGGCCGAATAAAACTTAAGTTCGGGATGATAATCGCGAAAAGAAATCCAACAACGAGGATGAGTATCAAGAACATCTTCATCTGATAAGATGGTTTAGGAAGACTCAGTTTACGGAAGAAATGAAAAACATTGTTTTGCATTTGGGTCAATTTCCTTCTATCAAAGCTTGATTTGAACGATCTTGTCTCTTTGCCTGAATGCAACTAAACCAACCGCAACAATAAGGATCACGCCCTGGGCGATCGAAACGATATATGATTCAACGTTGATCATATTCATAAATTTTTCAATAACACCTAAAAATAACGCGCCAACCAATGTACCAAAAACATTTACCCTTCCCGGAACAAACATCGAGGAACCAAGGAAACAGGCTGCAAACACAGGAAGCATATAAAACTTGCCTTGCTCGTAGATCGCGCCTACCCTGGTGCTTTCTACTGCCGCCGCGAGGGCAATTAACAACCCGGCAATAAGGTAGGCCATAAATTTTATTCGGCCAGTATTGATACCGGCTTCTATCGCCGCGTTCTGATTTTCTCCAACGATCCGTAGAGAAAAACCAAAGCGGGTTCTATTAATGATGATAAAAGACGCGATATAAACGATTGCCGCTATCCAAACCACTAATGGTATTCCGTATTCAACTGTCGAGAAGGCTGCTATTGTCGGGTTCTGCACCAAGGTAGTTTGTTGATGAAGTGCTTTTTCAACTCCATTCGCCATGAACATGATCGCGATTGAAACGATGAAGGATGAAAATTTTAGCTTTACCACCAACCAAACAATAAAGAAATAAACGGAAACAGAAAGTAAACTAACCACAACAAAGGCGGTTGAGAACATGTTCGTTATATTTGCCGCTAAGGCAAAAACAACCGTTAGCAGGCTGAACATACCAGCGAAGGAAAGATCCCCTTCACCGCTTATCATAATGTAAGACAAGGCTAAGGCAGTAACGGCGACGCTCACCGTTCCGAGAAGGATATATTTAATATTGAGTGGGGTGAACAAAGGTACCGTATTGAATATTGCTTGGAGCAGCAAAAGCAAAGCCAATAATCCCAATGGCATACCATATAAGCGTAGGAAACTATTAATTCGGTTACTCAACTTTTTCATCTCCCATAATATAAGATAAGATCTCATCCTTCGATGTGGTCAAAGGATTTACCTCGCAAACGATCCTTCCTTTAAAAAGGATGATGATGCGATCGCTTAACCCGATCGCTTCTTCAATATCGCCCGTTGCCAATAAAACCCCAGCGCCCATTTTGGCAAGCTTTCCTAAGGTCTCGTAGATCTCAGATTTCGCTCCAATATCTACCCCAGCCGTTACCTCATCCAATAGATATAGTTTATAAGGTTCTGCCATCCATTTGCCGATCACCACCTTCTGTTGGTTTCCACCCGAGAGGTCTTCGATCAGATAATTGATATCATTCGGGGTGACGGATAACCGATCATTTAGGTCCTGTGCCAAGCTATCTTCAAGCGTTGCCTCTATC
>CAZSLN010000108.1:0-7253 GCA_964607645.1 uncultured Anaerolinea sp.
TGCCGAATTCGGTTGATCTGCACTTTTAGGTCATCGGGCATTTTTTCGCGGGTGGCTTTGTACTCTGGGAACATCGCGTCGCGGAAGGTTTTGCCGGTATCGAAAGCTACTGCAATGTAATCTGGCTTCTCTGTTTCGAGGAACTTCATTAATACCGTCGCAAAACCATAAACCCCAGCGGTGGGTTCTCCGAGCGAAGTTTGCCACCTGCCCGCTGAGGGGCCGTTGTTGAGGGCGAAAAATGTGCGATACGCCAAGGCGTGACCATCGATGAGGTAGAGTGATTTAGGCATATTCATAATTTACCATAGATGAGGAGCGGGGGTCAATTGAAGAAGTGGAATAATTGTCTTGAAACTCCGATAAAAAATAGTAAAATTAACTTACACGTAACACCATTCAATCAAGAGGGGACTTGAAACATGAAACAATATCCATTGAAATTTATCAACAACCACCTGTTTATCGCTATCGACGAGAGCCTATGGCTCATCGATACCGGCTCGCCATCCAGCTTTGGGGAAACCAACCACATTACGCTGGACAACCTGCATTTTGATATTGCGCCTGAACTATTGGGAACAAAAGCAAGCGTGATCTCCGAATCAACGGGTGTGCCTTGCCAGGGATTAATTGGGGAGGATATATTGGTCCAATTTGACCATCTTTTTGATCTAAAACAGGATATAGTAACTCTCTCCAAGGAAGAATTGCCAATCGAAGGAACGATGATACCCTTGGTTGGGTTCATGGGTATCCCTATGATAAAAGCTGAAATTGCCGGGAAAACATTTCAGATGGTGTTTGACACCGGCGCGCAGATCAGCTATTTACAAGATGAGGTAACATCAACTTTTCCCTCCACCGGGGTCGTTGAAGATTTTCACCCGATTTACGGAGATTTCACTTCGGAATCTTACGATGTGGTAGGTCAGGTTGAAAATCTCAGCTTTACTTTTCGGTGCGGCATATTACCGGAAGTGTTAGGGCTTTCAGTATCGATGGCGAATGCCCAAGGGGTGATTGGTAATTCCATTATGAAGGGAAGGGTCCTTGGATATTTTCCTCGGAGAAGCTTGCTTACCATTGTTTAAATCTGTTTGACCTTCTGGTACATTGAACTGAGTTGATGAAAGCCTTATACTGAAATTAAGAATGGTGGGCTTTTTATCCAGGAGTAATTTATATGAAAAATGATATTGGCTTATGGATTGACCACAAAAAAGCTGTTATTGTATTTCTAGGCGATGAATCAGTTCAGACGATCAACTCGAACCTAGAAAGGGTCTTTTCAGCGGGTGGCAGCCATGGCATTAATAGCGGTGCCAAAGATTTTCCTGCCGAAGATATTCGGGACCGTCATATCGACAAATTACGAAAAGAGTTTTATGCAAAGGTGAGCAACATCATCAAATATCCTGAACGGCTGTACATTATGGGACCCGGTGAGGCCAAAGTGGAACTCACTCACCATTTGAAGGAAGATGGGTATACCAATATTATTGAGAAAGTTGAGACCTCTGACAAACTTACCGATAACCAAATCCTGGCAAAAGTGAAAGCCTTCTTCCAAGATTGATCTTTCCCAAGCTAGTTTGATCTAATTCTTTAGCCCACCCATACCTCTCGAATAGCCTTCGAGAGGTTTTTTTGTCATAGCCGAATTTGTGACTATGAGCGTGCATTTGTCATGTTGAATTATTATAAAATGAGCGATAATTAATTTATGGGAAGTAAAAAGTTCCTGCCTGTTTACCAAAGAGCCTGTTAGAGGAGTAGATCCCTACCAGGTATTTTTTTGTTTGAAGGAGTATGAATGGAAACACCTTGGGAATACCGATTTGCCCATCGAACTCAAAAAATGGGAAGCTCCATCATTCGCGAATTATTAAAATTAACCGAAGATCCATCCATTATTTCCTTTGGGGGGGGATTACCCGCTCCTGAAGTTTTCCCATTGGAAAAGTTTAGCGAGGCATGTAATTTTGTTTTGGATAACTACGGCTCAACCGCTTTGCAATACGGCGCTACCGATGGTTACGCTCCCCTTCGGGAGATGATCGCCCGCCACAAAGCCCGTTATAGCGTTTCCATCAAACCCGAACATGTGATGATCACATCTGGCTCACAACAAGCACTCGATTTTATTGGCAGGTTGTTCATAAATCGAGGAGATTACATTGTGGTGGAATCCCCTACCTACCTCGGTGCGTTACAAGCTTGGAACGCGTATGGCGCTCAATACATTACAGTGCCGGTGGATGAGGATGGAATGATCGTTGCCGAGTTGGAGAAAGCCCTAAGGGTTGGCCCCAAGTTCATCTATATACTGCCCAATTTCCAAAACCCTAGCGGGGTTACCCTCAGCCTCGAACGACGCCAATTGATCGTGGAGATGGCTGATAAGTATGGCGTCCCCATCGTTGAGGATGATCCTTATGGCCAGCTGCGGTACGAGGGCGAACACCTTCCGTCGCTAGCTTACCTCGACAGTGTCTATCGCGGCGATGTTGGAACATATACCGGCAACGTCATCTACCTCAGTACCTTTTCAAAAGTGCTTGCCCCAGGGCTTAGATTGGCCTGGGTGATCGCGCCAGAAATGGTGATCAAGAAGTTAGTGCAAACAAAACAGGCTGCGGACCTGCACACATCAACATTTACTCAAATGGTGGCATATGAAGTGGGGAAGGGTGGCTTTTTAGATGAGCATGTGAAGATCATTCGCGCTGTGTACAAGGAAAGGCGCGATGTAATGCTGGAAACCATGGAAGAAATATGGCCATCGGATACAAGTTGGACAACGCCCAAAGGCGGCATGTTCCTGTGGGGCAAGGTTCCTGAAAAAATTGATACTACTCAACTCTTGAAAAAGGCGATCGAGAGAAAAGTAGCGTTCGTTCCTGGCATCGCGTTTAATGCGGATGGAAAAGGAAAGAACGCTATGCGGTTGAATTTTTCTTACTCAACACCAGAAACCATTCGCGAAGGAATTACCCGCTTAGGGTATTTGTTACGAGAAGAAATCCTTAAATAAAAAGGCTATTCTTCTATATAGGCAACATAATCAGCCCGAGCGACCCCTTGCTCAAAAGCTTTTAGAGCAACCGCTTTTGCTACAGCCAGGTGAACTTTTTTGTCCAACGCGTTGGGCACTAGTTCACCTGGTTTGGTTAATTCAGCGATGGTATATGCAGCCGCGATGAGCATTTCGTTTGTTATGGTGCTGGCGTTTGAATCGACTGCCCCTCGGAAGATACCCGGGAAACCGAGAACATTGTTGACGGATTTTCCATCCGCGGCAAAGATCGCCCCGTTTGCCAATGCTACCTCTGGTTCAATCTCTGGTTTTGGATTAGATAAGGCCAAGATTATCTGCCCTTTTCGAACCATCTCGGGTTTAATCAAACCCTGAACGCCGGTTGTAGAAATAACGACATCACAATTCGCCATAATTTCGGTAAGGGTTGAAGGATTGCCGCCATAGGACTTGAACCTGGCAATAGCATCCGGGTTGAGATCCGCCCCCCACACTGGGTGAGAAGT
Organism: uncultured Anaerolinea sp.; assembly: GCA_964607645.1. Classification (GTDB taxonomy): domain Bacteria; phylum Chloroflexota; class Anaerolineae; order Anaerolineales; family Villigracilaceae; genus UBA5195. The sequence continues at coordinate 3,547 of CAZSLN010000108.1, forward strand.
GATGCCCATTAGCATTCTTGTGGTCGCCAGCCCAGCAGCGCCTAAACCGATCTGTCCGATCTTAAGATCAGAAAGGGAGACACCGCTTCGTCTTGTGGCAACCAATAACGCGGCGGTGGTTACAACCGCTGTTCCGTGTTGGTCATCGTGCATTACGGGTATATCGAGGATCTTTTTCAACCGCTCTTCGATCTCGAAACAACGGGGGGCGGAAATATCTTCTAGCTGAATAGCGGCAAAGGTCGGCGCAATTGCCGCGATGGTATCCACGATCCGATCTGGATCTTTGGTATTTAATAAGATGGGGAATCCTGAAAGGCCGACCAAAGATTCCATCAGCATGGCTTTGCCTTCCATCACCGGCATTCCGGCGAGGGGGCCAATATCGCCCAAGCCAAGAACAGCGGTACCATCGGTGACGATGGCGATCATATGGCTGGTGCAGGTGTAGAGGCGGGCAAGGGATGGATCCTTAGCGATCAGCATACATACTTCGGCTACACCGGGGGTGTATACCCGACGCAAGGTTGTCATAGAATCAATGGGATAGCGGGAGCGGACTGCGATCTTGCCTTTTAAATGTAATTGGAGGACTTCATCACGAACCTCTGTGATGACGGTACCTTCTAATTCCTCCAGCTTTTCGAGGATGATCTCAAATTGCTCAACGGTATCAGCGTAGATGGTAATATCACGCACGACGTGCTGAGATGTTTCGGTGATCATTCGAATGTCGCCAATATTTCCCCCGTTATCTGAAATCAAATGAAGAATCTTGGCAAGCTGGCCAATCGCTTGTTCATTTCGTAGCTGCAGAGTTCTACTTACTTTTCTTTCCCAAGCCATTTTGTACTCCTAACATTTGAAGAACTTTTAAAACCTAACCACCGATCTGGTTCATTGCTCTATTGAGAGGAATCTCACCTTTTCCCAAGCCATGACCCCACGGTTTATTCCATACACCATCAAGAATCAATTGGCGTAGATCTTCCTCGCTGGCACCCGCTCGTAATGGGGAGAGCAAATCTATTTCTTTTTCTCGCAGCAGGCACATACGCAAAACACCGTCGGAAGTTAATCGGGCGCGGGTACAATCTGAACAAAACGGAACGGTGACGGAGGAAATAAAGCCGATCTGACCTTTCGCGCCGCGTATCTTGAACATGCGCGCTTCTCCATCGTAGGTACCTGATGCTTCTAATGGGCCAAATTCAGATTCAATTTTTTCTTGGATCTGGGCGGCGGTGACGATATTGTGGGTTTGCAAGTTGGTGGCACCCGCAAACGGCATCATTTCAATAAATCGGAACTGCCAATTTCGGTCTAAAGTTAGGGCAGCAAGGTCAAGCACATCTTCTTCGTTGTACCCTTTTACAACAACTCCGTTTAATTTAATAGGAGTCAGCCCAACTCGTTCGGCTTCTTCGATCCCTTCCCAAACGTCATCAACATTTCCCCAGCGGGTTAGTTTTTTGAATTTATCGGGGTCCAGTGTGTCGATTGAAATATTCACACGTTGCAGGCCAGCTTCTTTTAGTGGACCGGCTAATTTTTTTAATAAAACGCCATTGGTGGTCATCGAAAGGGAATTGAGACCTTCGATGGAGGCAATGCGTTGCACCAGCGGAACAATATGAGCTCGTATGGTCGGTTCGCCACCGGTTAATCGAACTTTATCAAAACCTAACTTAACAAATAAATTGGTAAGTTTTATTAGCTCATCATCCTGCATCAAGGCAGAGTTTGGCTGGAAGGTTTGATCCTCCGGCATACAATAGATGCACCGTAAATTACAGTGATCGGTAAGCGAAATCCGTAGATAACGTATCTTTCTGCCAAAACGGTCTAATGCCATTTATCAATCATCCTGTTTTTCATAATAGTCTTCTAATTATAGTACCAACGGGTTGAGAGCCGATGCCTATTCATTGACTGAATTTTTATGACATGCTATGATGTTTCTATTCTTAATTTTTCTCTTCGGCAAAAATACCTGCTGTTTTTTGCGATAGAGCCCATTTATTACAGCAGAAAGAGTACATTATGAGCATTCATTTTATTTTTCGTATCATTGGTATGATATTTTTTGGTTTTATTGGTGGGTACATCGGTAACAAATTTAGTTTAGAGAACGTTCCTGAGCAAGTTCAAAACTATACCGTTGGTTTTACTCTCCTTGGTTTTTTGATTGGTCTAATTGGCACCCCCTACATCTCTACCTTTCCAATGAGCTACCTGAAGAAGCTTTTTAGTAGGATCTCAGCGGAAACTCTGCTTGCCGGATTTGTCGGTTTGTTAGCAGGGTTGTTGATTGCCGCTTTACTCACTTTCCCACTTTCTCTCTTACCTACACCTTTTGGCAAAGTATTACCTCTGTTAGCGGTGATCATCAGCGCTTACATTGGTATCACCTTGTTGATCATGCGGCAGAATGATATTTTTTACGTTCTGCGAAATTTCTACAAAACAACCGAACAAAGCAACGCCGAAGCGGATAGCTGGATAAAGAGCAGCCGTTCGATTCTGCTCGATACAAGTGTAATTATTGACGGGCGCGTATCAGATATCGCTAAAACCGGTTTCTTGCCTGGTACCATGATCATCCCTCGATTTGTGCTTACCGAATTACAGTTCATCGCCGATTCTTCTGAAAGTCTGCGCCGACAACGCGGCCGCAGAGGCATGGCGGTTCTTACCGAATTACAGAAAAATCCCCTCATCATGGTACAGATCAGTGATATTGATGTTGAAGGAGTTAAGGAAGTGGATGATAAATTGGTCATCCTTGCCAAACAACTACGATGCCCGGTGCTGACGAATGATTACAATCTCAACCGTATCGCCGAACTTCAAGGTGTTAGCATTCTCAATATCAATGAGCTCGCCAACTCGGTCAAATCGATCGTGTTACCGGGTGAAATTTTAGAGATCGCCATTATTCAGGACGGCAAAGAACATAATCAGGGTGTTGGTTATATGGAAGATGGCACCATGGTAGTAGTAGATGGTGGAAATAAGTATATTGGTACAACCAAATTGATCGGCGTCACCAAGGTGCTGCAAACAGCGGCCGGCAAGATGATCTTTGGTAAGCCGGAATCTGAAGAACAATAATTGGTTATGGTTAGGAGCAATAATTAGATGATTCGCCTCTACAACACGTTATCGCGAAAAAAAGAAGACTTAGCTACCCTCGAACCTGGGGTTGTAAAAATGTATGTTTGCGGCCCTACCGTTTATAACGATGCCCACGTGGGCCATGCCATGTCGGCCTTGGTATTCGATATTATTCGAAGGTATTTAGAGTATCGTGGTTTCAATGTAAAACATGTGATGAACTATACCGATGTTGATGACAAGATCATCAATCGCGCTAATAAAATGGGAATAGACCCGTTTGTTCTTTCGAACCAATATATTGAGGACTTTGACCAAAACCTCGCTGACTTAAATATTCAACCTGCCACCGCCAAACCTCGGGTGAGCAAGACAATGCCTCAGATCATTGACTTTATTAAGGGTCTGGTAGAACGCGGATATGCTTACCCCGCTGAAAACGGCGATGTATATTTCCGGGTAACGCATGATGAAGATTACGGAAAGCTTTCAGCCCGTAAATTAGATGATATGCAGGCGGGATCACGAATTGAGATCGAGGAACAAAAAGAACATCCGATGGATTTCGCGTTATGGAAATCAGCAAAGCC
>CAZSLN010000109.1:0-1520 GCA_964607645.1 uncultured Anaerolinea sp.
ACTCCAGGCAATCCCTGAAGGTTGCTTTGAAGGTTGCGGATCCCTCGAAACGATCACCATCCCAGGGACCGTAGAAACAATTGGGCCGGCCGCGTTCTTGGGTTGCAAAAATTTACGCGAGATCATTCTCCCCCCGTCGGTAAAGAAGATCGAAACTGCCGCGTTTTACGGCTGTGTTGAACTTGAAAAGATCACTTTCAACGGCGGGCTTATGGAGATCGGTGATTACGCTTTCACTTATTGTAAAAAAATAAAGGAAATATTCATCCCGCAATCGGTGACAACGATAGGAGAAAACGCCTTTGAAAATTGTACCAACCTTACATCACTCGAAATCGGCGATTCTGTTAAAACCATCGGCTCATCCGCCTTCCGTGGTTGCGGCAACCTGTCGTCGATAAAATTTGGTTATTCCATTGAGACGATCGGGTTCAGCGCGTTTCACGGTTGCGCAAGCCTGACCTCCGTATTCTTCGGTGATTCCCTGACACAACTGGGTTCTATGGCATTCGCGGAATGCCCCAATTTAAAACAGTTAAGTTTTACAGGCGTATTGAAGTCGATCGAAATGGATACATTCAAGGGATGCGAAGGGCTCGACCTGTCGCCATACGCTCATTTGGTCAACGGCGCGGTGACAAGTCTTTTTGAACGATGGCGGTATGGACGGGAGGAAGAAGAATACAAGATCATTTTGGAAAATTATTTTCATATCATTGATTTTGAAATACCCAGTAAAATGACCGAGTACTTTTTCAAGAATTACTTCGCGCATGCGGAAGAATGGATCCTGAAAGACGAATTGGACCCGATCCTGGTTGAATTTCTACTAAAACATCCCGGGAATTTTTCTAAATTTCTTGAAGCGTCCATTCAGCAGGATACAACGCAAATCACCTCCGCGTTACTTGTCCACGCCAAGAAAATACCCGGCTTGTCTGCCAAAAACCCCATCGATGACCTTCAACTATGAGTGTGATCACAGGTTCGTTTTTGGTAACAGAATTATCGAAAAATAAAATATTTATGTTCCATCAGGGCTACAACGATTTGGATTGTACCTGGATGATAGGATATATTTATTCCCAACCAAGTTCCACTCATGGGAAACCCGATGGAATAACTTACCATGAATTTTTGTGATTGGGTTGGATTTAATAAATTTGCCTGACGGAATTGTGGTCTCACGGTTTTATTCAAGCCTATAGAAACATCCCTTGCGGTGGTTTGCTTCGAGATAATTAAAGAATGAATATCACCTGTATAATTTGAGTTAAGTGTTTTGTTTACCCAAAAATCGGATTTTTCGAGGCCAACAATGCGTTCACTCCTTATTTTTTCCTGTGGTACATCGCTGACGCAATTTCTGGGGCTAGACCAGGCGCAAGACATGAAAACTACGATGAATACATTAAGCGAATTAATAGTCTGGAAGATATCGCCAAAGGGTATCCAGAGGTTGACGATGCATTTGCCATTCAGGCTGGTTTTGAAATTCCATTTTTTCTTTTTGGTATTAA
>CAZSLN010000109.1:1530-2542 GCA_964607645.1 uncultured Anaerolinea sp.
CGTTCACTCCTTATTTTTTCCTGTGGTACATCGCTGACGCAATTTCTGAACCATGATGTTGATCTGAAAAATGCCGTCCGTCAGCGGGTAGAGGCTTTGGATCCCCGCACTGTCTTAGAGCTAGCTTTCTCCACGGCGGACCTCAGCCGGCCTTTTATCCCCATTCGCGATCTGTCAGAACGCGTTGACCTTGGGCCTTTGGAGTTCCTTCTCGCGTCACTTCCATTTTGGCGACAAACTTTTGAAGGCAGAAGAGCTAAAGGCGATTCCAAAAAATTAGTCTCGGCTGAAATTAGTACATTTCAAAGTAATTTAGCGCTCAAGACCTTTGAACGGAAGGATATCGAGCGGATCATTTTGCTTGGTTCCGACACAGCTGAAGGTCTTTATTACACTTTTTTCACAGCATTTCTGATCGGGTATTCCATTGATTATTCTTTCCAAAATTTTTATCACAGTCATGATGAGCACCAAACGGTCTATACATTCGAATGGAAAGACCCTGAGTCTGACCATGTTTTGCCTGTCCAATTCCAGATAGTCCCATCTTTGAACGCTGCGGAACCTAAAATGATGGAAGATGAAGGTTACCTCAATTTCATTTCAGTGATTACTAAGGAAGTATTCATCTTCAAGGATTCACAAGGAGATCGCTCCGCGAGCCTGCATTTCATTACCAGCGGCGGATACAAGGCCACCATTCCAGTGATGACCCAAGCTGCAATATGGTTGAGTGAGCTGATGAGATACCCAACCACACTCACCGCCCAATTTGAAGGGTCAGGTGAGCGGGTGCTGATTCCAATTTTGCCTTCTTTCCCGAAAAAAAAATTTGTTAAAGAAGTGTACGAATTTATTGAAAAGGGTACAACGACAGTGATCGCTCTTGGGAAGGAAGGATTTACCCCTCAAAGATCGCAAGAGGGCTTGTATCACATCGACGCGACAGATCGGATCGATTTCAGCCCTATGGGGAAAGCGCTGGTTGCCATCTCGCGTTACGTCCGGAAAG
>CAZSLN010000109.1:2552-5880 GCA_964607645.1 uncultured Anaerolinea sp.
GGAAAGACAACCACCTGAACTCCATATGGCAGCAAAAAGTTGAATCTACAGTAACTTCGGAGTCAATTAGCGCCAAACACTCATCGAAAGGTTGGCTTGGATGGCGACCTGCAAGGAAGGATTGATGCAATCCCAACAGCAGACATTCCGACCGGCCTATGGGCAAAAATTTAGCCACCATTTTGAGTTAACCCTTGTAAGCGATACTCCTTGGGTGGAGGAAAATGTCCGGCTGGTCTTCAGTCGTTCAGATTTGAGGTTTAAGCGTGAGATCTCCCTCGGTGATATAACAACAAACCGTGGCGCTGGATTTGGCGCAAAATTATGCGACTCGTTACTGGTGGAGCACTCTTCCGATCGAATCCCCATGGAGCTGATCCGCGCTGCTCCGATATGGATCGACACATTGATCTTGAAGGATGGTATTGTTTTAGGGTACTCAATAACGGATCATGAACGAACGGTGATTGCTTTACGGGTGACCCAAGCGCTGATTTATTTTCTTGAGTCACTTGAGCCTGCTTCTTACGATCAAAATCAAACCTATTTTCTTCTGTTACGTTTGAAGTACAATCTTCTCCGAAGATACGATCAACATCTACGTTCAGAAGAAGCTCCAAGTATCGATATTTTTGAAGGTGAATTTGATCGTGAATTTTTACGCACCCATAAGCTCTGCGCTGAAAAAATCATCGAACAGCCTGACCTTGTGCGAATGAGTTTACGCAATTTATATGGCAAGGAAATTTCGCTAACGGGGGAGGCTGATACACTTTTGTATGCACCCGCACCGATCCAACACGGGAGTTTATATACCACAAACCCTGATATTGTCCTACAATTATTCGCTGAAGAACATGAAGGCGCGTATCAAGTTGACTATTTGCTTCGCCGATTCTATTTGTATCATGATGACCTCACTGGTGTTTCCCGTTATCTATCAACCCTTGCAAAAAGAAAGAAGTCTAACGGTGGTAATCGAATCTTACGGAATTTCATCGCCTTTTTCATACAGTGGGGAAGGCAAGGAATAATCTTGTCGGCAATCCTTTTTTTTCTGTTCGTGTTTTCTCCAACTACGTTCTTTTCTACATCACATAGACCTGCCATCGATTTTATGGTGGCGATCTTCCTGCTAATATCGCTCATAGTGCCGACCTTGGCGATGTTGGCGGCCTGGTTCGAAAAGCCATTTCATTGGATGTATCAAATGTTTTATCCATTCGCCATGCGCGTTCCGGCGATGATCGTTGTTGGCACGTTCGCTACCAATCAGTTGTTACATGTAGGAGACATCGTTGATTTACCTCCCGGGTTGGAAATTTTGATCGTGGTCTTCCTGGCGGCTGCTTCATTGGGATATATGTTGACCGAGGTCGGATCAAAAAAACTTCCAAACTTAAATATTTTTTATCGATGTCTGGCATTATTCCTATATACGGCCGCTATATCCACCTGGGTAAGCGTGATTAACATATTCTTTGATATGTTTTACAACTTCCGTTCTGATTATCTACTAGGCGGTACTGGGATAATTACGCTTGCACTGGAGAGTATTGCGAAGATACCCATCCTCCACCTTATGATTTACATTGGTTTGATATTGATGATCGGTGTTTTTACCCAGATCTTCTGGGAAGACCGCTCCTTGGCGGAACCTCTTTAGGTAAACTACCCCTGATTTCAGTGGCGGTTCAGAATTTATTCTTTTTTAGCAACACCCATCGGGCGCCTGCTTGGGTCTCTCTCATCCCCAGATCGCACTGCGTGCATTGATATTTGCCGTTCTTCCTATCAAAGATCAACATCGTGCCGCAATTCGGGCAGCTTATCAACTCTGAGAGTAGATCTGCCAAGCTTAAAAACTCCTTGTAGTGGCTGAATTCATGGTTTTGATGTACCCAGTTTCCTTGGGTGTCGATCCAATGGGTCAACATTTCATTGACCTTTTCAAACTTTGATCGGAAATTTGTACCCTCATCTCTCGGGTGGTCGGTTAAAAATGTGAGCATGGCTTGCAGTATTTCGGCGGTTTCAAAGGTATCATCAAGGTTGGCAGCCACCGCCAGCGAAAGCCGTTTACGAGAATCTTGAATGATCGCCATGATGGTCGACTTGGAGCGGTTCACGATCTTACGCATCGTTCGTTCGTCCAGAGCCAGCGCGTTGTCGTTCGGCAGGCGGTTGCGCCACTGAGGTTGATACCGCCACTGGCTGCCAAGCGAGCCTTTATCCTTATTCGCGCAACTATAACAATGAACCGAAAATCCTTCCTTGTCGATCTGCACAAAATTGTGACAAACGGGGCAGCTAAAGTGATCCATCAATTCCTCGGCGGCATCAATGAATTCCATCACTTCAGCGCTGGATACTTTTCCGCCGATATCGGTAGCGTGCGCTCCGGATACATTTCGGATGAACCATATATTCCTCAATCTGTCCATGATGGCACGCAATTCCTTCATCGATTTCGGCGTGTCCGTCCGATCGAAGGGGTGTGTTTCGATCCATTCGAAGAATTTTTCAATCAGATCATGAATCGTGTAACGTTCTCCATACTTGGCTGGAATCGCGAGCCGTAAATTTATTCGCATTTGCTTAAGGAATCCCTCGAAGGTTCGTCCCGCCCCGGATACAGCGTCCAAATTATTCCCTTGGGCGACCATATTCTGGTAGTAAAAAAGATCCTTGAACTTATATTGGTCATGTTTCGCGCCTTCGGTTGGGGTCCAAGGAAGCATTTTATAGGTCAACGCGCGATTCCCCTTGCCATGATTTTTAAATACATTGGATAATTCTTCCGCCCAAAAATCATCATGGGTGGTGATGAGAAATTGGAAGTTTTGGAATTCTTCCATCAATAGGTTCGCGACCCGCAACCTATGTCCCGCGTCGATGGAAGTCAGGATGTCATCCAAAACGATGAAATTGAACCCTTCGTTATAATGGCGGATAAATGCCAAAAATATGCAGAGCCCAAGCGAATCCAAATGCCCTTCGCTGAAAATGCCCATTGGGTGCATGGCGTGTGTACCGGACTTCTCCGCTTTTAATTCGATCCCTTTGTTTTTTTGTTCGTTCCCTTTAAGCACGATCTGACGGTTGCCTTCATCAGGATGGAGGATCTGATAATATTTATAAATTGAGCCACCCAATTCGTCCAAAATCCGGTCAACACCGCGTTTTCGGGTTTCAACCAAAGTATCGTAGATCAATTCAGCTTTGGCTAATTGGGTTTTGATCAACAAATTCTGTTTGTCGTTATCCCGGAACATCTCCCATTGTTCTTTGGCGCCAGACATCGCTTTAAGTAGTGCGGCCACCGAAA
>CAZSLN010000109.1:5890-7128 GCA_964607645.1 uncultured Anaerolinea sp.
GTTTTTGGAACCTCGATCAGAACTTTCTCAACAAAATTTCCCAAAATGGTGATCTGCTGTTTATATTCTTCGTCAGCCTTGGCGTGTTCCGCGCTTTTGTTCGTGGCTGACTGCATTAAATTCAGGCGTTCCTTCAACCTTTCAACCAATTTGATCCGACTCGGAACGCCTTGTTCACAGACTGGGCATGAGTCTTGAGGAGTGGTCTGCAAATACTTATAGGCTAACCCTAAAAGGTGCTCCGCATTCGGGTCATCCTTTGTTCCGATTAAATTTGAGAGTTCGATACTTTTTGCCAGAAATGTTTGCAATTTTTCTTTGCCTTGCTTTATGGTACGATCGATCTCGGATAATCTTTGTCTGGTATCCTTGTAATCCATGTACTCACGGGATGGTGGTCGCGAATCCAATTCTTTTTGTAATTGCTGCAAAACTCTTGGCATATCATTTGGATCGAATACTGGGCTTATTTGAAACGCTTCCAGCTTTTTATTTATCAGGAAACTGACCATGTGTTCGTTCAGCACTGGGCTTTCGAGTAATTCACCCAACCGGACCAACGCGGAGAGCGCTCGGCGCTCAAAATCATCCAGTGGCTTCCGCAGATCATTGACCTTCTTCTTCCATGCGGCCTCAATCTTATCGACCGCGGATATCCCAATCAGCGCTGAGATCTCATTGTAGCGCTCCGATTCCCGGCTTTCTACGAAACGCAGCAAGGTTGCCCTTCTTAATATGAATTGGCCCGAGGTCGAGTAGGGGGTTGCCCATTTATGGTTGGTTATGGTCTTACCAGGGTACGTTAAGTTTAAGGGTGCCGGGTCATCGCAGAAATTGACTGAAATGTCGCCTGCGTTCCCATTAAATCCGATGCTTTCCTCAGTGTTGATATCCTGCCGGCTCATTAAACGTTGGATCTTGCCAGTAAAGAGTAACTCAATGGCATCAACGACCGAACTTTTCCCGGCGCCGTTTTCACCGACCAGGATGGTGTTATTTCTCAGATCGAGTGTTATGTCCTTGATCCCACGGATATTGCGGATTGCGATCGACTCGATAAATGGTTTCACAGGATGGTCTTCCCTTCAAGAATCAGTTTTATCAAGGCCTCATCTGCAAGGTTGCCGTCGTTAAGGGATTGTTTTAGGCGGTTCAGTTCACCGTTTTTCAATACCCTCTTTTCCTCTAACAATGAGATCCATTCTGATAAGATCCTATTTACTTCAGTATTGTATGCA
>CAZSLN010000110.1:0-3878 GCA_964607645.1 uncultured Anaerolinea sp.
CAGAAAAAGAATGATGTTGGCGAGATTTTGTTTCGAACGGCTATGCCGTTCATGGCAATGTTCGCCGCACTCATCATCGGAGCTATTGTTCTCCTAATCCTAAAAGTTAACCCTTTAGAGGCCTATTCTGCGATTTTTGTCGGCGTATTCGGTTCCGTATCCGGATTCACCCAATCGCTTGTAAAAGCTACACCTTTACTGCTGGTTGGTCTTGGAATCTGTATCGCCTTTAGGGCTAGCGTCATCAATATTGGTGCCGAAGGCCAAATTATTCTCGGAGCTTTGGGGGCTACCAGTTGGGCTTTGTTCTTTAAGACTTGGCCGGCCTGGGCACTTATTCCCACTACATTGCTCGCTAGCTTTTTATCTGGCGCGCTTTGGGGCTTTATTCCAGGTATTCTCAAAGCAAAATTCAAAGTTAATGAGATTCTAAGCACCGTTATGTTGAACGCGATCGCGCTTCAACTTATGAATCTATTAGTTCGTGGTCCTTTGATTGATCAAGCTGGGGTTGCCGCGGGTACTTATTTGGCCCAATCCGAAAAACTTCCGGAAGCAGCTTGGCTCGCCCGATTGGTCCCACAGACACTATTAAATGTTGGCACGATCATCGCGGTCGTCCTAGCCGTGGTGGTTTATATTTTCCTTTGGCGAACAACAATCGGCTTCCGAATTCGCGCAGTGGGTTTAAACCCTGACGCCTCTCGTTATTCAGGTATCAATGTTCCTTTTTACCAAGCACTTTCACTTACATTAGCGGGTGGGCTAGCGGGTGTAGCTGGCGCGGTTGAGGTGATGGGCGTTCATCATCGTTTATTGGAAGGTATTACCAGCGGCTATGGTTTCTCTGGCATTGTCGCGGCTTTATTTGGCGGACTTCATCCTCTTGGGCTTATTCCAGCCTCTTGGTTATTTGGTAGCTTGTTAGTTGGAGCCGATAAAATGCAACGGGCTGTACAAGTACCATCCGCACTCATAGATGTGTTATTAGGTCTCGTAGTGTTGTTCGTTGTTGGATCATCATATCTCTCTAAGATTTGGGCCGCTCGCAGGCTTGTCGCTACTTCAAAGAATACCGGAGGAACCAAGTAATGGAAGAGATTTTTTCGCAGGCTGTACTGATTGGAATCATTACTTCGGCTATTCGCCTTGCCACCCCTTATATTTTCGCGTCCATCGGGGAAGCGTTTTCACAATCATCAGGGGTAGTTAACCTTGGTGTAGATGGGATTATGCTAGTAGGCGCTTTTGTAGCTTATTACATTACTCTTACAACAGGTAACCTTTGGCTTGCCGTTCTAGGAGCAGTGATCATCGGTTTATTGATGGGTCTTTTGATGTCGTTTATCAGCGTTACAATGCGCGCTGAGCAAGGGATCAGCGGCATAGGCTTGTACATGTTTGGTCTTGGTCTTTCCTCTTTGTTATTCAAAGTATTGGTTGGATCTGTCCAAACCATCGAGGGATTTCACGAAATGGATATTCCTGGTCTAAGTACAATTCCAGTCATTGGTGAGATCTTTTTTAGGAACAGTCTCCCAGTTTATGTTGCTTTTTTGCTCATTCCAATCGCTTGGTGGTTTCTCGAAAAGACTACTTGGGGATTGATGATTCGCGCGGTTGGTCAAAACCCAGCCGCTGCTGATTCACTGGGTGTAAATGTGAATCGAGTTCGCTATTTTAGCGTTTGTTTTGGCGCTATCATGGCTAGCCTCGCTGGCGCGTCCCTTTCAACCGCTTTGGTGAATTTGTTCCAAGAGAACCTTACCGCTGGGTTAGGTTTTATTGCCGTAGCATTGGTTTATTTTGGCGGCTGGAAACCAGTAGGAATTTTGATCGGTGCATTATTATTTAGCACCGTAAATGCCTTCCAATTATGGATGCAAGTACTCGGTGTTGATATCCCCTCAGATGTAGCTGTTATGCTACCTTATTTATTGACAATTGTGGCTTTGGTTGCCGTAACCAATCGGATACGACCGCCTGCCGCATTAAACAAGCCCTTTGATCGGGGCGAAAATTAACCACTCTATTAGGAGAGAAGAAATGAAAAAAAGCAATTTGTTTTCTGTTCTATCCGTTCTGTTTGTGCTTGCGCTGATGATTTCAGCTTGCGCACCTGCAGCTCCCGCAACTGAAGCCCCTGTAGTCGAAGCTCCCGCCGCCGAAGCACCTGCTGCTGAAGCCCCTCCTGCTGAAGCCCCTGCTGCCGAAGCACCCGCCGCTGAGCCTTTCAAAGTTGCGGTAGTTATGCCTTCCGCTACAACCGATATGGCTTTCAGCCAATCCATGTACTCTGCACTCGTTGCAGTACAAACTGAAATGGGCGGCGAGTCTGCTATGGTCATCCAATACTCTGAAAATATGTTCAAAGTACCCGATGCCGCTGCCGCTATCCGTGACTATGCCTCACAGGGTTTTGACCTTGTCATCGCTCATGGTTCACAATACGGCTCTTCCGTTGAAGAAATTGCCAAAGACTTCCCCGAAACTGTTTTCGCTTGGGGTACTGATGTAAATACCTTTGGTCTCCCCAATGTTTATGCTTACACCGCCGCCGCCCAAGAAGGTGGTTATGTTAATGGCGTAATGGCCGCTATGCTTACTCAGGGAAAAAAGATCGGCGTTACTGGCCCTGTTGAAGTTGGCGATGCCAAAACCTACATTGATGGTTTCGTTCAAGGTGTTGCCTCTGTCGATCCCGCTATGACTGTAAACAAGACTTGGACTGGTTCCTTCTCTGACGTAGCTCTCATGACCGAAGCTGCTAAGACCCACATCGCCGCTGGCGCTGACGTACTTACTGGTTCATCCCAGTCCGTCGCTGGTTCCATTGGCGCTGCCAAGGAAAACGGCGCGGTTCTTTGGTTCGGTACTCAGTCCGACCAAGCCCCCCTTGCTGAATCCCTTGTTGTTGCCAGCCAGGTTTATGATTGGACTGCTATGATCAAACAGATCATCGCTAACAAAGCCGAAGGCAAGCTCGGTGGTGAAACCTTTACCCTCCAACTCTCCAATGACGGTCTCAAGATCGCTTTCAATGCTGGTTATGCTCTTCCCGCTGAAGTTAAAGCTGCGGCTGATAAAGCAATTGAAGGAATCAAGTCCGGCTCCATCGTTGTAGAACCATAGTATTAAATTTCCATCAGGGTCATCTGCTTTGGATGACCCTGATGGGTTTACTAAAAATTGGTAGAAAAAAATCAAAAAATAGGTGAATCAATGAGTGCAAACAATTCCTCCTCAGCTCCTAAAAGAATCTCCTCCGTAGAAATGAAAAACATTGTAAAAAGATTTCCAGGTGTTCTTGCTAATACGGATGTTAATTTTGATGTGCGCGCCGGCGAAGTTCATGCCTTACTCGGCGAAAATGGAGCAGGGAAAAGTACCTTGATGCGCCAGTTATACGGTTTGTACAAACCAAATGAAGGTGAAATCTTGGTTGATGGCAAACCTGTTATTTTTAATTCACCCGCTGACGCGATCAAGGCCGGAATAGGTATGATCCATCAGCATTTTATGCTCATCCCAACCCTTACGGTAACGGAAAATGTAGCGCTAGGGCTAACATCCTCCCGAGAACCAATGTTAGACCTGGATGTTGTAGAAAAAAAGATCCTTGAACTATCCAAAGCTTATGGTTTAAAAGTGGATCCATCGGCGTATATTTGGCAACTCTCTGTTGGTGAACAACAACGAGTGGAAATTATTAAAGCACTCTACCGGAACGCGGGAATCATTATTTTAGATGAGCCAACCGCGGTTTTAACTCCCCAAGAAGTGAATGACCTTTTCGCGACACTCCGAAAGATCATCGCTGAGGGGCATGGATTTGTATTTATCAGTCATTTCACAGTAAAATCCTCCTATGGGAATTG
>CAZSLN010000110.1:3888-6917 GCA_964607645.1 uncultured Anaerolinea sp.
TGTTGAAATTCTTAAAGTTCTGTACAAGGGAGCGCAGGTACTTATTCTTGATGAGCCTACAGCAGTGCTGACTCCACAGGAGACAGCAAAACTTTTTAGTATTCTGAAAAACATGAAGATACAAGGTTGTTCAATAATTATTATAACACATAAACTTCACGAAGTTATGGCAATTTGTGATCGTGTTTCAGTTTTGCGTGATGGAGCAATGGTCGGCACCCGTTCGATGGAAGGTGTCACCCGCGAAGATTTGGTTAAGATGATGGTGGGTCGGGAAATGAAAACCTTACCACATCTGGACCATAAAGAAGGAGAGGTTCGGTTAAAAATCAATGGATTGCGTGCCATTGGTGACCGAAATACCGAAACCTTATGTGGTGTAGACCTCGAGATTCGTTCAGGCGAAATATTAGGAATAGCCGGGGTTTCTGGCAATGGCCAGAGAGAACTCGCCCAATGCCTTACTGGTTTGCGAAAAGTGAGCGGTGGAACGATCTTTTTGGATGGAGACGATATTACCCATATCCCATTGCTAAAACGAATGGAAGCTGGGCAGGCGTATATTCCTGAAGAAAGAATGCAAGATGGCGCCATTCGAGAGTTTAGCGTTCAGGAAAACCTATTTCTTCGAGACCACGCAGCCCCTGAAAATACACATGGCATCTTTCTGAACTTTAAGAGAATGTCTGAACGTACAGCTGAAGTAGTGAAGCAATATAACGTAAAAACACCTACGATAGAAACACCCATCAAGAACCTATCAGGTGGAAATATTCAAAAATTGATACTGGCGCGAGAACTTTCTCGCAAACCAAAATTCCTGATCGCCGCACAGCCAACCCGCGGTGTAGATATTGGCGCAACCGAGTACATCCACCAGCGCCTACTCGAGCAACGGGATTCTGGAACAGCCATTCTCCTCATCTCAGAAGATTTGGATGAAACCCGGAGCTTATCTGATCGCATCGCGGTGATGTACGAAGGCAAGATCGTTGGCATCGTAGGCAGAGACGGCGCTACCGTTGAGCAGATCGGCCTGATGATGGCTGGGATATCGATGGAAGAGGCGATGAAGGGGTAAATACACTTTCTTGAAAAACGAACTGGCAAATCATTATATTGATTTGCCAGTTTTTATTTTGAGAAAGTTGACGATACTATTAATATTATCTGTTGCTGTAAATCTAGCTCGCGATTGATCAATTGAGATAAGAACCTTTTTTGTGGTTATGTCTATCTACGATCGATGATGTAAGTCACCTATTTGGCATACCTATTGCTCATCTTCATATTGATATTGATATTGCCTTTTTCACTTAATTAGAATTTTTTACCAATCAATAAGTGAGAAGGTGATTGGTTATTATTCAAAATTGATTGTCAATTTATAGAATCGCTTGGTACTTAGACCAATTTAATTGAATTACCAAATATTATTTGGTTTATTTTTCAATTTGAGTAAATATCAACCCGCATCCGATATTTCATAATGAGTTAACCGATAAGGAATCGTTAGGTCATCCTTCGAATTTTCATCTTTTTTGGGAAAAATATTGTCCATTTAGACCTCTGTATATAGGAAGAAAGGTCAATTTATGGCAAATAAGTGGTATATATGGGGGGATACTGAGCCACCAGTGGGAGTCGGACCCACGACCTAACGATTACGAATCGTTTGCTCTACCAACTGAGCTATGGTGGCGTAGAAAGATTATTTGTTGTTAGCCAACGAATTATAAATTATTTTTCCTATTTCGCAACGTCGGTTTTTAGCGTAAAATTACGGAGTGATTCGAATTGCGATGTTGTCCTATCATACTTGTCCGTTGGCGGTTTTGGGCGGTAAAGATACTGGTGGAATGAATGTTTACGTTAGAGAATTGACCCGAGAACTTGGAAAGTTGGGTGTCCATGTTGATGTTTTTACGCGCTCACAGGATGAACATGTTCCGCATGTTTTGCACGAGTTGGGTTTTGGTAATAGGGTTGTTCATGTAAGGTCTGGCCCAGAAGTTCCGATGGCGAAAAAGGATCTCGCGAAGCATATTCCTGAGTTTGTTCAGGGTATTTTAGATTTTGCTGAAGCCAAAAATATCAAATATGATCTTATACATAGTCACTATTGGATGTCGGGCATTGCTGCCAAGCAATTAGCTCAGGTTTGGGGTGTGCCCATATTGCAGATGTTTCATACTTTAGGCGAATTAAAAAACCGTATCGCGCAATCACCGGCTGAGTTAGAAGGTCCTTACCGACTGGATGGCGAAAGGGAGGTCATTGCCGCGGCGACAAGGATCATTGCTTCAACCCCTATCGAAAAAAAGCAATTAGTTGACTATTACAATGCGAATGAAAATAAAATTGCCATCATACCTCCAGGGGTCGATCTAGAGCACTTCTATCCAATTCCAATGGATGAAGCGCGTGATGTGATCGGTATTCCACGCGAGGATAAGGTCATTCTTTACGTTGGCAGGATTGAACCCCTAAAGGGGATTGACACCCTCATTCGATCAATGTCTTGTATGAAGATGTCAGAATCGACCAAGCATGCATATGTAGTGGTAATTGGCGGTGATCCCAGCGCCGATGCTGAATCTATGACGAGTGAGATGGTCCGTTTGCAGGCTCTCTGTACAGAGTTGAGTATGGATAGAACGGTATTGTTCCTCGGTAAAAAAAATCAGGATTTCCTGCCCTATTTTTATTCTGCGGCAGATGTATTGGTAATGCCTTCTCATTACGAATCATTTGGTATGGTTGCCCTTGAAGCCATGGCATGCGGCACACCGGTAATCGCGTCGCAAGTGGGTGGGTTGATCCATTTGGTTCAAAATGAAGTTACTGGGTTTCACGTCCCAAATGGAGATTCGGATGCGTTGTGCGATAAGCTTACTCTCTTACTTAATGACAAAAAATTGCGAACTGAAATGGGTTTCAGAGCATCGGTGGTTGCCCGCGACTATTCGTGGGAAAAAATTGCAAAGGAGGTTCTGGTAATTTACCAGAACCTCCTTGGAACGAACTAA
>CAZSLN010000111.1:0-6732 GCA_964607645.1 uncultured Anaerolinea sp.
AGCTGGGCGCGTAGCTCAATGGCAGAGCAGCGGCCTTTTAAGCCGTTTGTTGAGGGTTCGAGCCCCTCCGCGCTCACAAAAAACACCCTCTGAAAAAGAGGGTGTTTTTTTTCAAAAATTAGTGTAAATTTTTCGAATACTCGCAGATATCAACCAGCGCACAATCAGGGCATCTTGGTTTCCGAGCTTGGCAGACCTCCCGCCCTAATCGAATAATGTTGAGATGGGCTTGGAAATATTGATCCTTGGCAAATAACGCTTCAAGCAAGGGATGGGCGTCTTCAACCGATATTTTTTCAGGTCGCAAGCCAAGCCGGCCGCTGACCCGATAAATATGAGTATCCACCGGAAAAGCCGACATTCCTAACGAGAAGCACAGCACGATCGCCGCGGTTTTTGGGCCAACGCCATTAAAATGGGTCAACCAATTTCTTGCTTCCTCAACCCCCATCTCTTTTAAAAACTCGAGGTCCAGTTTGCCGCGTTCAGCAACAATGTCATTGAGCACCTTTTGAATTCGCGGCCCTTTTTGGTTTCCCAAACCAGCCGGCCGAATACATTCGATCACATCAGCTTCAGGAGCAACTCGCACCTCTTCCCAGGTGTCAAATTTATCTACCAACGCGAAGAAGGCTTTATCGCGGTTCTGGTCGTTGGTGTTCTGCGAGAGGATGGTTGAAACAAGCTCATCGAGCGCTGGTAATGGATTACGCCACTCTGGTTCCCCGTAACGGGTCAAGAGCCGTTCAGCAACTTTCGAGGCGAATTCTACGCTTGGATTCATTCGAACTTGATCGACTTTGGCGTTCGGCCAACCCCAACTTTTATCTTGCGGAAATTGACCAGATCGATCTCTGGCCCAAATTGGGACATAGCCTTAAGCTGGTCTACGTTCAAAGCACCTAATCCTCGCAAGATCGCCAAAGCTAAGGCGCTTCTTGCGCGGTCTTCACTATCGCCATCGCTGATCTTAATGGCGATGCCTATCCCAGGAGAGTTTTTACCGAGTGCGCCGGGCATAATTCCAACACTCTGAAAACCTTCCGCTCCACCTTTTGAGACGATCTGGTTGTTTCCGGCTTGCATCAACAAGGTATCAAATCGATTCGGCCCACCAACCATATTTGGGAAGTGCATCATTGCGCGGGTGATGGTGTTGCAGGCAGCACTTCTTTCCGCGGCGAGTTCATAAGGATCGCACAACCTAGCGTAACCAAGGGCGGAATTATAAAGAGGGATAGCAAAATTGGGGGCAGAACAGCCATCGATACCGATCTCCACCTGATCTTCATCTACATTGCACATTTCGGAAAAGGCAGTAAGGATACTTTTCTGAATAGGGTGCTGCGTGTTGACATAATCTGCTGTTGGCAGATCTCGCAATTTTGCGTGGGCTAACATACCGGTATGCTTACCAGAGCAGTTGTGATGATAAGCGCATGGCTTTTCGTGGTTAAGTTTTAATGCGTCGCTGGATACCTCATCCATGGGGGCGTGGAACCCGCACATAAGGTCATCAACACTAACCCCGATCTTGGCTTGAATCGCTTTGACCGTGTTGACATGGTCTTCTGTGCCAGAATGGCTGGCGCACAAGATGGCCGTCTCTTTTTCAGTTAGGTTGAACTTTTTGTGCCCTTCGCGTTCAATAAAAGGCAGTGCTTGGAAAGGCTTTGCGCTAGATCGCAAATAGGTAACTAATCCTGGGTCACCAAATGAGGCAAGCAATTGACCGTGGCTATCTACCACAGCGGCGGCGCCAAAATGGGTCGATTCCACAATCTTTCCACGAGTTAGCTCAAAAACAGGTTGAAATTTAGTTGTCATTTTAGGCCTTTATGAATGGGAAGAACCACTTCGAAAATTCTTGGAAAGGTATTGCTTTATTCCATACCCCAAGCGCAATTCAAACTGTTTTTTGTTCCGGTTCGAGATGGTACATTTGGACAAAACGATCTGGGTTAATTTCTCGGTAATATCAGAAACAGATTGCTTTGAACTCGCCTTAGAAAATTCAAGCTCAATTTCCTGCATCATTTCAAGTTGATGCTGCACTTCACTCATACTCACCAGCCCGCCTCTGCCAGAGACGATCTTATAGTTCTGATAATTTTCAACCAAATGTTGCAGCGATACGATCCATTCTTGCAAGTCAGCTGTCGCGAAGAAGGGTGGTTGATTTTTCAACGCCAGATCACCAACGAACACTACCTTCTCCGATGGAATGATCACCCAACAGGCGCCAATGCTCGGTCCGCCGTGTTGTTCGATCAGGATGGTCGTGTCGTTCCAATTAATCGTCATATTGCCGGTAAAGGTGATCTCAGGTGGGGTCCAACGTACATTCCCAATACCCAAAACAGATTCCCAGTCCGAGCCGGTCTCTTCTACTTGTGATTTGACAGAATTCGGTCGTGTTCGATAGGCTTCGGCGATCTTCTCGTGGGCGATGATTGGGCAATCCATCAATCTCGCGCCAAGGGTTCGGTCAAAATGGCTATCGAGGTTGATCAGGATCCTTTCCACCCCTGAACTCAGATTCATCAAAGAAGCTCGCCAAGAACGCCCGTCATCTTGAGAAGGAGGCGCGTCGATCTGGATAAGGCCATGCGGTAGTGCGATTGCGCCAAGGGTGACGCCGGGATATTGGTCTTCAATAAAGATCTTGTCAGTGAGTGGTTTCATGATGCTCCAAAGGTGAATGTAGTCTTGCGAAAAGTATACCTGCGGATAATTACAAACCCTGAAAAGAGGATGTGTTCGTATAGTTTATGTATAATAATTTCTATGACATTACAGATTGAAATAATTAGAGCGATTTGTTTTGATATTGATGGTACTTTAAACGATACTGACGATCAATATGTACGGAAAATTACCCCATTCTTTTCGGCGGTGAAATTTCTTTTACCAGGGAAAGATGCTGGAAAAGCCGCCCGAAGGTTGGTAATGTGGCTAGAAGCCCCCGGAAATTTCCTATTAGGGATTCCGGATGTACTCGGTCTTGACGAACAGCTTGCTCGAGTGATCGATCGGATTAACAAATCAAATAAGCGAAAAATTCGCAATTATCAACCTATTGATGGTGTGAGTGAAATGGTAAAAATTCTAAGCGGTCATTATCCGCTTGCGGTAGTAAGCGCCAGGAGCGAAGAAACTACGCGGGATTTTGTGGTGCGAAATGGTCTTGAAAAACATTTTTCGGTTGTCGTAGGCTCGCTCACTGCCGAGCACACCAAGCCTTTCGCCGATCCGATCCTATACGCGGCAAACGCAATGGGGGTTTTACCCGCGGAATGCCTGATGGTTGGAGATACGGTAGTAGATATTAAGTCAGGCAAAGCAGCCGGCGCGCAGACGGTTGGGGTTTTGTGTGGCTTTGGGGAAGAAAAAGAGCTTATAAAAGCAGGCGCGGATGTTATTTTAGAAACAACACCCGCGCTGATAGACCTATTAAGGAAAACAGATTAGAAAATACCGAAGATGGATGTCCAGCGAACCATTCCGCCGATGGGCACAACCCCAACAACGATCAAGATAAGCGCCAGAACAATCGCCCCCAACATGATCGCTGGATAGTTGGCAGGGTTCTTCTTCTTAAAAATGGCGGGCAAATGGCTAACGATCACAGCCGCAAACATGATCCCGGCGTGGTCGTTACGATCCCCTAAAATTTTTGGTAGGGCGAAAGCGGCCAACCCCAACAGTAATTGCAGATCCATTAGACCGCCAAAGAGCGAACTAAAAATGCGGGCGTTTTTGGATATTGAGGTTTTGGCTACGATATCCTTTGCCAAGAAATAGATCGCGATCAAACTTGCGACCACGATCAACCAGCGGTTAATCGAGTGGATTGTGAGAAAAATGGTCATAATTGTAAAATCTCCTATTGCTTAGGTTGGTCCATCATTTTGGCTATGCCAAATAGTTTCGGTAACGGGTTTAATTCTAATACGGATATTTTGTGTTTTTCGGTGCGAAACCAATTGATGCGATAACTTGTATTTGTGCGGATCAATTTATCGAAGCGCTGTCGCAAGTCGGTGGAATGAAGAAAACCAAAGAAGACGCAGGTTGTAACTTGCAACCATAAATTCCCCCAAGAGGAAACCGGGAGGAAAATTTTCTCAGCGGCGCCAATTGAAAGTGAGATGGACTTCTCTGGCATAGCGTTGGCGGTAAGGTAGATCACTCGCGAGAACAAACTCTTTGTGAAAGCGCGCTTATGAAAACCGAACTGGATCGATTCAGTGATCAGGTTAAATTTTTCATCAAGACCTACCACCTCCAAGATCAATTCGTTTTCCCCTTCATAATAAAATTCGATCCGCGCTGCTGCCGCTTCCCAATTTATCTCGTGCATATTTTCTAGAATGTTGATCAGGAAAAGGTTCTCCCCCCTCTTCGCTAACTCACCGATAGAGAGGTTCGCTCGCTTGCTATCAAATATCAAAGCGCTAAAAACTTCAATTGTTTCTCGCCCATCGTTTTTGAGTGCGTCATGTTGTTTTGGCAGGAGGATCTCCTCCTTGAGAAAGCCTTTAGGATTCGGTTCATCATCCACATCCCGTTCCGGTTTGGCTGAAAAACGACAATTCATATTACACCTTCGGCCCCCTATCGCGATGGTTGGCCAAAGTTCTTCGATACCTTGGCTTCCGTTGGAAATTGTAAAAGGAACCTGATTTTGGCTGAGGTATCTTCGGAAAAGTAGATTTGTGCTGATGTGAAGCGCGAGGTTACGCAAGGTAAGAATGGTAATAGGGTTAGTTTGATGAGGTATTTTTTGTGAAAGCAGCATATGCTTGACCAAATTGGTGGCGCTTGCGATCACCTCATCAGGAACCGGAATCTCGATCAAATCTGACGATGTAATCATTTTATGGGATTGGGGTGATAGAAGACCGAAACAAAGGTGTTCGGGATGGCGCAAGGGTTGGCGTTGGCGAAGAGTAATCTACCCGATGAACTTCAACTTCCGAAAAACGTATATTCAACCCTGCGGAGTCAAGGCTATTGGCAAAGAATCCAAATGAACCTGTTTTGTAAAACGAATCAAAGAAGGTGAATTGATAATGATCATTCAGAAAAACGCGTATTTCAGGGCCACTGGTCCAAATTCCGATGCGTACCGTTCCCGGTGCCCCGTAGGGAACATCGCCGCTTTTAGTCCAATCGAGAAGAGGCAGAACTAAATTGGTGCGTAATTGTTCTAACCGGATCTCGCCGTTACAGTTTAGAACCAATCGGTTTCCTATCCCTTCGCTTGCCGCTTTGAAGAGCACACCATAGGTATCCAAGGTAGAGCATCGGTTAATGGTTGCGGTGATCGTGATAAAGGCATCATTCAGAAAAAGATCAGTATTAAGGCTAGATAATCTCACTGGTGGCTCGTTTAGAGCGAACACCATTCCCTCCTCATCGAGAATAATTCGATTCGGCGAGGGATTTGATTCTTGAATCTCTGTCCACTTGGTGGTTTCAGAAAAAGGATCAACGGTGAGATTCTCGCCAATACCTGATATAGAAACCTCTGTAGCACTAGGCAATGGAAGTGGGGTGATAGTTGGGGTATTGGTAGCGGGGAACCAAACGATGGTCTCGGTTGGAGCGGAGGTCTGAATAAGTACATTGTTTTGAGAATCATTAGCTGAAGGAATTTCAAGCGTTGGGTTTGCAACTTGGACGCATGCAGATAGGCCTGCCACGAATATGAGAACTAAGTTATGCAAGGAGTTGAAAGGGAAAAATATTTTCTGTTGTTTGGTATTCATAACTCGACTTTGCCGGAACAAGGTTATTATATTAAAATCTAATTGTTATTCTACACTACCAATTTTAAGTTATTAAGGAGATAAAATGAGCGTGAAGGCTGTATTAGTCACTGGCGCGTGTGGTGAGATAGGCCAAGCTCTTGTTCAAAACCTATCAGGGAAAGGCAATTATAAGATCATCACTGCCGACCTCGCGCCCTTGCCCGAATCTATTCGTTCTCTCTCTTCTGAACATTTTCAGGGCGATCTAGTAAACAAGATCAAGCAGTTTTACGATTATGATTTCGATATCATTTTCCATTTAGCGGCTTCTCTATCCTCCAAGGCCGAAATTGCTAGTGAAGAGGCTCACCGCATCAATGTTGAAGGTACGATGCAATTGCTGCTAATGGCAGCTTACAAATCAGAAAAATACCACAAAGCGGTCAAATTCATTTTTCCAAGTTCCATCGCTGTATATGGTTTTAATGATCTCGTCATTAAGCACGGAGCCGGCCAGGTGAAGGAAAACGACTTCAATGAACCGCACACCATGTATGGTTGTAACAAACTTTACTGCGAAAAATTGGGGCTGTATTACAGTCATTTCAACGGTCAACATCATTTAGATGATAACCCGCCCACAATGCTTGATTTTAGGGCGATTCGTTTCCCTGGGCTTATCAGCGCCTTCACGAAACCAAGTGGAGGAACTAGCGATTATGGCCCCGAGATGCTTCACGCGGCAGCGCAAGGGTTGAACTACCCTTGTTTCGTCCGTAAAGATTCGATCATTCCATTTATGGCGATGCCTGACGCCATCAAATCCTTGATCATGATAACCGAAGCCCCGCGGGAAAACATTTCCCATCCGGTTTATAACATTCGTGGCTTTAGTATCACCGCTGATGAATTCAGAAAGCAAGCCATGGCTGCGTTTAGCGCTGAATAAATATCCTTCGCTTCCAACAAAAATCGC
>CAZSLN010000112.1:0-6404 GCA_964607645.1 uncultured Anaerolinea sp.
GTCATCGATTTTTCCGAAAACATCATCGATGCCCAATCCGATATCACCCTGGGCAGACCCGGAAGTTATCGAAACTACCTGGTCAAGATCACCAATTTATCCAAAGCGAACGGATCCCCCAGCGGCAATGTTTTTGTGTTAGATGATGTAACGGCTCAGCGCAATGCCCAACAAGTCATTCAGCGCGCCGCCATTACCAACGAACGCGACGCTCTCATCGAGGATATGAATAAGGAGTTAGACGACTTGTTCAATTCGATGAACGGAAGAATTGAGACCATCGGCAAGCAGATCAAACTCGCCAATTACGATTCAGCGCTCAGCCATCTCGAAACCTTGCATGTCGCCACCCAAAGCGCCAATCGCGAAGTACGCAAATCGATGCTGGATATCAATACCAACACTCAGGACGTACGCGGGTTTAGCAACATGCTCAAAGCATACATCGAAAGCTTCCAGTCCATTGCCACCTTGCGGGTTTATCTCAGCCTGCCCAACAATTCCATCGATCACTTGCTCAGCCGGAATAACTTTTCAGTGCTATTTCACATCATCCAAGATTCCCTCACCACCGCCAATAAAATTACCAAGGCCCAGTTAGTTCAATTCATTTTTTCCATCGAGAACAAACACCTCGGAATATTAATTTCGGAAGATGGTAGTGTGCCAGCGGAATTTGCCCAGAAACACCAAAAGGCATTAGAAAACATTCGAATGACATGCGGCAAGATCAACGCCGAAGCTGATATTCGAACCTCAGGGGAGCAGGGAACCCAAATATTGCTAAAATTCCCCCTCCTTGAAAAGATAAAGGCCGAGTACGATTTAGCCGGTGTTCGTGTAATGCTGGCAGATCCTCATACCCTCTTCTCCGAAGGCTTCTCGCATCTTTTATCCGATGAAGGAATGAACGTCCTGGGTGTGGTTCATATAGTGGATGAGATCATTCAACTCACAAAAGAGTTGCAACCCGATGTATTGATCCTCGATCCTTCCACCCCGCGCCTCGAAAAAACCCAAACCTTGGCGAAGGTGTGCGACCATTCACCAAAAACCCGCGTCATCTGCCTTGGCGATGAACCCTCCGACGCGATGATCGCCCATGTCATCCAAAATAATGTCCATGGCTATCTGCTCAAAGAGCAAACCACCGAAGAGATCATGACCTCCCTGCTCACCATACTCAACGGAGAAAAGGTCTATGCCCCGCGCCTTGCCAACCGAATGGCCAGCGCCTATATGGAGCCAAAAGCAAGCCCGCAAGAACAAGCCCGCCGTAAATTAAAGGCGGAAGGGCTTTCAGAACGACAAATAGAGATATTGGAAATGGTGGCCTCTGGAAGGATCTACAAAGAGATCGCCGCCGAATTAACCCTAAGCGAATCCGCCATTAAATACCACACCGAGCGCATCCTTACCACCCTAAAGTT
The DNA here is from genome assembly GCA_964607645.1 of uncultured Anaerolinea sp. Lineage (GTDB taxonomy): Bacteria > Chloroflexota > Anaerolineae > Anaerolineales > Villigracilaceae > UBA5195. The sequence continues at coordinate 1,431 of CAZSLN010000112.1, forward strand.
AAAGAACCGCGGCGAATTGGTAAAATACGCTTACCAGATCGGCTTAGTGGCAAACCGCAGAAGCGAAAATTAACCAAAACCGCCTAGCCGCCTAACCCCGACGTGCTATACCATCAGCCCGCCAACCCTATCGATCCACCCCCGATCCCCGGGCCACCAACCCCGCGTAGCCGCACGGCACCGACGTGCCCAGCCTATGCCCACCAACCCCTTTCGAACAAGACAAAACCCAACGATATTCCGCGATTCCGGGGCATCAGCCCCGCGCAGCGGCACAGCACCGACGTGCCCCGCTATGGCCCACCAACCCCGTCTAAATGACCATCTCCCATCATCCCACAAAGCCCATGCCTTTCAGCAAGCGTTGGCCGCATCGCAGAGCCCAGATTTCTGCCCATGACAAAAGAGATATTTCAGAAAATGCATTATCGCTAAGTTAACAACGAACCTATACCACCGATAAAAGTCAGGTCTAAAAATTCCAGCCATAAGCGAATAGCGTAGCGCAATCCAACTCTTTTCTCTTTGAAGAAAGACAAAACGCAAAATACTAATATTTGTCATAAATGAATAAATATTCTTTACTTTTGATAGTTGGGTTTTATTTATTATCCCTACATTCAAAGGAAACGGTAAAATGAAAAAGATCACTGCTCCTCTTCTTGCTCTCCTGCTAGTCATCACCCTCATAGGCACCGCTACCGCTGGCGCCCCTGCCGATTTAAAGGTGAATGTGCGCAATTCTTCAGGCGGCACCGTCTCCTTACGCCTCACAGATGCCAACGGAAACAACCGCTTCCTCACGATTGAGCCTGGTCTAGCTCCTATCACCGTCGTCGAAGGGGAGTATTCCTACTACGCCAGCCTGCCATGCGGCAATCTTGCAGGCACCTGGAACGTAAATGTAACAAAAACATTATTCCTTTCCTGCAAAAATGAGGTGGCCTTTATGAGCCTTAGCAAGGTCATAAATGGTTGTCATTACTTTGGAACGTGGTATGTGGATTTTCAATACCACCTCGAGGGTGGTAGTGATACAGATATAGAACCTGATTTTTTGATAGGACCAGGGGCGGAAGTCGATAACGAAAGAGCTTTTTCACATTCGATCTGCTTGGATCCGTATTTGTCAGAATTATATTCATGGCCTTATTGGCAGATCAATTACGTGGATGAGTACGGTGATTGGTTTGTGATCGATGAGGATCCTAATCATTAAGGCCACACGAATTTATTCGCGTTGTAAGTAGAACACACAAAAAAAGAATAGAAGGGACTGTCCAAAGGTTCGGGCAGTCCTTTTTTCTTCCCCAACAACTCCTCGTTAGACGTTCACGATGTCTATCCAAATCGCGAATAAGATCTTAATTTTGCTTCAGGGTTCCCCGGTTATGGCTACCCTATGGTTCTCCTCAACTCCGATATGAGTTTTTTCAAATCCCTCCCCGATCGGAAGAACCGCACCTTTGATGAATTTGGCAACCAAACCATGGTCGACTTCGCTCCTACCTAATTCGAATCCTCCCCAAAAATTGACTTCTCCCCAAACCTATCCTATCTGATCACAACCGCGGTTTTCCAAAATGGAAAGCCGCTGTTTTAAAAATAAATACCGCTTCAACCCAAAATTAACGGTACCTTGAATAAAAATAGCTGAATCCTAGGATCATTCCCCTCTAATTGGACTATAAATGGCTTTTTCTGCAAAAGTCAGGGTGAATCCTATACCTTTTCTATACTTTTTGTGACAATTAGTACAAATAAATATTTGCCTTCTATGGCACAATCGAAGAAACAAAGTTTTTTTAACATTTACAAAAAAAACAAGGAGATTTTCATGAAAAAAGTACTATTTACCATCCTCATGGTTGCCGCTCTTTTGATCGGCCTCACCGGCACCGTCTTCGCTGCCGGCCCCGTTGAATACACCATCGACGTGCGCAACCGCACCGGTCAATCCGTTGAGCTCAACTACACCGGCGCCGACCAGGTCATTCACCAGGTTTCCATCGCCAAGGGCGTTTCTTCCCTCACCATCCCCGAAGGCGTTTACAGCTACTGGGCAAGCCTCAAGTGCGGTAACATTTCCGGCAGCATAAACCTCAGCCAACAAGCTCAGATCCTTTGGCTAACCTGCGATACAGCCGCCCCCAGTGTAAAAACCACCGGCCCCCAAAATACCGGCAGCATTAAATTCCTAAGCTGCGCGAATGGTCCTGGAGCATACGAGTACTCATTTTTCGATTGGAACCAAAGATATGTCGACGATGCTACTGCCTGGTTACCCTTTTTCTCCAACTGTTACAACCAAATTCCCCAAGCAGGCGATGGTGAGTGGTCTTCTACTTGGTCGGTTCTATTCAATGATTATGACGATAATGGTGACCCATATAAGTATTGGTACGATTATTACGAAAATGGTCTAGATCCTGCGGATGGTTGTGGTTTTGCTAACTTAGGCGAAGGCTTTTACTATACCGGTACACCCGGTGCTCACGACCATTGTAACTAATAATACCGTGCTAAACCGTTCAAACTCAAAGGTAAAATCGGGGTACACCGCAAGTTGAGTGAGAATAAGATCAAAAACTGACGCGATCAATTTGTAGAATTTCGCGTCAGTTTTTTTGTTTCCATAACATGTGCGAAGAAAGCTTTTTATTCCAATAGCAAGTCCTTTCAATGAAGGTTTTATTGATCATTCCCTTTGGTTTTTTAGCCTACTCTTTAGTCTATACCGAACCATGTCATTGCCCCGGATACCGGTAAACGAACATGATTGGTCGAAATGGTGCGAATGTACGCTTACGAAGAACAATAGAATGATTGGTCCATTACTGTTCTTATTTCCTACTACCTTAGTTAGGATGATCTCACTGAACCTTTCCTAGAGCGCGATTCATAAGCCTCCCAAAAAACCCTTCCACTACACCCCAGCTGCTTTCCTTCCAGAAAGCCGCTGTTCGTTCATTAACCACCTGCCTGTCCGCCAAAAAGCGATTTACACTCTATCGATGCATTCCTATTGCCATTTTTGAGACCCAAGATATTAACTCTTCCCTCACATTTCCCCAGCGGGAACTAATTTCTCAACCAAAAGCTCATCAATCTAGCGAAACGATCCTTGTAATGAGCGTTTCAAAAAAAGTCAGGGCGAATTCTATCCAATTTTTATCTTTTTGCCTTATAAAGTTCAAATATATTATTTGATTTCGTGCTATACTTTATTTATGAACAGTTTCTTCAAATTTTTGTTGAGAACCAAGGAGAATTTTTATGAAAAAATATTTGTTCACATTAATCGTCGTTACTGCCTTGATGATTGGCCTCACCGGCACCGTATTCGCCGCTGGCCCCGTTGAGTACACCATCGACGTGCGCAACCGCACTGGCCAATCCGTTGAGCTCAATTACACCGGCGCCGACCAGATCATCCACACTACTACCATTCCTGCCGGCGTAACAAGCCTTACCCTAACCGAAGGCACCTACGGCTACTGGGCAGACCCCAAATGCGGCCACATTTCTGGCAGCATGAACATCAGCCAACAATCATCCATTCTTTGGATCAGTTGCGATGCTTCCGTGCCCGCCCTAAAGATCACCAAATCAGTCGGTCCTCAATCCCTTACAACGATCTACCAGAACTGTGATGGCTTTGCATATGGTTACAATGTCTACGACTGGAATGAACCATATGATGCTTGGCTATCCTATGGCCATTTCTGTTTCGACGCTCCTGCTGTTGAAGGTGATTATTACCAAGCCAGTGTTTATTTTGATGGGAATGCCTACGATTATGAATACTACCCAACCGGTTTAAACCCATCAGATGGTTGTGGTTTTGAAAACGCGGGTGAAGGCTTTTACTTTACATACACACCAGGTGTTCACGACCATTGTAAATAAGAAACAGACCTAGATAGCTTGATCACTTAGCTCTAGGCACATGAAACACCGCAAGTTTCGTGAGAAAATAATTAAAAAACTGATGCGATTCTTCTGAAAAATATCGCATCAGTTTTTTTCCCGAAAGTTTTCCTGAAGTCTAATATTCACCACAATCCTTCCCAATAGGTATTTTTTCGATTGTGATACGTTTTGAGCTAGACAATTCTATAGGAATTTTTTTCCGTACCGGTCTAAAATTTTTCCAAATGTGTTAATTAATCAAATTTGTTAACAATAAAACGAGGATAACAGCGCAAAAATCGGTTTTTCCCCCTTTTTCACCTCTCTTTCACCCAAAAATAACGAGCAAACCGCAAAAAGCCTTGACTTTTATGATCAATGTTGATATATTTACAGTTGTTAAGGATGCAAGGTAGTTTTCGTTCTAAGTTAAACGATAGCCCCACATCGAGGGCTATTTTATTTTTTGCCCGAAGACGAACTGCTCCGCAAGATTTTTTTTTGTAATTTGCTCAGGAGGCAAAGAATGTCAGAACGTGTTATTGGTACAGTAAAGTGGTTTAATGGTAGCAAGGGATATGGTTTCATTTCCCGCGATGGTGGCCCCGATGTTTTCGTCCATTTCTCCGCTATCGTAGCCGATGGCTATCGCAACCTTGAAGAAGGTCAGAAGGTTGAATTCACCGTCGAGCAAGGCCCCAAAGGCCTTCAGGCTGCTAACGTAAAAGCTGTTTAATACTTTTTTATTAGCATAATAAAACTACCCCGTCGTGAGACGGGGTTTTTTCTTTAATTAGCACCAACACCTCAGGTCCAAGGCTACCGCCAACGCCCCTTCCCCTAGCGCCCACTCCACCTTTTCCAACGTATCAAACCCCACCCCCGCGATGATCGGCCATCCCGCCCGCCGCGCCCGATGGATCACATCGCACGACTGCGAAAAGAGCTCGCCGCCATACAACCTGCCGCTCACCAAGGCTCCCTTCTTTTGCTGGCCGGGACCTTCCTGCGGCAAAAACGCCCTTCCCCTTGGCGCGCGTAAACTGATCGCGCTAGCGCCTT
>CAZSLN010000113.1:0-972 GCA_964607645.1 uncultured Anaerolinea sp.
CAGTAATCCCTTGCACCAAAAGGCGAGTATTTTTATTGACTAAGATGCTCATTTAAGTTCTCCTTTTGCGGCTGCTACGGCTTTTTGGGCTGCTTCGAGTAATGTTTCAGCTGTTATCATATTAGCGTTGGCGAGCAAGGCGCGGCCTTCGGCTGCGTTCGTGCCAACTAATCGAACAACCATAGGAACTTTCGGTTTTACTTCGGCAATGGCGGCAAGAATACCTCGAGCTACTTCATCACCGCGGGTGATACCGCCAAAAATGTTGAACAAGATTGCTTTTACATTGGGATCGCTCAGAATAATTCGCATCGCGGCCGCTACTTTTTCAGCGCTCGCACCGCCGCCAATATCCAGGAAATTAGCAGGTTCGCCGCCAGAGAGCTTGAGAATATCCATCGAAGCCATCGCGAGGCCGGCGCCATTCACCATACAACCGATATTGCCATCGAGCTTGATGAAGGTAAGACCAAATTTTCGCGCTTCGATCTCGGATGGGGCATCTTCATCGGTATCCCGCATTTCAGAAAGTTCAGGATGTCGGAAGAGCGAGTTGTCGTCGATGAGCATCTTGCCATCGAGGGCAACCAAATGGTTATCGCTGGTGATGACGAGAGGATTTATTTCGGCAAGTTCAGCGTCGTAATCGTTGTACACACGCCAAAGGCCTTTTAAAATTTCTGAAAAAGCATTCCAGTGTTCGCGGGGCAAATTAATTCCACCAGCGATATCACGAGCTTGGTAGTCTTTGATGCCTACTAACGGATTGACATGCAATTTGTAAATTTTTTCTGGGTTGGTTTTGGCGACTTCTTCAATTTCGACACCGCCAGCGGAGGAGGCCATGATGACAGGCTTTTTCGCGGCTCGGTCATTGGTAATGCCAAGATAGATCTCCTGGGCTATGGAGGCGGCTTCATCTACTAGAACTTTGCGGACAGGTAGACCTTTGATCTCCATGCCAAGGATCTG
>CAZSLN010000113.1:982-6344 GCA_964607645.1 uncultured Anaerolinea sp.
AAGGCCTGCTCCGATTCTGTATGAAAAACGACAGCAAACTGTTCGGCTTCATCAGGGTTTTTCGCGACCTTGATACCACCAGCCTTGCCTCGACCACCAACAAGCACTTGCGATTTAATGACAACATTCCCGCCGAGTTCTTCAGCGATCTGTTTTGCTTCGCTTGCCGTGGAAGCAACACGTCCTTTTGGGATCTTGATGCCGTACTTGGAAAAGATCTGTTTCGATTGGTATTCGTGGAGTTTCATTCGGGGGTCTCCATTACTAAAATTTTGGCAATTTTCCTACAGCCAAATCGTATTATACCATTCTAAAAAACCAACATCCGTGAAAGAATGGCTGTTCACGGATGTTAGAAAGTTCATTTAATTTTGATTATTGGTTGATACGAAACCTCATCAATCGATTATTTGCTGAATCAGCGATCCAGATATTTCCATCAGCATCAGCTGCTATACCATTTGGTAAACCAAAGGCAGTGGCTTCCGTTCCATATTCACCCCAGAGCTGAACAAAACTACCATCTATTTTGAATTCGATCACGCGGTACCCTTCGGGATCGGTGATGAAGACCTTGTCACCTGTGATGGTGAGATAGGGTTTGTTGTCGAGCGTTTGGCTGTTCCAGCCATCTACATCCCAGAATTTTACTGGGGTAAAGTTATTTTTATCGATCTCCGAGAAGACCTGAATGCGCTGGTTCCACGTATCAGTAACATAAAGGAATCCGTCGCTATCGAACTTGACATCGGTTGGCTCGCTAAACTGCCCGAGATCGAATCCTTCTGAGCCAAATTGCCCAAGAATTGCCCCATTGGAGTCGTAGATCATGATGCGTTTGTTGCCTGTATCGGCTACAAAAACCCTGCCATCATCGGTGACGGTGATGCCACGTGGGCCATATAGCGCGCCTGGAGTTTCTTCTGTTCCAAAGGTGCCCCACATTTTTAGGGGTTTTCCTTCAGATGTAAATTTTTGAATGCGGTGGTTCCAGGTATCGCTAACATAAACAGTGCCATCTTTTGCCACGGCAATACCCCAAGGTTCGTTGAAGGTACCCATCGGCGCATCGCCCAACGACTGATCGCCGAAGGTTCCCCACGTGCGGATCAAGCTGCCATCCACGCCGAACTGCTGAACACGGTGATTGCGGGAATCGGTGACATATACAGAGCCATCTGGTGCTACAGCGATCCCGCGCGGGGCATTGAATTGACCTGGTTCCGCTCCCGGTGTTCCAATTAGAACATCAGCGGAGTAAACTTTTTGTCCCGCGGCATAGGGATCTACCTTGGGTTTCGGTTGGATCTTTACGCCGTAATTCCAGACTTTATCGACAATATCTTTCTTTACGTACAGGCGCATACGGTCAGCAGGATCCCAGGTGGATTCGTTGATGCTTACCGAGTTGTTCACAACGCCGTAATTTGTAAAATCGCGATTGAGCCAAACATCAAAGATGGCGGCCCTCAGTTCTGAATTCATCACAGCATTACATAATCGGCCAAAATCATATGTCTTGGCGTATTTAAGCGCGCCGAGGATGCCTTTACAGGCATAGGTCTCATCAAACGGAACCGTTGGGTCGGGGCGTTGGGAGATCAGGTTGAAATAATCTTGGTTTGGCCAAACCATTCGGATGTAATCGAATTGGTAAAAATCATCCCCTACGATCGGTTCGACCTTCGCGTAGTTATTATCCCCAACGATGATCACTGGAACATCCTTGAGAGAACGATCTGGTTGGCCGCCAAAAAAGCGGTTGTTGGGGTATTCGCGCATATACCAAGAGAGTGGCCAGGAAGTATCATCATCGTAAGCGACTACAATGTTTTTTCCACCAACTGTTTTTGCGGAAATATCATCCACCTGAGCCAGCATTTCCTTTACGCCGCTATAACTGTGGGCGTAGACCAGATACTCTTGCGGGCTGTCGAACTTAAGATAATTCGCCCGAATAGAAGTGCGGAGCGTTAAAACTGCTAAAACACCAAAGAACATGAGTCCGCTTAGTAGAATTGTTTGTTTGGAGAGTAAATTATTATCCACTCTAAAAATTCCGAAAAGAGAAGCTGCCACGATAACCAGTGCAGCAATGAAGGTGGTGGTTGCTTGTAATTGCACTAATTCCTGCCCCGCGAAGGGTAAGGGTGTCTGGAATAGCGAGTAGATCAGACCGCAGAAGCTAAGTATGAAAAGGAGGTACAGGCCTATTTTTAAGTAAATATTTCCGGAGATAAACGCATCCCAATCGATCTTTTCGATCAATTTCCCAATCGCCCAACCACCTAATAAAGTCATAGGAAGTGCCATGTGGAAAGTTAGCCATGGCATTTTTTCGCCGGCAACGGTAAAGGCAACAATGCTCATTACCGACCAAAATGTTAATAGGCTAAAGAAAATGGTCTTGATGTTGAACTCAAATGGACGAGCTTCATCCAATTCTAAGGACAGATATTTATCTTTATTGCGGAAACCAATATAAACAGCGAGCATACTGGCGATGGCAGGGAGAAATTCGTAAACCGGAATGGTTAGGAAAATATAGTAATACCAAGGTTGCGAACCACGTTCAACCCCTTGTTGCGAGATCCAATATCCCAAAGATCCAACGATGCCGGTGAAGAATCCGGAGCCATTAGTGAATACGGTTGTGTACAGAATGACATAAGGCCCCCAAAAAATTAATGACATTTTCAACCATACATCCCGCTTCCACCACACGCCAATCACAATCGTTACAAGGATAATTGGCAGTAAAAAGACAGCTGTATGCATCAAGCCTGTGTTCGAGTAGTCAACCGGGTCCCAACCCATGAGGGCTACGGGGAAGGCGGAAAGTTGTGGCAAGACCAATGACCCAAAAACGATCAACAAATCGAAGGATCGGCTGGCTCGAATTTTCTCTAAACCGTACCCTTTGAGTAGGAAAAAAACCGCGCCGATGAACGAAATTAGGAATAACGCAAGCGAAACATAAACTCCAACCATTAGGTTGGTAGAAGGAGCGGCAAGGGCTTGGGCAGCATCAGCCGTTTTTTCTGGCCGCGAAAGCAAAAACAGAACCGCAGATGTGCCAACAAACAAAATGCTGGCAACTAGGCTGATCGAAAATTTCTTATAGCTTGGTCGGTCATTTTCCCAAGGCTTAACTACAATGCTAAAAAGAAAAATGATTGCGAGGAAGATCAACATTTCAGCGTTGTAAATAAAGGATGTTTCCTTGGTGAGGTAGTGGATGACGAATGAACCCGAGATCAGGTAAATGTATTTATGTTCGCCCGATTCAAAGTAGCGGAACACCGCATACAACATCAAGAAGAACGATAGGGCGATATACGAATCTTCGCGGGTATAACGGGAATAATAGGTGATGAAAGGGGAAATTAACACTAACGCGGCGGTAACCAAAGTGCCAATCCTGCCCAAATAACGGCGCCATAACCAAAGGGACCCAATAGCGAGGATACCAAATGTGGCGGCTGGAATGCGGGAGACAAAATCACTTGAGCCAAATAAGAAATAAGATAAGGCAATCAGGTGAAATTGCAGCGGCCCATGCATCATCGGGTTGTGTTGGTAGCCTTGTCCTTGAGAGAGCAGGTAGGAAAAGTAAGTGTGCAAACTTTCATCGTGGCTCATCGCACGGCTGCCTAAATCGTAAAAGCGAGTGATAACCGCGATCAGGAGGATAAGGAAGAACAAGGCAATTTCAAGAGTGAACCAATCGTTCCCTTGAATTATCTTTTTATCCAGCCATTTATTTTCTTTATTAACCATTTTATCGTCCTAATAATTAGTTTGATTTATTTTTTGAAGCTAATTGACCGCAGCCGGCTTGGATATCGATACCTCTGCGCAAGCGAATTGTACATGGAATTCCGTGGTCTTCCAATATATTTTTAAAGGCAACCGCTCTTTGATTGCTTGTTGCTTTTCCGTCGTAGCCAGTGGTCGGATTTAGTGGGATGGCGTTTACATGACAGATCATCCCTCGGAGCAACATTGCGAGCTTAGTTGCTTCTTCCTCTGAATCGTTTACACCGTAGATCAAGGCCCATTCAAAAGTGATCCTGCGAGAGGTTTTCATCAAATAATAGCGGCAGGCCTTCATGAGGTCATCGATTGGATATTTTTGGTTCACCGGCATCATTTTGGAGCGCTGTTCGTCATCGGTGGAATGAAGCGAGATAGCGAGGTTTACTTGCCTGTTTTCCTCAGCAAACTGCCTGATCCTTGGCACCAAACCACTTGTGGATATAGTGAACCTGCGGGCTCCAAAGTTGAATCCCTGGGCATTATTAAGGGTATCGATTGCTTTGATCACATTGTCATAATTGTGAAATGGTTCTCCCATTCCCATAAAGACAACATTTGTAACATGGTCTCCCTGTGCCGCCAAACCTCTTTCAAAGAAAAGGATCTGAGCGATAATTTCACCGCTGGACAGATTTCGTCCAAAACCCATTTGCCCAGTAGCGCAGAAAGTGCAGCCCATAGCGCAGCCAACCTGGGTTGAGATGCACAAGGTTCGCCGTCGATCATAATTCATGAGAACGGTTTCAACAGATCCACCGCCTACCAGATCAAATAAGACCTTTTCGGTTTCGCCATCACTTGAAAACAAGCGTATGTTTGTTTTGATCGGGATTAGCTCAAAATTTTCTTCTATCTTCTCACGCAACGATTTAGGCAAGGTCGAAAAATCTTCCGGCGCGGACCAAAGGTTCTTATATAACCCATTCCAAAGTTGGTCTGCTCGAAATTTTGGTTCATTCCAACTTGCGAATAGTGTAGCGAATTCCGCTTGGTCTAAATCAAATAAGTTCATAAATTATTCATTCACCAAAGCGGTTAGATCGGTAGTGATATAGGTAATTTTTGGCTGCCAGGCTTCGCCTTGGGCTTTTGTGCTAATACCCGAAAGGACCAAGGCTGTTTTGCAACCAATAGCCTGACCGCCCACAATGTCTGTCTCAATGCGGTCGCCGACCACAACAACTTCGTCTTTGTTCATGCCGAGTCGTTGTAATGCTAATTCCATGATGTACGGGTACGGTTTGCCAGCGATGATGGGTTTAATATTGGTGGCGGACTCGATGACGCTGTACCATGCGCCGTTTCCTGGAATCTGACCGCGCGGGGTAGGAAAAGTGATGTCAGGGTTTGTGGCATAAAACGGTATACCAGAGCGAACCAGTAGGGTCGCCTCAACCATTTTTTCAAATGAAACATTACTTCCTTTTCTATCTCTTCTTATTCTTGCTTTATTGGGTCTTTTTTTTTTTTTTTTTCACTTGAAATTTCTTTATTTGTTTGTTAATTTTCTTCACTAGAATTTTTATAATTTTTATTTTCTGAT
>CAZSLN010000114.1:0-6033 GCA_964607645.1 uncultured Anaerolinea sp.
GTAGATCGAAAGTTACTTTTGTTAAAGCCTGTAACCCGCCAAATCGTTTGGTTACACCTTGCACTTGCATGAGAATCGTCATACGAGTACCCTCCTTAGAGCTGCGAAGCGCTGACGTAACCAGCCCACCAAGCCCGACGGAATGAAGAGAATGATCAACAACATTAGCAAGCCTGAAATGACCAATTGAAAGTCCTTCAATGCCATTGCTCCGATCTTAATGTCACTGGTGAGCAGGGCTCCACGAAGGCTTTGGTAACCCAATGAGCCAATGACTGGCCCAAGCAAAGTGCCTTGTCCGCCGAGTACGATCATCACAAGTGATTCAATGGATAAACCAAGGCGAAAGGCGTCGCTCGGTTCTACGTTCCCATTCTTGAAAAAGAAGAGTACGCCTAACATTCCCGGGAGAAACGCTGAGTAAACAAATGCGAGAGTTTTTGCTTTGGGGGCAAAAATACCCATTACTTCCGCAGCATCCTCGTCTTCTCGGATGGATATAAGGCTAAGACCGAATTTACTATTCTTGATGTAATAACTGAAAAGAACAGCAAAGATAGCAATTCCAACCACGCCATAATAAGTCATCCACAGAGCTTGCGCGGCACCACCGTAGGTTTTATAAACGCTAAATTGTAATTCGATGCCGGTAGGACCACCAAAGGGTTTGAAATTGGCAACAAAAGTGCGCATAGCTTCATTGATACCTATTGTTGCCAGAGCGAAGTAAGCACCGCGCAAACGCAAAATAGCTTTGCCGAGCAAAAAAGCCAACAACGCTGAAGCCGCGCCGCCACCGAGCACGGCTAACGGCAAAGAAGCTGCCCACGTGTCGATCAGGTACATACCAACATATCCGCCCAATCCATAAAAGACCACATGACCGAACGATACGTAGCCGGTATACCCCATGACAATGTTTAAACTGATTGCCATGCCAATGGCGAGTAAAATTGTAAATCCAGTTTCGCGTAGAGAGGCGTCGTTAGAGATAATGGGGTTGATTCCCAGCCACAACACAATAAGAAGGGTAATCCAAAAGCCAGGATGAAGCCATTGTTTCATTGTTTACCTCCAAATAAACCGCTCGGTTTAATCAACAGGATGAAAATGAACAACATGAATTCGATCACTGGCACCCATGTGTTTGGCATAGTAAGCGGTAGAACACCTTCCAAAACACCCAAGATCAAGCCACCAACCAGAGCGCCAAGAGGATTTCCTAACCCACCTAACACCCCGATAACGAAACTTTTTTGTTGATAAATATCACCGGATAGAATAGTAAAGGAGAAGAATGTGGCGATCAAACCGCCTGCGATGGCGGCTAACATGGTTCCAATGCCAAAACTCAACGCTAGGATGCGTGAGGATGGAATGCCCATCAACTCAGCTGCGGAACGATTGTTGGATACAGCTCGAATAAATTTCCCTGTTCGGGTGCGATATAAAAAGGCATACAAAAGACCCGTCACTAGAATGGTTAGCAGTGCCGCAACCAAACGGGTGCCGAGGAGTGTGACAGGACCAAGGGTGATGTTTCCCAACGAAAAACCCGCGTCACGTGGTGTAGTGGTAAAGATCGCAGTTCCGATGCCTATCAGAATCATATTGATGGAAAAAGTAGCCAACAACGTGGAGAGATAGGTGGCATTGATCACGCGGATGATACTGACATAGTAGATCAAAATACCCAACACTAACCCCAAAACCGCCACAAGGAGTAGCGCGATGTATGGGTTTAAGCCAAGACCATTAAAAAACAAGTAAACGCCGAACATACCGAGCGATATAACCGCGCCATGCGCGAGATTGATCACGCGCATTACGCCCCAAATGAGTGTGAGCCCCATGGCAGCGATGCCATAAACAACGCCAATTAACAACCCATCAACGATGGAGGTGAGGATGGTAGCGGCATTCATAAAAGATGCCTCCTTTTGAGAAATGCCCTCCCCGCGAAGATTACCTTCGCGGGGAGGGATGAATTCAAATGATATTAGCGAATGGGATAAATGGCTTTTTCGGTCTGACCTTCGGCTGGCCATACGATCTGTTTGACCAAAGCGCCACTGGCATCTTTCTGCCATTGAACGAAGACCATTGAATGGCCGATCTGCAGCCCATGGTTTTCAGCGGAGACATCAAATTTAATGTGGCCGAAGAAGGTCATCAGGTCAACGCTATCAAGAGCAGCTTTTACGGCGAGGGGGTCGATCGATCCAGCGGTTTCAATACCCTTTTGTAGGATAAGGCCGGCAGTATAACCACCCGCGGCATGATAGGAGGGCTCTTCGTTATATGCTGCTTTGTAAGCATCAATGAACTCAGCACCTGTTGGGCCAAAATCAGGGGTGAAGGCGGCTAAAGGTTCCCACTGGCTTGGGCCAACGATACCGAAGGCGGCATCGCCAATTTCCGCGAAGGTTGGTTCTGGTGGGGCAACAAGCAGGGAGATGAACTTAGCTTTGACGCCTTTGTCGAACATAGCCTTGGCAAATTGCTGACCATCAGCAAAGTGACCACCACCCATAATGGCATCGGCATCGGCTGGAATCTTGTTGATGATGGGGGCAAAGTCGGTGGTTCCACTATCATAGCCTTCGTTGAGAACGATCTCAAAACCTTTTTCAACAGCATAGGCTTCGAGGGCAACCGCAACATCGGTGGAGAATTTATCGTTTTCGTGAACTATGGCGATCTTCTTGGCGTTTGGATCAAGGCTGGCAAGAAGGTCGGCAGAGCCAGTTAAGTAAGCACTGGCGGGGGTATAGGCTTGATAAACCAAGGTATAACCTTTTTGATAGGTACTGTCAGAGGCAGCGCCAGTGGTAACCATGATCTTTCCATACTGTTCAGCGATGACTGCCGAAGCGTCCGCGAGGCCAGATGAATAAGGACTGATGAGGAAATCAGCTTTATCTTCGGTAACTAGTTTGGTGTAAAGCTCTTGCACACGATCTTTGTTGGATTCATCATCATAGAATTTTGATTCCAGCTTGACTACGGATCCATCCGCAAGTTTGATACCACCAGCGGCGTTCACCTGATCCATCCACAATTTAAAACCGTTGTTTTGGCGTGTGGATTCAACATTGAGTTTGCCGGTGAGAGACGCGGTGAAACCAATGATGGCTGTTTTTTCTACAACCTGAGCGGGGGCTTCGGCTGGGGCTGCAGGTTCTTCATTGGCTGCTGGTGCTTGTGGTTCCGCGGCAGCAGATTCTGTGGGGGCAGCTGCGCCGCAAGCGGCGAGCACCAAACTCAGCACAACAAGTAAAGCAAACAGGGCAAAAAGTGAACGTTTCATTCTCAAACTAGCCTCCTTAAGGGCCGAAAAAAATGTGTGCAAACCGCACTATTTAGATAATAAGGATTATGGGGAAAAATCGAATAAAAAAGGGGAGGCCAAATATAAAAAATTTATAAAGAAATTCTACAAAATCAAAAAGCATCTCTTTTGAAATTTAAGGGATGCTTTTTAACGAATAATTCAGGGTGTTCATTCCTTCGAATTGGATTATGCTTAGCCCTCAAAGCGATATCCGATTCCGTGTTCGGTCAGAATATGTTTTGGGTTGAGGGGATCGCTTTCTATTTTTTGGCGTAATTTTCCAATATACACCCGCAGATATTCGGATTCGTTGCTATATTCCTGCCCCCATACATTTTGCAAAATAGCTCGGTGAGTGAGCGCTTTGCCCACATTTCTGATCAAGTATAAAAGAAGGTTGAATTCAGTAGGGGTTAGGTCGATCTGTTTTCCGCTTACGAACACATTATGGTTGGCGATCTCTACCATTATGTTACCGCGCACAAAGCGTTCTTCATTGGAGGAAGGTTCTTGCCAGCGAGAGCGGCGCAGCACAGCCTGTATACGCCCCATTAATTCACCCACGCCAAACGGTTTGGTTAAATAATCATCAACACCAAGGTCAAACGCCCGCACCTTATCTGTTTCTTCACCCAGCGCGGTTAGGATGATGATCGGCACATTGGATGTTTCGCGAATTCTGCGAGTGGTTTCTAGCCCATCCATATGCGGCATCATAACATCGAGAATAACGAGCTCGATCTCCTCTTGGTAAAAGGATGCTAATGCTTCTAATCCATTTGCGGCGCTTAATACTTTGTAACCGCGAGCTTCCAAATTACGGTGTACAAAATCGCGCAGGATCTTTTCATCATCCACCACCAACACGCATGGAGAATTCATTTGCTTCACTCTACGCGAATCGTTCATGATTCCATCCTTTGAAAAAGAGAACAGGTTTGTTCAGATGTTTTCTGTTTATTCATTTGGTATTAGTGGAATTGAAAAAGCGATACAAGCGCCGCTTCCAAGCTGCTCAACCCAGATCTCACCATTGTGGGCGCGAACTAAGCCCTGACAGATGGCAAGCCCCAGTCCAGCGCCGCTGGTGGCTCGGGCTAAGCCTTCGTCTAACCTATAAAACCGTTCAAAAATTTTTTCACTCTGCTCAGTTGGGATCCCTGGTCCATTATCCATTACGTAAAAGATGATCGAGTCCCGCTCGTGGTTTGCGCGCATTTCAACCTTTACCTCTGCTCCGCCATATTTGATGGCATTCTCAAACAGATTACGCAGGATCGTTTCCAAGCGCATTCTGTCGGCATCGACAAATTCCGTCTCTGCCCCAAGATGGATCTCGCATTTTGATAACTGGGCTTGCCTGGCGGCTTTCATGGCTACGTTGCGCACATCGCACTTTTCAAGCGAAAGCCGAATCGAACCAGCCTCGATGCGAGAAAGGTCTAAAAGGTTATTTACAAGATTTGTGAGTCGGTCGGTCTCATCTGAAATTATGGTCAAAAATTCTTTTTGGGATTTACTATCCCACTCTACGTCATCAGCCAATAGGGTTGATGCATACCCTTTTATGGAGGCCAAGGGTGTTCGTAGCTCGTGGGAAACCGTAGAGATGAGATTTGATTTGAGCCGATCAACTTCGCGGTCGATGGTAATATCGTGCAGAAGCAAACCACGCCCTAATAGCACATGTTGATTGTCGGTAACCTCGAAAGATTCAACACGTATCTGCAAATCTCGCCCGAGATGAGTTAGGGATAGTTCACCTTTTTGAGCAGTGCCTGCCAAGATCGCGTTCAAGTCAACGATTTCTTTTTCAATGCTCTTGTCGAGAATTCGGTTCATCACTCGCGCTACTTCAATATCGCTCATATCTTCGTCTGAGAGGTCAGCGATATCTGTTATATGGTGGTTCGCGTAAATTACTTTTCCTTGGGGGTTGCTAAGGATCAAACCATCTTCCATAGATTCCACCAATGCTTCGAGCCGGCTTGTTTGTTCTTGAAGGCGGGTATCGCTTCTTTCAAAGAGGATGGCGTTTTCAATTGCCATTGTCGCTTGATTCGCGAAGTTGACGATCAGGTTGATCTCATTGGGGGTAAAAAGATGTGGCTCAGGCCGGAAAACCAGTAATACGGTTGGAGGGGCATGCTGGGTATTGAGCGGAACACCCAGAACGGAGCGGTACCCTTCCGCGCGAGCGCGGGGGCGCTCAGGCCCGTAGGTGGGATCGCTCTCGGTGTCGCTCACCTGAATTGGTTCCCTTGCGCGTAAAGCGCGCATGCTGACTGAAGCGGGTTCGCCTGGCTTTAGGGATAATTGTTCGGTAAACCTTTTTGAGAGACCGCGGCTTGCGCGGATGCGGAATTCGCCGCGTTTTTCATCAAGGGCGATGATAGCGGTTTTTTGAACCTCGAGAAGCCTGCCTGCTTGCTCGAGGATCCTATTTAATACAGTATTTAGATCTAAGGACGAGACAACCACAGCACTGGTTTCCAATAGGGTAGCCTGTTCTTTCATTCTGGTATTAATAGAGTCTTCCATGCGAAGGAAACTGCGAATCAAGTCTCCTATCTGGTCGGCTCGGTTCGACATGGATCGAATTTGGTTTCTTTCTTGGTCTGCGATCGGTTGATTCAGCCCAATCGCTTGGGTTATTGGAGCGAGTTTTTCAATAGGGCGGATCACTCGTATGGAAAGCA
>CAZSLN010000115.1:0-5872 GCA_964607645.1 uncultured Anaerolinea sp.
TTCGATCCAGGTAAAGTAAGTTACAAATTTGACCTTCATCACACCTGTCTGGCACTCAAAACATGCAAACCCTGGGGTATTAATTGTTCGTTTTAGCATCATTAACTTTCAGCCAAAATGGCCACGCCTGCGCTGGTACCGAGACGATCAGCCCCCGCACGAATCATATTCATCGCATCGTTATAGGTTCTAATTCCACCGGCAGCCTTGACTCCCAAGGATGGGCCAACTACCCGCCGCATTATTTCAACATCTTCGAGTGTCGCGCCAGAAGTACCAAAACCGGTGGACGTTTTTACAAATTCCACACCTGCCTCTTTGCACATCAAACAGCACAGGATCTTTTCTTTTTTATCTAAATAACAATTTTCAAAAATGACCTTTACTACTGTGTCGCCAGCCGCTTCTTTTACCTGAAGGATTTCATCATAAACAAGTTGATAGTCCCCACCATGCATCGCGCCGATGTTGATCACCATATCAATTTCATCTGCGCCTTGGTCGATCGAATCCAAGGATTCAGCGACCTTTGTGTAGGCTGAATTTGCCCCTAATGGGAAACCGATGACGGTGCACACTTTTACACCTGTCGCCTTCAACAAAGTTGCCGCAAGAGGTACGTAGGATGGGTTTAGGCATACTGTGGCAAACTGACCCACCTTCGCCTCGTGGCAAAGTTTTCTAATCTGCTCTTCAGTTGCATCCGCTTTTAGAAGAGTATGGTCAATGAATTTGGCAATTTCTTTTTTCACAGGAAGTTCAAATTTAACTTGAAACTCGGGAAGTTGGACCAAATACTCATCGGTGATCTTGAGCAGCTCTTGGATGTTTTTTCGCATCAACTCACTCCTTGAACATCAAAATGATCGATCAATTTCCATTCTGAGGAAGGCCAGTAAATAAAGATCGCTTTCCCAACGATTTCATTATAGGGGAGAAAACCCCATGAATGGGAATCAGAGGAATCATTGCGGTTATCACCTAAGACAAACAGTTCATTGTCCGCCACTTTCCATTTCCCGCTGTAAAGCGGGGCGGCGGCAATATAGGGTTCAAGTATTTCATGCCCATTGATGTAAACCCGACCATTTTCGACCCTCACTTCATCGCCAGGCAGACCGATAATTCTTTTTATCAGGTCTTGCCGCTCGGGATCGATCGGAAAATGGAAAACGATGATATCACCGCGAGCTGGTTCACTAAATTTATAGGATAAGCGATTGACAAAGACAAACTCGCCATCTTGTAATGTTGGGTTCATTGAAAAGCCATCAACCCTGACGCGAGCGGATAAGGCGTTGATCAATAAAAATAACACAGCGGATAAGAGAATTGTTTCAACAACATCCATTAATATCCTGCCAAATGCTGAAGGATTTTCGACTTCCTCTACTAATTCTTCTTTTTCAATTTCTGGCTCTTCGATCATCAGCATACTCATTTTCTAAATTTATTGTTGTAAAATTATGATTATACCATTTTCAAAATCATCGGTATGCCATGGCGTAGAAAGTTGGGATATAGGTTAAAGATCCAGCTTGGTCACTTTCCTGAATTTGTTCCACACCTATCTTTTGCAGATCAGAGCGCAGCACTTGTTGCTCAAAAGTTGCACTCCTTATCGAACGGTCCCATTCTCCCCCTACTACGCCGGTCACGATCTTTGTACACCCGATCTGTTCCAAATAACCGGCGAGCTTTCTTCCTGTTTCAAGGTCGACCCCTTGTTTTTCCATCGACGCGTTTTGAAGATTTCCGATCTGCTTCTGTTCTTCGGGGGTATCAATACGCGCCTGGTAATCTGGCTCCGCGAACAAGAGCAAGCACCCACCTGGCTTTAGTACCCGCTTCATCTCTTCCAAAAACAAGATTGGTTGCCGCACCCACAACAGCACATAATGGCAAAATACTACGTCGTAGGAGCCTGTCGAAAAAGGCAAGCGATAACCATCTCCTTGAATCAGATCCTTTTTTGCGTCACCCTTAATGGCTACGCGCAAGTTTCCGCGGTCGATATCAATCCCGGTCAGCTTGCTTTTTTCAAAATCGGGAAATAACGCTCCAGTGCCGCAGCCAACATCCAATACTTTCTTTGTCAACGCAAAATCGACCTTGCTCAACAGGTATTCCCGCGTCTGCCTGGTCCAGCCAGCCTGTTCCTTATATCGTTCATGCCAATTTACTGTCATCTTCTTTTTATTTTAAACTAAATTCATACGGTTTGTTGATCTTGGGGAACCAGGAGTTTTGCACATACTCGGCGGTAAGCCGTTTTGTAAGCGAATACCCAAACACATCGATCACCGATTCGGCGGATTTCTCGAGCAGCACGAGATAACGGTCCACATCCACCCAGCGCGGGTCCAGCTCTCCGGTGCCCAGCGGCCACACACCCGGCTTGCCGCGCGTGTAAACAAAGCGAATGTTCTGGCCGGCGGCCACGGTATGGCCCGATTCCTGCAACACCCGGGCCGCCCTGGCTGTTGGCGAAAGCGAGCGGTACTCCTCCACCGTCTTGCTGATGCGCTGGCATACCACCAGGTCATCCACCGCCACCCGTCCGGCGCGTAGGTCGGCCCGGGCTTTTTTCAGGATCTTGGCTGCCTCGGGCAAGTAGTTCTTTATCTGCATCAGGCTGGTAGCCTGGCCAAGGCATTGCAATAAGGTGAGCTGCACGCCCGCCACCCACAGCGGGGTATCATGCCGGCGCAACTCAATACCGCGATATTTAAGCTCGCCATCTTGAAATACGCCGAAGTAGCGGTTAGGCACCGGGATGCGCGCGTCCTTGCGCGAGGGCGAAAACGCCACCCAGCGGTAGATACCGTCCATGGCGATGGCGATTTTGGTCTTCTCAACAATCGCCTCCATCAGCGGAGTGAAATCCTTGGGGGTACGGCAACCCGATTTCTGCACGAACAGGCAGTCCACGTACATATGCAGCACCAAAAAGCCCATCTCCTCGGCGATCTCCTTGGATTGCAGCAGCAGCTCGCGGCTGATGCTAGTGACCGCCTCGTGCGATTCGATCTTGCCGAAGCGGGCGTTCTTGTAGCCTAGGTAGCCAAAGCACACCACCAGCAGCCACTTTAGCGCCGCCGCGCGGGCCTTCAGGGATTTGGCGCGGTGGTCACGTGGGTGCATCTCGATCAGCTCGCGCTTGATGGCCAAGCGCTCTTCCAGCAACGGGCGCAGTGTCTGCGGGATCAGCCCATCGGGTGCGTTGGGTTTGCCGTAGGTTTCTGGCGAGATATTGTGCTCCACCATTATGGAGGGGTACATCGAGGCAAAATCGATTTGCGCCACGTGCTCGTACACCCCCACCAGCGGCTGGTAGATCATGCCGCCCCGGTCCGCGCTCACTAGGTCGTTCAGCGTCTTGGCCGATTCCGCCTGCTGCTTCACCACTGGTACCAGCACATCGGTGCGCAATGCGGTGAGCATTTGCATGGCGGTGATGCCGGCGCCAGGTGATTTTCGGGCCATTTCCTGCACACCAATACCTGTAGTGCGGGCTTGCTGCAACACGCCATCCACGCCATATTCTTTGAATAAAACGGCGTTTTTTCGGTCGATATGCCACCGACCAAACAAGTGCACCTGCTGCCCTCTAAAAACCACCTGGCCATAGGAAAAATAGCTATTAGCCTTGCGGCGCAACACATCGTGGGTTAGGTCGCGGTTGGGGTTCATCGTCAGCATTGGGAAAAGCCAAGTATCGCCAAAATCGGTCAGCACTAGGTCGGGGTCATAGCTGGTGAAGATCGATTGCAGGCTGATCTCAAAGGCGCGCTTCGGCTCCAACTGTAAAAAATAGCTGGAGCGTTCGTATTTCACCTTCACTTTGGATGGTGTTCCCAAGGCGGGGTCAACATCTGGGCTAAGTTCTAGGATCCGCAAAGGCAGCTCCAGCTCGGCCACCCCATCGGATGCCTGGGCGGGATGAACGGCAAGGACGTCGTGGTCATC
Source organism: uncultured Anaerolinea sp. (assembly GCA_964607645.1). Taxonomy (GTDB): domain Bacteria; phylum Chloroflexota; class Anaerolineae; order Anaerolineales; family Villigracilaceae; genus UBA5195. The sequence continues at coordinate 3,970 of CAZSLN010000115.1, forward strand.
GCATTCGATAGTGCAGCGGTGTAAAATGCCAACCCCAGTTCGGGCGGCAAACCGAAGCGAGAGTGGTATATCGGCGTCGTAAAGATCGATATCAGGAAACTGCTCAGAAAAAGCGGAAAACGCCCCGGCCACATCCGCCGGGTTTGGAACAGTGATAGAGAGGGTTTCTACTGATCCCGAAAAAAGATCACGGCGAACTTCACGGCCGGGCTTTAGCCGCTGACTCATTACGTATTGCCAAGCAGCCCGCAGCCGAGGAGCGGTGGCCGCCGCGTAGAATGTAACGGGAAAGCGCATATGCAAAAACAATCGTTGCTGGTCATCCGTCAGAAGCCAGATAACCACGCCAGCATTATCCGGATATAGGTCAATGATCCAGCCCGCGTATTCCGTCATCACACCAGCCTTTCATCCCCGCTTAGCGGGGAGACTTGATCCTGGTCTTGAGGATCTCGATCTCGCTGTGCAAGTTTGTAATTTCTTTCGCTTGCTCCAGCAGCATGGCCAGCAGGGCCGCCTCGAACGGCAGCAGGGAATCGGTTTGGCTGATGGCTGCGGTGTGCCGGCGGGCATTGGCGAACAAGCCATCGAAGACGAACTGATCACTTTTGCGCAGGGTGCGGCGGAACTTCGCCATGGCGGATTCGGTATCAGAGACCTGCTGGGTGATGGTGGGGAGAGTGCGACCCATCTTATTTCTCCGCGTAGTCGAACAAGGAGGGTTGCGTTTGCCGCCCATCGTCAAGGCTATCGGCATCGAAAAGAACACGGTCTGCCGCGGCAAAAAGCTCCTCCAGCAAAAAAGCGCGCTCATCGATGCGGGCCGGCGAAAGGGTAACCAAAACGGGGGCATGCGCCTTTAGGCGCTCAATATTCCGCATACAAATTGTGAGAATACGGCTAACCTCTTTGACGGCAACGCCCTCATCGTAAAAATTAGCCAACAGATCTAATAGCACATAAGGGCTGTTGAAAGAGGGGGTTCCTTCTAATAACGCTAGGGTTTGGTAACAGGTAAAAGCGCGCCGAACGATCAGCCGCTGCGCCACACCGGCCACGTTCTGCGTCTCAAAACGCAGCAGGCGCGCCACGCGGTAAGGCTGAAAACGGTTGCCGTTATCCAGCACGGTGACCGGCCCGCGCAGGACCAGACCGGTAATGGCAGCGGTGGCCTGCTCGCGGGCGGCATGCCGGCCGCAAAACACAACCAGCGAATTCGTAGAAAGGGTAGAGAGAATATCCATAACCACAGCATACTATCGGGCGGGCGGGCAAACCATCCCATTGGGGGGTAGTTCCAGGGGGGAATGATGGGGTAACCCTAGGGGTTAACCCATGAAAAAAGGCCTCCATTGCTGAAGGCCTTTTGGTGGCGGAGAGAGCGGGATTTGAACCCGCGAACCCTTGCAGGTTACGCGCTTTCCAAGCGCGCGCGCTAAGCCAGCTACGCGACCTCTCCACTTTTTTTGTTAAGCGGTTGATATTATACCATTTTTTTAAAGTTGACAACATCCAAATTTAAAATCCTGTATCGATAATTTTTCGATGCTGATCAAAAAGATACTAAGCGAGGCAGGAATCGCAGGATTTGAGGCAAAGGCAAGTAAAAAAACTTACGTCTGCCTGATTATTACTTCCCGGCGATCTTCTTGATGATCTCCAATGTTGCAAGACAGTCACCGAGGGCTGAGTGATCCCCACCTTGTAATTTCTGCCATCGAAAAGATCGGTGATAATCGTCCCATTCTCCAACCCACTCGGCGTGTTTTATCATTGCACAATCCCACCGAACAGGTCGGAAAGGCTTTGGATATGGAAGATGGGATGCAGACTGATTTAATAATCGGCGATTGAAGTCAGCGTTGAACACAACCACGATCTTGCTGTCCGCAATTTGGATCAA
>CAZSLN010000116.1:0-5462 GCA_964607645.1 uncultured Anaerolinea sp.
AGAGTCTTCATCGACGATCAATCGGTATAGACCGGGAGCCTTTTCTGCGCCGAGGGCAAAAGCTACGTGTCCTTGTGGATCGAGATCCACCAACAAGGTGCGTTGTCTGGTCAAAGCCAAACCATGTGCAAGAGTCACAGCGGAAGTAGTTTTTCCTACACCACCTTTTTGGTTGGCAATCGTAATAATTTTCATGATTGTGTCCTTGATCAATAGATATGGGTAATAATCGAAAAGGGCGGTAGTAAACCTGTAAAGGTCTACTGCCGCCCAAGCACAAGCGATACCCATTCCTTTGAACTGAGCCCCCACCTACTACTGCAATTTTACTGCAATTGCTATTAGAACATATATTCTATTTAGACGTTTTTGGAACCAATAACCCCCAGATATGGGGGTTATTGACTTTCGTACCGCTCTATATGGTGGGCCCGGCTGGAGTCGAACCAGCGACCAAGAGATTATGAGTCCCCTGCGCTAACCACTGCGCCACGGGCCCTTTTGGAGAAATAAAAAGGTTGAACGATGTAGATTGTACCGAACCATTCAACCCTTGTATTCCTGAGCGGGAGACGGGATTCGAACCCGCGAATATCAGCTTGGAAGGCTGATGCCTTACCGCTTGGCGACTCCCGCATGAATAGATATTTTACCCGTTGGGTTGATTATGGTCAAGGAAAGGCGAACCGGGTTGAGGCTGAACCAGTGGGTTTGGATGTAGGTATTCTTTGTATTTTATTTCACGAAGTAGTCAGTCAACCTGAGGATATTTGTCTTATAATGGTAGACCTAAATCAAAATTATTACGGAATTTATTATGGCAAACAACCCTACACGCGATCGCGTATCACCTGACCGGATCAATACCAACCCCTTGCGCAGGCCGGAGTGGATCAAAGTAAAACCTCCAACAGGCGAAACCTATAAAAATTTACACAGCCTGATGCGCTCTAAATCTCTTTTTACCGTATGCGAAGAAGCGATGTGCCCCAATATGGGTGAGTGTTGGGGTTCTGGCACCGCCACATTCTTGATGTTAGGTGATGTCTGCACCCGTTCCTGCGTTTTCTGCGATATCAAACACGGCAACCCGATCACCATTGATTGGGATGAACCGGCTCGCGTTGCCGAAGCAGTGCGATCGATGAATTTGAAGCATACCGTCATCACATCCGTTAATCGCGACAACCGCCGCGATGGCGGCGCGCCTATCTTCGCTATGGTGATCAACAAGATCCGCGAATTACATCCTGGCTGCTCCATCGAGGTTTTGATCCCTGATTTCAAAGGCTCTGTTGAAGCGCTTAAGATCGTAATGGATGCCCGACCAGAGATTTTGAACCACAATGTGGAAACGGTCCCAAGCTTGTTCAAATCCATTCAGCCCCAAGATAATTATGATTGGGCTAGAATGACCTTATCAAATGCCAAACAGTTAGACCCTGACGTTTTAACAAAATCGGGGTTGATGGTGGGTATTGGCGAATCATTTGAAGAAGTTAAAGAAGTGATGCGCGACTTACGAAAATGGGGTGTTGATATTCTGACCATTGGGCAGTACTTACAACCCTCCAAACAACACTACCCTATTACCCGCTATTACACGCTAGAAGAATTCGCCGAGCTGAAATCATTCGGTATGGATATCGGATTTAAGTGGGTTGAGTCCAACCCACTGGTACGATCTTCCTACCACGCCGCCGAGCAAGTTCGCGCTCTAAGCATTGTGCATCGACAGTTATACGGAGAAAGCCAAGCTTAATTTATAAATCGCTCAACAATTGATCAAGCATCTCGATTGTCAACTCAGTCATTGAATCTACTCTCAATGCCTCACCACTGATTTCGAGATGTTTTGTTATGGGGTTAGGAATGAGAACCACGGGAATTTCAGCACTGTTCGCGGCGATCACTCCATTTTTTGAATCTTCAAAGATAATAACTTCATTCTTGTTTACATCTAATTTTTCGGCAGCCAACAGGAAAAGGTCTGGGGCAGGTTTAACGCGCTCTACCAGGTCTTTTGTAATTATTTCATCAAAATAATGTAGCAAACCAAATTGTTCCAAGTAACCACCAACCCAAGTAAGCGGGGAACTCGACGCTATAGCCAACTTTATTCCTTTTGCCTTGGCGGCTTCCAGCATCTCGCTAACTCCTGGTAATACCTTCATGGCTTGGTATTCGATCTTTAATTCCGAGGCGTAAATCGTTTCAAATTCTGGCAACGGCAGGCGATCCCCTATCCTATCGGCGAGATAGGTGTATGGGTGAAAATCTACGCCATGTTCTGAGCCAACTATAAGCCCAAAGGTGGTTACCGGGAGTTCTACCCCATAACGGCCATAAATGCGGCAAAGGGAGTTATATGCGGGTGATTCGGTATCGATCACTAGTCCGTCAAAATCAAAGATGAGCGCTTTTAATTTCATTTTGGTCTTTCACTCTTTCATTATTTTGGGTAATAACTCATTAAATCAAAAGTCGAGGTTTTTGGACCTCGACTTTAATAAGGTCTGATTTTCTTTTAGAACATTGTTAGAATTGCGCTGGAAGCCCAGGAAAACAAGAACGAGGGCATGAAACTCATCACAACAGTAATTACTACACAAAGAGCGATACTCAGGTAAAGTAAGTTGTCTTTGTTGATAATGGGATCGCCATCTTTGAAGTACATAATAACGATCACGCGGAGATAGTAGTAAGCAGAAATCAGCGAGGTAATTACGCCGATAAGCGCTAACCAGTAAAGCTTCCCTTCCATGATCGCCCTAAAAAGGTAAAACTTACCAACTAGGCCTAGTGTTGGGGGTAAGCCAGCAAGCGAGAACATAAACACGGTCATGGCTAAGGCTAACCAAGGGTATTTCTTTCCTAACCCGGCGTAGTCATTGATATCCAGTCCTTTTCCTTCTTCGCGCTCCAAACCAATTACCACGCCCCACGAACCGAAACTGGTGATGGTATATGCTACCAAGTAAAACAACCCCGCCGCAACAGCGGTAGCACGAATGGCAGGATCGCCAAAGGGAACAAACGCCATTAGGATGTAGCCGGCCTGGGCGATGCTGGAGTAACCCAGCATACGTTTAATATCGGTTTGAGCAATCGCCGTGATGTTACCAACGATCATTGTGAGCGCTGAGAGGACTGCCAAAATTGGCATTAGGTCAGCGGCTAAGGTCGGGAATAAGGTCGCGAAGATCCTCAGCAGCGCTGAAAAGCCGGCAGCTTTTGCGCCAGCCGCCATAAAGGCAGTGACGGATGTAGGAGCGCCCTGATAGACATCCGGGGTCCACATATGAAATGGAACAGTGGCGACTTTGAACCCAAAGCCTACCAGCACTAATCCGCCACCGACCAATAATAAGGTCAGGTTTGTGGCTGGTTGAGCGATTGCCGCGACAATGCCGGCAAAGGAGGTAGTGGCGGTCGCTCCGAAAATCAGAGCGATGCCAAATACGATAAACCCAGTTGCGTATGAACCCAAAAGGAAGTATTTAATACCAGCCTCTTCTGATTCAGTACGGTTCAAAGCAAAAGCCGCCAGAACATACAATGGAATGGACAATAGTTCCAAGGCGAGGAAGGTGATGATCAAGTCAGTGGCTTGCGACATTAACATCATGCCAGCGACGCTGAACATCATCAGCACATAATACTCGCCTTTATTTATATTCATTCTTTGGAGATAGCCTGAAGCGAGCGCTACGCCTAGTAAACCGGTGAGCAGGAAAAGGATGTTCAGGAAGTTAGAGAAACCATCCAATACAACCATACCGCCGAAGCCAGAATATGAATTACCGAGTTGGCTGATACTTAAACCCAGGGTGAGAGCAAAGCCAAACGCCGCAAAAAACGCGATCTGTTTTTGTTTCCCTTTTGGGTAAAAGGCCTCGATCAACAATAACAGACTGGCACACAGTACCAAAACACTGATCGGCATGATGGTATAAAAATCAATTTGGGTCATATTTTCTCCGCCTATCGCACCTTATGTCGATCAATTGAAGGTGCAAAAGAATAGAAATTTAGCCACCAAGGATTGCTCGGAACGGAATGAGCAATTTATCCACTGCGGGGGCGATCAGGTTAAAGAATGGTGCCGGGTAAAGACCGATCCAGAAGATGAAGACCAGTAAAGGCAGCAAGGTGATAATCTCACGCGCATTCAAGTCACGAAGTTCGTGGCCATGGTGTTTCACTTCTTCAACGATCTTGCCAACTGGGCCAAGGAACATTTTCTGGAACATATACAGAATGTAGATAGCTGCCAGAATAACACCGATGGCTGAAAGAATGGCGTAGATGGGGGTTCCAAAAGCCTTTGAACCAAAAGCGCCCAAAAGGATAGTGAACTCACCAACAAAGCCATTTAGGCCAGGTAAACCCATTGATGAAAGAGCCACGATCAACATCAAAGAACCGTAGATTGGCGTGATCTTCCAAAGTCCACCATACACCGCGATCTCGCGGGTGTGGGTCTGTTCGTAGATCATACCTACCATAAGAAACAAAGCGCCGGTGCTAAGACCGTGGTTGATCATTTGAAGGATTGCGCCTTCAATACCTTGGGCATTGAGGGCAAACATACCGAGCATTACGAAACCAAGGTGGCTGACGGAGGAGTAAGCAACCAATTTCTTTACGTCTTTTTGGCTGTAACTAACCGCCGCGCCATAAAGGATACCGATCACTGCCAGTACCGCGATCGTTGGGGCTGCTTTTACGGCCGCTTCGGGGAACAACTGCAGGTTGAAGCGTAAGAAACCATAGGTACCCATTTTGAGCAAGACACCAGCAAGAATTACAGAGCCAGCGGTAGGAGCTTCAACGTGGGCATCGGGCAACCAGCTGTGTAGTGGCCACATGGGAACTTTGATTGCGAATGCAGCGGCGAAAGCGATGAAGAGCCAAAGCTGAACATCGGCAGGGATACCGCCCTTGAGAACCAGTTCCGGAACGGAGAAAGTTCCTTGGTTTACGCCAAGCCATAAGATGGCAAGGAGCATAAGGATGGAGCCTGCCATTGTGTAGAGGAAGAACTTAACCGCGGCATACAACCGGTTGGGGCCGCCCCAAATACCAATTAGGAAGTACATTGGGATGAGGGTGAATTCCCAAAAGATGTAAAAGAGAAACAGATCCTGGGCAAGAAATACACCCAGCATACCCACTTCCAACATCAAGAAGAAGACCATGAAATCTTTCACACGATCTTCGATCGCTGTCCAGGTGGAAAGGATAGCGATGGGGGTGAGGAAGGTGGTGAGAAGGACCAACAGAATGCTCAGTCCATCAACTGCCAGATAGTATTGTATGTTCCAACCAGCAACTTGGATCCAAGAATATTGGGAGGCAAGTTGAAGATCAGGGTTGGAAGAATTAAACATGGAGAGCGCCCATAAGGAAATTCCAAAATTGACGAGCGCGGTACCCAGTGCAACCCAACGAATGGTGTT
>CAZSLN010000117.1:0-4166 GCA_964607645.1 uncultured Anaerolinea sp.
CCCCATATCTATGACTAAAGTGCCTCCGGAGGTATTCGAAACCCCAACCTACTGATCCGAAGTCAGGCGCTCTATCCATTGAGCTACGAAGGCATGTTTTGCCGTATATATGGGGGTTGTGAAGGTCCGATACCGTATATCTGGCTAATAAATTTGTTCTATTAAAGGTCGGTTTTTGCCTAGTCAGTAGCTTTAAATTCGATCCTTTTTAGAGCATTTTGGTGCAATTGCACCCTTATTTTACTCGAAAATCTCAGTATCCGATTCCCTGGTTTGCATAAACGAAATTCTTACTGCACATCGGAATCAACGACACTTTTTTTCTATCTGCCTTGAAATAGCAGAAATATTTGGTTCATTATGTAGTAACACAATTAAAGTTTTGCTCATCCCATGGGAATTTTGATCGCCCTTCATTGCCAAGCGACCGGCTCAGTATCACCTCCTCTTTCTTTCGAAAAAGAATACATCCAATTATTAAAGCCAAAACATTTTTTCGATTTCCGGCTAACTTGTGTTCTATCTCCCACTGCTATTCTTCTAGGAATTCCGCTATTTGTCACCCTTAATAACCACAAAATATCCAAAATAGCTTTGCGATTTGCCCTTGCATATAGAATTAATGTTCTATATAATAATATTAAGTTTACTGAAGGTAACAAAATAGACTAATACCGGGAGGAAAAGGAGGAATATGGACGAATTTCATGAAGCAAAGAAGATCGTAGTGAACAGGACGTTTTCGATCACGCACGGGCACAGCCAGATGGTGGCCAGGCTGGCGGACGAGCTATCGGCACGGGAGGATAAGACCGTGTATGAGAGCGAAGTCATCCGCAAGGCGATTGAGCTGATGTGGGCTTTGGTGTACGGCGAGCCGGTTGGTAAGTAAGGCATGGGCTGGTACCGCGTTTGGGACGGTGAGGATGTTGGCTACCTGGCCTGGCTGACAGCGGTTGAGGTTGTCCGGTTGAGGCGGGACGGGTTTTACGTGATCTTGCTATAGCTGGCAAACCACGCAAACATTTTTAGAGGAGGAAAGATGAACGAAATGAATTTAGATCCATTTGATGATGCTTCGAATGTACAACTGCAAGCCTACGATATTTATGGAGAGATCAGCATTGATGCCTGGCACTGTGTGCTGAAGAAAGGCGAAGGGAAACGGCCTTACCAGGACGGTACGGATGCTTTGGCGGACCGCAAGACCGCTATCGATATCATCCTACACCCGATCGATGAGATGAACAGCAAATTCCAGCACGAACGGTCGCTGATCGCCGAATCGATAGCCTGGGGGAAGATCACCTGGCCGAGTTTGCAGAAACTGGGAGTGGAAAACGCTCGGGAAGCCAAGAACCGCTATTGCCGGGCCAAACTAACCCCGACCGGCAGAAAGTGGACCAATAAGAACGGCGAGCAAAGCGAAGAAACCACCTTTGAGTTCCTGGATTTTTTTGCCAGCAAACAAGATTGTGTTACGGCGTACCTCAGCCTGAAGGGTTCAGCGCAACCTGCGACCGGGAATGCCGGTGACAGCCCGGAAAAGATGAATGCCTACAAGTTCGCGGCCGCGATCGTAAAAAATATTGCTACTGAGACAACCGATCCGGAATTGTTGACACAAAAGGTAAAGGCAAAGATCGCGTCAATGCCTGTTGTCTCGAGGCACTTTACCATCGATTCGCCAGAGATCCAATTACTGATCGCAGAGGTTTGCTAATGGTTGATGTGTTTGAGCTTAGGTTTGTTAAGGCATATGTTTATGGCTGGGAAGACTATTCTGAAGCGCTTTTACTGGCAAAACAGAAGGATAGGGAAGCAGCAGAAGGATTGCTGGATTCAATCTTCAGGCTCGAAAAAAACAAAAAGGACAAGCGCCAAGACAAAGGTCTGAAGGGATCCTGGTAGGGGTTTGGTATGGGCATTTTGGCGATCAGATTGGACAGCCGTGAACCGATGTGGGTCAAAGAACTAAGCTTTGGCGGCGCGGCCAAATCGGTGGAATGTTTGGAGACCGGTGACGCTGAAGTGTGGCTGGACAACGGCGAGATCCTCCTGATCGAGCGAAAAACGGTGGAAGACCTGCTGCTCAGTATAAAGGATGGAAGATTGTTCGAACAAGCCAGGAGGTTAGCGGAAATTCGAACGCACCAACAACTTTCCGGAAAGCGTTTGACGATCTTCCCGACCCTTTTGGTCACCGGGTACATGGCCCAAAGCCAGAACAACCGAATGGTGACGGAGCGCGGCGAAACCCAATGGCACTGGGAGAGCATCAACAGCGCGCTGCTTTCACTGCAGGAGGCGGGAGTGTTCCTTTCCTACGCGCGCGACGATAAGGATTATGAGCGGGCGGTGATGGCGCTGGCGCAAAGGAATCGCGGGGATGTGGTGGTGTACGCCAGTAAGGACATTACGGTGGGAGACAAGAAAGTGGAGTTCTTGATGGGATTGCCCGGGATCGGCGAGGAAAGAGCGAACAAATTGATCGAATGGAGTGGCGGGGAGATCTACGCCGCGCTGCTGGGACTCTCCGACCCCGGGATCCACACACCGGTCAGCAAGGGGCTGCAAAATTCGATCCGAAAATTCTTGGGTTTTGCGACTGGGATCGGGTTTGAGTTGGCTAATGTTGAAGAATCACAATAATTTTATTCAGGAGGATGAGATGGAAAGCAATTTGATCGTTCGGAAGCAGATGGACCCGAGCGCGTGGGATATGATACGTTCGGCTGCGCCGAGGATGCACCGCTCGAGGTGGTTTGGCGTTGCTGCGGAAGAACAGGCCATGGCGATCATGATGAAAGGCTATGAAATGGGATTGGGGTTCTCGGCCAGCTTTGAGCTGATCCAGGTGGTGGAAGGGAAGCCCACTTTGATCCCGCGGGGGGCGCTGGCGCTGGCTTACCAAAGCGGGCTGGTGGAACGGCTGACCATCAAGGAAAGCAAGGACGAACAGGGGGCTCCGTATGGATGCAGCGTGGAGGGCAAACGCAAGGGCGGGATTGAGTACAGCATCACCTACACCATGGAGGATGCCAAACGGGCGGGGCTGCTGAAAAGTGGCAGCGCCTGGGAGAAATACCCGGCCAACATGCTGAAGTGGCGCGCGATCGGCTTTTGGATCGATACCGTGCTGCCGGATGTGCAGGGCGGGATGAAACGCGCCGATGAACTGGGGGCCGCCGTGGATGACCGCGGGAATGTGATTGACGGAGGGGTGGCGGAAATCGTTGAGGTGAAGAGCGGGCACGATCCGCTATCGATGGCGGAACTGGTGGCTGATTTTGGTCAGAATACGGTGGACGCGGCCATCGAAGCGCTGTTCAACGGGAATGTTCCGGAAAGCAACGAAGACCGGATCACCCTACGCGACTTTTTGTTGGCGTAAGGACATGGAGATGAAACCCAAGGGAGGGGACATGAGCAAGAGTGATTATATGGGGAAGAACGCGCTGATGAACGCCTGGATAGCGGCGCTGGAAGAAGGAGAGCGCGAACTGGCCGAGGGATTCATACGGGGGTGCAGGCAAGCCTTCAGGCAATTCGGAGCACAAAGCGCGAAAGAATTGCTGTTCGAGATCCTCAAAACTGAGATCCTGCGGCGGAGACAATATGGCAATCCTCGATACATTACTAAAAGCATCGGTTGACGCGGAATCGGCATACATCCTTGACGATCGTTTTGGCGGAGCGAACCCGGCCAAGTTCCTGAAGGGGCTGGAGGACGTTGCCAGGGCGATCGTGGATGAGATGCCGCAGGATATAGTGCCACCGGAAGAAGAGCCTTGGAAGAGGATCTCCACTTTTCTTCTGGTGGATAGCTCAGTAAGCCTACGGGAGCGGTTTAACAAGGCGGTGGCGTATTACCAAGAAGACCTGCGCAAGTCCATCGTTCGAGCCATTGATGCGAGGATAGGCGAATATGAGAGCTGGAAAAATGACCAGCAAAAAAATACCAATGGACGTCATACTACCAATTTTTACATCAGGACCCTGGAAAGACTGGGCTACAAATTCAGGCTGAACCTGTGTGACGACCATATCGAGTGCAACGGGGCGCAGATGACCGATTACAAAGCCATGGAAATACGGACCCGGATGCAATCGATCGGCATCAACCAATACCGCGAGATCGAAGATGCCTACGGAGCCGAAGCCTT
>CAZSLN010000117.1:4266-5403 GCA_964607645.1 uncultured Anaerolinea sp.
GGATTTCTGAACGACTTTACCGGCTCGCGGCGCTATATGGTGAGCAAACTGCTGAGCATTGATTGGGACTACGAAAAGACCAACATCGATGATGTGTGGGCCCATGCCGTGTACTTGTATGACACGGGCTACAAGTGGACCCTGGATGAGAGTGAACGGGAGCTGGCCAATGAGATCAACGAAACTTACCAGATTGAAGATGTGACCCAGGCGGCTGTTGCGAGCTATTTTGAGATCGACGAGAACCAACCGGGCTGGTTCATGACCACCTTTGATATCGCCAAGAAACTGGAGTCGGAGGGGCTGAAGTATGGCTCCTCCAATGCCACAATGATGGCGGTGGGCAGGGCGATGGCGGCGCTGAAGGTAAAGAAAGTGAATCGCGGAAAGGCTGGGAGCCGAACCTGGGGTTTTATTGGTATCCGCGAACGTCAAATTAGCCTTTATGGTTTTACTCAGTAGTAATGTTCACCTTTATGTTCATGTTCACCTTGTTTTATCGGTTTTTTAAAACTTTCTGTAAATTAATTTCGAAAATGTTTAATGTTAATAACCTAAACAAGGTGAACATCTGATTAAAGGTGAACATAATGGAGGGAAAAAGGAAAATCTGATGAAAACCGTGTATGAGTGGGCGATCGAATTTGTGGTGAATGGAATCGCTGTGATCCCGGTGAACTACAAAACCAAGATCCCGAAGTTTGCCTGGGAAAAATACAAAACCGAACTGCCTACTGAGTATGAGATCTATGAATGGTTTGGGCATGGGAAACTGCATAACTACGGAGTTGTGGTTGGATGGAAGGACCTGGTGATCTTGGATTTTGACGATATGAAGAAATACTATGAATGGAATTTGTGGACCTTGGATCAGGCGGATGGTAGTGACGCGGATAGAGCGGGAAGACACGGATTTAGAGTGAGCAGCGGGCGGGGGGTTCATGTTTACTTGCGGATGAAAGATTGCAAGCAAAACCGGCATATCAGCGGATTGGATATCAAGGGCAATGGGATGTGCTTGGGACCGGGATCAACACATGCAACAGGGAAAGTGTATGGGGCTGCTACTGAGCAAATGGTTTTCCCGGTTGTGGCAGGATTGGAAACGGTGCTGCCGGAAAAATGGATGGATGAGAT
>CAZSLN010000118.1:0-5345 GCA_964607645.1 uncultured Anaerolinea sp.
TCCGCCCAACTAAAAGTTCAAGAGCCTGCACGTCAGCGCCGTGCAGCTATGTGGGGCTGGTGCCCCGCCAGCGGGTTAGGTCAGTGCAAAGGAAAGTGGAAAGGTTTTCTCTACGGGGGAGTATGATATGACCTCACTGCGCGCCTAAGGTATTTGCGTCTAACTTCCTGACCTTTCTGGAAAGGAAGTGCATTAAAATAGAATTATGATGGAAATAACACAAACCCACATCCAACGGATGGCAGTAATGACCTTCGCAACCGTCTATCCGCTATACCTGAAGAAGATCGAGAAAAAAGGCAGAAGCGAACAGGAGCTGATTCAGGTGATTGAATGGCTGACAGGCTTCGATGGTGAGAAACAAGATCAGCTCATCCAAGAAAATGTCACCTTCGAAACCTTCTTTCAGCGGGCTCAGCTGCACCCCAACGCGCCCCTCATCACCGGCCTCATCTGCGGTTACCGCATCGAAGAGATCGAAGATCCGCTAACGCGGAAGGTACGTTATTTGGATAAGCTGGTGGATGAGCTTGCCAAGGGGAAGAAGATGGAGAAGATCTTGCGGGGTTCGTGAACCGCGGCGATGCTTGGAAAAATACTTTTAGGGCAACGGGGTCGGTTGAGGGTATCTGCGGTTATTTTGGACCGAGATCCAACTGGACGGGATGACCGAATTGGAAATGGGAAGGGCAGCCATCAGGTTTACCAACGCATTCAACGGTTTAACCAGCCCAAATTGCGCACCAACCATTGCTATTGAAATCATTCGAAATCGTTGTATGATAATTAATACCCGTGCGCATCTTTTCACGGTATTATCTTCATATTTTTATCCCGGAGGAATTTATTATGAATTGGTATCTTGATGTGATCAAAAAATACGCCGTTTTTTCAGGCAGGGCTCGGCGTAAGGAATATTGGATGTTTGCCCTGATCAATTTTGTCATTGTTATCGTTCTGGAGGGGCTGTTTATCTTTCCGACCCTGTTGAACGGAAATGGTGATTTCCCGACCTTTGGCTATATTCTAGTGATGCTATACTCTTTCGGGCTCTTTTTGCCCTCGTTGGGTGTAATGATTCGGCGCTTGCACGATGTTGGAAAAAGTGGTTGGTGGTATTTTGTCGCGCTGATCCCGTTCATTGGCGCCATTTGGCTGCTGATCCTGTTGATCAGCGACAGCCAACCCGGAACCAACCAGTACGGCCCCAATCCCAAGGAGCCGGCATCGTTGGTTGAGGTTCTTTGATCCTCTATCTTGTTGGATAGTTTTTGGCGGCCCGGTTCAAACCCGCAGCCGCCTTTTTTATTCCGATCGTAAACCAAAAATTGGGCCATTCTCGCGGCCTTTTTCCTACGCTGGCAAGAAATGTTTGTGGCTTGGCTAGACACCACTCGTCGCTCGCGCTAGGATCGATCTCGTGGAAAGTGGATCTTTGATGGTGAACAGCCGCTCCAAAAATCCGATAAAAAGTTCTCACGTCGCCATGATCGCTTTTTGGCATCCATCCGCCAACCAAGAGGTTTCTTTTGAAATATCTCCTTACATCCTCCGGCATTAAAAACGATTCTATCCGCCAAGCTCTATTGGATCTACTCGGCAAGCCCATCGAACAAGCCAGCGCCCTCGTAATCCCCACCGCAATTTACCCGTTTTCGGTTGGGCCAGCCATGGCTTACCGCTTCATCAACGGCAGCGCGGCCAGCCCCATGTGCGAGCTGGGCTGGAAGAGCCTTGGGGTGTTAGAGCTTACCGCTTTGCCCAGCATCGATAAAAAAGTTTGGATGGCCGCTGTTCGAGAAACGGATGCCCTGCTGGTTTTCGGCGGCGATGTGTTTTACCTACGCCGTTGGATGCTCGAATCGGGGCTGGCACAGCTGCTGCCATCGCTCGATCAATTGGTGTATGTAGGGATCAGCGCTGGCAGTATGGTGACCGCGCCGATCTTTGGCGAAACCTACAATGACCCCAAAGCTCCTTTTGTCATCGAAAAAGGCTTAGGGCTGGTCAGCTTTGCCCTGCTTCCCCATGTGGATGCCGAAGACCACCCCGAAAGCAGCATGGCCAAGGTGGAACGAATGGCCGCGCAGGTTCCGGTGCCAATCTACGCCATCGATGACCATACCGCCATTAAGGTGGTGGAGGATAAAGTGGAAGTGGTATCGGAAGGGGCTTGGAAGTTGTTTCGGAATGAGCGATAATGGTAGCGCAAATAAATCTTGTTGAAGGAATCCCCGATGAAAACTTTGCCTTTTCTCTTTGAGAACAATCGAAATTGGGCTGCTCAGATCACCAAAAAAGATCCAACTTTCTTCTCGCGGCTAACACAACAGCAATCGCCCGAGTTTCTGTGGATCGGATGCTCCGATAGCCGTGTTCCGGCCAATGAGATCATTGGTTTGCTGCCGGGTGAGTTGTTCGTCCACCGCAATGTGGCCAACTTGGTGGTGCATAGTGATATGAATTGCCTTTCGGTGCTGCAGTACGCGGTGGAGAATCTTCGCATCAAACACATTATGGTCTGCGGGCATTATGGCTGTGGCGGTGTAAAAGCCACCTTTGAAGATCGATCTCATGGACTGATCGACAATTGGCTTCAACCCATCCGCGATATCCAGCAAAGGCGATCGGACGAACTCGCGCGCCTTTCCACAATGGAAGAGAAGGTGGACCGGATGTGCGAGTTGAACGTGATCGAACAAGTGAAGAACGTTGGCAACACGACCATCGTTCAGGAAGCTTGGCGGAGAGGCCAAAAGGTATCCGTCCATGGCTGGATCTATTCCATTACGGATGGGCTGCTGAAGGATCTGAACGCCAGCGTTGCCTCGGTTGAGGATCTGGCACGATAGGAAAGGTACCCACCCTTTGTGACAATAAAACCACCATCTGGGTGGTTTTTGGTTTGCCCCCAAGGCGCTGCGGTTCAATCATGTATTGGGTTTTTGAGGGTGTTTAGCCTCCAGAGCTGCCTTCCCGGATTATATTTTATCTACTGACAACCGCTGGGCGGTTTCTTTCGGAAAAAATGATCGCTTTCTTGCGATATTTATTGTGTGCACCTGACAAGAGCAGGAATTCGACCACACTTTCGGGATTGTAGCCGGAACAGCTGGGTAGCGACTGGTGGCTTTGCCCCTAAGACCCGGCCTTTGCGGTAACGCCTGCCGTAGGGCCTTTCCGTTTTTGCCAACGCAACTGGCAAAGTTTAATAAAGAACATTAAGACCGAATTACATATCACGTGCACCGGATAAATTCTTGGGGTTGCCGCAAAGCAGCTTTTTCTAGATTATAAATTACATTAAGGTTCACAAAAGACGCAGCCAGGCTTCATTGTATTCGTAGTCTGACTACGTTATTCTTTTAAATGTGGAAAACATATGAACAACCTAAAAACAAATTTTGGTAAAAAATTACGTCAATTACGACGGGGAAAGGATTTTACCCAAGAAAAATTGGCTGAAAAGGTAGGAATTTCAGTTGAGTTTCTTAGCGGCTTAGAAAGAGGGATTTATGGCCCATCCTTTGACACCTTAGAAAAACTTGCTACTGTCTTGAATGTGGATTTCAAAACCCTTTTTGAATTCGAGGAATAGACCATGTCTACGGATAGAACTGCTAGTCTCGAAATACCCGCCCATTGTGTACTAAATTTCGGGAGGCGGGCAGGAGATCAGCACCTTAGGCACCGTTCTCGAAAAAAGTTCCTGGCCGTCCTCAGGATGTTGCGGACGGTAATCGAATCAAAAGATGGCTTTTACCAATCGGCCAAAAATTTTATACTGACGAAGTTAATGCGACCTTGGTCGAAATTATTTTTTATTTTCAAGCTTTATCGATGGAAAAGGCTCCGCGTCTATTGAATAAAGAAATGAGGATGAAATCGCCATGAAAAATTCAGTGATTGAAGTAAAGGATTTCCGCAAAACCTACGGCTCTTATGTTGCCGTGGACGGTATCAGTTTTGATGTTAGGAAAGGCGAAGTATTTGGATTGCTCGTCCCCAACGGCGCTGGAAAGACCAGCACATTGGAATGCCTGGAAGGCTTGCGCACTCCAAGCGGTGGCTCGTTGCGAGTAGCCGGCATTGATCCGGTCAGCGAGTCCCTCAAACTACGAAACCTGATTGGTGTACAACTACAGTCGGCGGGATTGCCGGAAAGCATCACGCCTAATGAAGCCATGAAATTCTTTTGTGCTTATCACGGCGTGCCGACCCGGTTCGACTTGCTGGAACGGCTGGGGCTGGCTGAGAAACGGAAAGCTCAGTTCTTCGAGCTATCCACCGGACAGCAACGACGACTAGCCCTAGCGTTGGCAGTGGCGCACAATCCTCAAGTACTCTTTCTGGACGAACCCACCGCCGGATTGGATGTAGCAACCCGCGCCGAGTTGCACGGTATGATGCGGGAACTGCAAGCGGATGGCACTACCATCGTTCTTGCGACCCACGATATGGCCGAAGCGGAACAAATGTCGGATCGGGTGGCCATCCTGTTGCAAAGTAAGATCGTCAGTATCGGCACGCCCATGGAGATTACGGCTACCGGCGCGGGTCTAACCAAGATTTCCGCCCGGACACAGACATCCAGTTTGTCTGCCCCAGGGATCACCTTTCCGGCTGTCAGCCAGCACTCATTGAAAGGTGAATACAGCATCTACTTCAGCTCGGATATTGGCCAAACCGTGTCCGCCATTATCACCCAGATCGCGACCCACGGGGATACGCTGATTGATCTGCGCGTAGAGCGACCATCACTGGAAGATCGTTTCCTTGAAATCACCAATTCAGGAGTTATCCAATGAACGCTTTTATCCACCACTTCTCTTTTGAATTCCGAACGGGAATCCGAAACAAACAATTGCTGTTATTGAATTATCTCTTCCCTTTGGGCTTTTACTTAATGATGGGATTTATCATGGCTGAGATCAACCCGCCCTTCAGGGATGTGATCATTCCGGCAATGGTTGTGTTTTCCATTCTAGCCGCAACGTTGTTGGGAATACCTGATCCTCTGGTCAATGCCCGAGAAAACGGTGTTTTCCGTAGTTATAAAATCAACGGTATTCCATCCATCTCAATCCTGGTCATTCCGGCCTTAACGACAATTTTGCATCTGGTAATCATAACAGTGATCATCACAGCCACTGCACCTTTGCTGTTTCACGCACCTTTGCCAGTGAACTGGCTCAATTATGTCCTGATCTTTGGCACGATGGCATTTTCTTGCGCAGGGTTAAGCATCCTGATTGGAGTGATCTCCCCCAGTTCGCGCATGACCGTGCTATGGTCGCAACTTATTTTCGTCCCGTCCATGTTGTTGGGTGGCATGATGGTTCCAT
>CAZSLN010000119.1:0-4839 GCA_964607645.1 uncultured Anaerolinea sp.
CAATTGGATCACCAACGCCACCAATATTTCAGTCTCAAATAACACCCGGCCGTTCAGCATAAACCGCCGTTGCAGCAACTTATGTACCACCAAATAAGCCAATATAGCCACCATCATGGTAGCCAAAATATTCAACGGGTAAACAATGAACAAAGCCAAATACCCGGGCACAATCACCCCGCCCAAGGTAAGCCCTGTTTGTTTGTACACCAAAGTTGCCACAACAATACCAAGAATAATAGTAAGGCGGGCTAATTCCGTGTTGACAAAATAATCATACATATTAGTTGTCCATATCCTTACTCACTCGGCTGGCCATTCGTTCCTTAAGCGTTTCGATCCCGGGGTGATAATGATTCC
This sequence comes from uncultured Anaerolinea sp., assembly GCA_964607645.1. Lineage (GTDB taxonomy): Bacteria > Chloroflexota > Anaerolineae > Anaerolineales > Villigracilaceae > UBA5195. The sequence continues at coordinate 361 of CAZSLN010000119.1, forward strand.
AGGCGTCTTCCCGAGAGTGGATGGGCGCGTCTGGTTGATCGTGAAAATAGTCCATCAATAATTCCGCTTGCGGGGTATGGATGTTCACCAACCCCACCAGCACACCAACATCACCATCCACCAGGCTTGCCACAGTTTTCGTGATCGTTTCAAAACTAGGGTTCACCGAAAAACCCAAATTCACGATCCTATCGCGAGGCACACCTAATTCAACCATGCGCTCTGTCACTTGCTCTTCATAAGCGCCAAAGGTGATCCAATGTTCAAACTTCAGGTCCTCAGCCGCGATCTGCGCAAACCGCATAGCGCGGTCAGCTCGGTCGTAACGATTATTAAGAATGCCGATCCGGATAGCGTCCTTGTGGTAATAATGTTGTAACGTATCCATACTGATCACAGTGCTCTCACGGTCATTCACCGCGAACAGCGGCGCCCAAATGATCTTCTTCCCGTGCCAATTCGCGTGCTGTAAATTTACAACCCCAACATCTGGCCGCGCGTTATACATTCCCTGCATAGCGGTCGATCTCGGAATTCCAAGCAATTCAGCCACAGCTAATCCGATCGCCACATTTTCTCGAAATGATAAGTAAGAAAACCCTTCCATTTCACGGTCGGTAACCATATTCGGGTCAGCATAAACCATCTTACTGCCGCGCGCTTCAGCGTTTTTTCTCAATCTCGCCCGAATGTGCGGTAGTTCTTCCGCTGTGATCAACGTTCCACCTTCCGGTATGGTCAGCGATAGCGTATCAGCGATCTCTTCCAAAGATTCCCCCATCACATCCTGATGATCCTCGCGGATGTTGGTGATGACCGTATAATTGCCCTTGATCAGCACTTCCTGCATCGCGACTTGCATATTGGGTTGCAATGCCATCGTCTCAAACACCACAGCCTCAGTCTCTTCATTGGTGTGTTGGCGCACTACATTCAAGATCTCGATCACGGTTGGCGCTCCAATTCGCGTCAGCGGAATTTCTTCCCCATTCGGCAAAATCACCTGCGCCGCGCTGCCGGTGGTCTTTGCCACCGTCCTTATTCCAGCTTCCTGCAGCACACCCGCCACCAAACGCGTCACGGTAGATTTTCCACGAATACCATTCACTTGGATGCGAATTCGTATCTGTTCCAGCCGTTTATCATGCTCACTTTTTTCAAAATACCATGCCGTGATGATCAAGATCAGCACCACCATAAGGACGCCTACACCGATCATGAGTTTTCACGGCTCCCGCTTGCGTTTGGAACACTGGAGTTTTCACCATTCACTTCAACCCACTCCACCACGGTATTCTGAAACCCCTTATTGCTCAAATTTTCCAAGTTCTGTTTCAAAGACCGTTTTGCCGCGTCTATTATATTGCTTGGGTCTTTGCCTTCAGCGTGATACGCCGCAAACCCATAACGTATCTGCGTTCGGTCTTCTAAAGCCAGTAATCCCTTTTGAGGGTGTAAAAAGCGCGTCTCGTCCATCCGCTGCATCAGGTTCTGCAAAACTTTGTTCGAGCCTTCCATCCCCGTCTCGGGTAACAACAGCGCGATGGTCGAGGCATCCAGCAAGAAAGGAATATCAATCCTCCGAGAAGTAGATTTCACGGTGTTAGCGATGGTGCGCATCAGCGCGGTCATTTCGCCGCCATCCCACGAAACCTCCTCCACCGGCAGGCAGTGGATCAGCACCAGCGAAAACGGCCGTTTGTACCGCTGCGATCGTTCTTCCTCTTCCCGCACCCGCAGCTCACCCACAAACCCCTTGATCAGCCCAACATGCCGGTCTTCCAAATGGAACTTCTCCAGCCGTTGGGTGGTTTCTTCATAATTATCAAGCAATGCGTTCAACTTCGTTCCAAACCAAGCGCTATACCAAAACAACGCCAGTAAAACCCCCAATTCGATCAGGTTCGTAGTTGTATGTACCCCAACCCAAATCCCGATCGCTTGTTTGGAATAAACCCAAACAGTAATGATCACCAATACAACAACACCCCCGCGCAAAATTCCCCACAGCAAGGTGCTGCCTACCCCCAATATCAACATAAAAATAAAGATCGGGGCAGCGCGGAATGAATTATTGAGAATAACAAAAACGCTCTCACCAAGCAAACCAGCTACCAAAATTACCAACAACAGCTGAAATTGCTGCCGGTCTAAAAAGGTTGTTCGATTTTCGTTCATTGTTCACCCTCTCTCCGACGGCGTATGAAGAACAAGACAACAAGTAGAATAAGTACGGCGGCCTCAATGACCGAAAGAACTGGGAACACATCCCCCGGCTGAAGTTTTTGCAGCAAAGCCCCAAACACTGGCACATTTGTTACGTCAGGGGTATCTTCAAAAGTAACCAACGGCGCGTTAGCAGACCCATCAGCCAAACGTTCGTCTGAACCAACCACCATCAAATTCCCGCTAAGTTCACTCTCCTTCGCTTGGTCCAGCAGCGTTTCCCACGTCCAATCAAGCCCTTGAGCGTTGCTGCCAGTGATCACCAGCAGCACCCCGTCCAAACTCCACGGTGAGTTCAAGATCTGAACCAACCCAACAGGAGCATCCGTTTTATTATTCGGCAAATACACCCCAAACCCCGGGGCAAGTCCCTTGCCATCTTCGGTAAACGGTTGTGGTAAATTGCGGTTAATATCCTTCAATACCGAATTATCGGTGGGCAAACCCACCACAATAAAGTTGCGAAACAGTGTCGCCTCAGGTCGGAATTTGCTAGCTTGTATCACCACCGGTGGTTGATTGGTAAATTGCGCGTCTTGCCCAAGCCGAAAGGCCAAGCTAGCGATCCGCTCCAAGGTCTGAGGGTTTGGCTCGTCGGGAACAAGAAAAGCGAAGGATGGATAATCGCTAAAAGGCATAGGGAAATCAGTAAGATCTGGCGAGCGCTTGGTTTCCCTAAAACTTACCTGCAGCTCAGAATTGGTACCCACCGTAGCCCAAACCGATTCCGGCGCGCGTTCGCAAGAGCTATACGGCGTGTGCATATCAAAGGTCAATCGAACAAAATTTACGCCAGGGCGCAATCGATTCGCCGGCAAATGAACTTCGATCGGGGTAAAATCAGCGTTATAGTCGGTCGAGGCAATGCTAGCAACGGTAAACCCATTCAGGTTCACCATGATCGAAGAATTGGCGGTATCCAAGTCCGGGCTATGGCTGATCACCAGTCGCAGCACCGCGCCATCAATGTTCATCTGATAAGGGATGAACACTCGATAGATCAAGTTCCCTTCGCCAATACCGCGAACCGTCCGATCCAAATAACCCAGTTCTTCAAAGGTATAAAGGCTCTTAAAAGCCTCCGGCTGTTGGTTTGCTTCCTGATCAACATAAACCATCTTCCCCTGCATCAAAACCCGCCGCAACGGGTCCGCCAGCAGCGTTACCGGGGTAAACCCATCTTCACCATCAGTATCCCCAACAAAAAGAGAAGGGTGCGTAATATTCCAAGGGGTATTACTCAGCAGCAACAGATCCCGCTCAGGGGTTGCCGGCGCGCCAACACGGGTTGGCAAACTGTTCAACAAAACCACCCCGCCTTGGTTCGGATCAGCCGCGTCAAAGGTCTCCTCATTTCGCACCACCGGCTGCCACGGAAAATCCTGCCCAGCTTGTTTCCCAAACAAATACGCCAACGTAACGATCGAAGTAAGATCATCGCTGCCCGGCTCGTTCGGTAGTACAAAAGTGGTTTTGTTCGCCAAAGACCCCGTACCAAAGCGATCCAACGGAGCGATAAAAGATTGCGGGAAGGTCGCCAGATCCAGCACCTGATCATTTGGGCTCACTACCAAGTGCAGGCTGCTCTCCATACTTAGATTCAGCCAGCGCGATGGGTCGTCCCAATTGCTGCAGACCGTTTCGTTATCATCAGGCAGGTGCAGCATCGCCGTAAAGGTAAGCGTATTATTGCCACGCCTAAATTTCTCCGCCGGCAAAACCACCCGCTTTTCCCGCCCAGCCTGCTCGTTCAACCGAATCGATGCCACCTGCGTATCATTTAAGCTGATAGTCAAGGAGGATCGTTCTAGATCAAGCTGTTGGCTTGGCAAAAAGTTGAAAAGAACCCAATTTTCGCCGCTAACCCTATACGTATCTGGGATTGGAATCTCCAGGCTCGAACTGCTATATAGCCCGGCCAAAGAGATGGCCTGCCCAGCATTCAGCTCAGAAAGCTGAATATCCATTCCAACAACATTAGTTGCCGGTTTAGCGTATGCGGGCATTGGTGCGCCGAAAATAGAAAAAAGAAAAGCGAAAACAAGGGAGGAACGAATAAATTGATTCAAAGGATAGCCCACGCTTTCATTTAAAATACCAAAAGATACAAAGTCAAAACGAAAACTGCAAAGAACAAGGATCGAACGATTCGTTAATATTAAAAAAGCCCGTATTTATTTCTTAACATTATACAACAACCGTAGATTCAAGAATGAAGTGCAACTTTGAAGGTTAAAAAAGAGGTAAGCTGCC
>CAZSLN010000120.1:0-3153 GCA_964607645.1 uncultured Anaerolinea sp.
GTGGTCCATTTGGTAATCCATCGGACCAAACGGGCGGTGGTTTTATGCTCTCTTTTTTTGAACTTGTTGATTGTCTCGGGGCAGGGGTATCTGCAGATCGGATTTTTGTTGGGGGTTGTTCCAGCCTTGGTGGTTTTTATGGTGGATACGCAGACATGGAGGTTTGATCCAATCTGGAAAAAACTTGTTCTAGTTGGTTTTTTGGCTTTGCTACTTTCCGCCGTTTTGATCGTTCCCTTGCTTCATTTTTATCCTAACCTTGAGAAATTTACGGATGATGGTTTTTTCATTCGCTCAACCGATGCAGTATGTCCCACTGAATTTAGTGATCAACGATCTGAATTATTACAATTCAAGCGTGCTAAAAGCTCTGCCTTATATAGACCGCTATGATAATTACTTAGGCTGGGTTCCTGTGATCTTGTCCTTTTTGGCCTTGCGGTTTTCCAAAAAGGAGAATGATCGGTCTCTTTGGTTTTTTGTTTTTGCTGTTTTCCTCATTTTTTTCGCTACCAGCGGAGCGCCCCTCAAATGGCTAATCCCGTACTACCCGCAAATTCAAACGATCCGATTCCCACATTGGTTTGCGGGCATCGCGAATACGATGGTGATGGCCTTGGCGGCGATGGGATTGGATGGGTTGATCTCGCAGGTTAGGGTCTATGAGCCTCTAGGTAAAAAGTGGCTGGTGAACCTGCCGGTTTTTGTTTCAAAACGATTGCTGTGGGTTGTTATCCTAATAATTCCGTTAGGTTATTCTCTCAAAAGTGCAACACAATTTGGGCAGCCGTTTTTGCAGCTGCACCGTCCAGAAATTCCGATGGAACTCATTCATCTGATTCCCAAGGATGAAGCGGGTTGGATTAGTGTTACCGAGTTTAATCACAGTTACAACGTAACACTGCCGGAATTAGGATTGAAATTAGGGGAGGTTATGAGTCCGTTCACTTGGAAGGACCACCCGACCCCACCGGTTAAGTTTTATTTGAGCAATGAAAATCATAATGAAACTGATGGGGGACTTTTGATTGAATCGGGTAAACTAACCAGTTTGTATGCCTTCCCCGAGAATAGCTACGCTTATATTCAGGCTGGAGATGAAAAGATCCCTTGCCGCGCCAGCGCTTTGGGTGGAAAGATTGACGTAATTTGTGATACAAAAGCTTCTGGAATTTTGTTTGTTACTGAAAATTATTGGACTGGTTGGGTTGCCGACATTGATGAAGTTTCTACCCCATTATCTGAATTTTCTACCTGGTTAAGCGTGATGGCACCCGCCGGTAAGCATAGCTTTAGCTTTCGGTACGAGCCGTGGGATGTTTGGATAGGGGCGGGGGTGAGTTTGGTTGGGTTGATGTTGTGCGGGTGGTTGTGGTTTAGGGAGGAGAAGCGGAATGTGTCAATGATTTGAGACAGTAATATTATTAGTTTAGGGGGGCTGATCGGGAGTTTTATTCAATGTATTGGCAGAAGCTGTAATTGAACCCGAAAGATGGCTGATGAGGCTAACAGCCTGAAATTTTGTTTGGGGATTCTTGCGTTACTTTGATTTACAAATGCTAAACATCAATGGGTTTACGTTCTTTAACCCATAGGCATATTCTGAATTTGGAGGGGGGGGTAAGTCCGGTGAAATGTGAAAAAAAACGTGTTCTAGCGAGGTAGGTTTGAAGGAAATTACAAGCTCAAACTTTTCATATTACCACTCTTTTACCAATTTTCGAATTTTGACTCAATCTATGTTTTATTTGTTTTTTTGGTGTATAACTCATTAATGCAAACAGAATTTTTATGTTAGATCAACTGAAAAATTGGTTTTCTGCTCCTATCATTGGAGGGGATAATCAGAGGGAGTTCCGGGGTCGGGTACTCAATCAATTCATCATCTATGGCTTGCTGTTTATGGTCTTTGTGGTTGTAGTGAACTTAACGGACCCCAATACGCCATTACAAAACTATTTTATTGATCTTATTGTTATCTTGTTGGTTCTTGGGCTCAATTATTTGTTGCATAAGGGCTGGATTGATCTAGTTGGATTATTAGCCATTGCAGCATCGTTTTTTGTTTCTATACTTATCATATACTCCGAAGGTACCGTTCGCTCCCCCGGTACAGTTACTTTACTTCTTACTATTATCTTCTCGGGCATACAATATGGCAACAAAGGTTTAGTAGCGGCGTTTTTTACCTCTTCAATTCTTATTGGTTTTTTTATTTTTGCGGAGCTAGCTAACCTTTTACCAACATATTCACCTCTTGTTAACTTCAAACAATGGATTATATACACCCTAATATTTGGGTTGATTGGCATTCTATACGGTTTTGCCCAAAACTTAACAAATAAGGCACTGGAAAAAGCGAATGAAGAAATAAGTAGAAGAGAATTGACCGAGGGAGAATTGAGAATATTATCCCGCGCCGTTGAGCAAAGCCCCGCTTCCATTATGATCACTGACTTGAGAGGCTACATTGAGTATGTGAACCCACGCTTTACGAAAATGACGGGGTATAGCCCTGAAGAAACGCTTGGCCAAACTCCACGCCTCTTAAAATCCGGATTAACGCCGAAAGATACTTATATTAATTTATGGCAGACGATAACGGGTGGTAAGGAATGGAACGGTGAACTTACCAACCGGCGTAAGGATGGAACACTGTATATTGAATCTGAGAAGATCTCCCCAATCATTGCCAATAGCGGAGAGATCACGCATTATTTAACGGTAAACGAAGACATTACAGAAAAAAAACGCATTGAAAATAAGTTAGTCGAGAACGCAAGGTCGTTAGAAAAATTGAACAACCAACTGAATACCCGGATCGGCGAGGTCCAGCAGCTACAAGATGAGCTGCACCATTTGGCCATGCACGATTCGCTAACCGGGCTTTACAACCGCAACTTCCTTGAAACGATCATTAGCGGTGAGATGGAGCGCAGCGACCGCTATCATGTACCGCTTTCGATGGCTATTCTCGATATTGATCATTTTAAATTTATAAATGATACATGGGGGCACCCAGCGGGGGACGAGGTTTTGCAGCAGATCGCCGAAATAATGCGCGGTGGGATGCGTGACGCCGATATTTTGGTGCGCTTAGGCGGTGAGGAATTTGCTATTCTGATGCCGCTGACAACCGATGAAGAAGCGTTT
>CAZSLN010000120.1:3163-4829 GCA_964607645.1 uncultured Anaerolinea sp.
TCGAAAAGACAATTTTTCCTATCATTGGGCATCTCACCATTAGCGCGGGGATCGCCGGCAGGAAAGGCGGTGAAACATTTTCACAGTGGTATAAGCGGGCCGATGCGGCGTTATATCAGGCGAAGCAAAACGGCCGTAATAAGGTAGTGATCTGGGTTGAGGGGAGTTGAGTTCCTTTTATCTGATGTAAATTTTTATTCTAATATCCCTTTTTAGGGAATCAGACCAATAGGGGAACCCTATTGGTTTTCGTTTTTAAGCGGGGGCGAGTATCTTTTGGATGGGGGGATTTGTTGAGATTGAAGAATGGTCACATTTTTACAGGAAAACAAATGGGTTTACCAGAGGGTTTGGTGTTTCAAGGGGTAAAGGGCTTGTTGCCTTTCGCCACCTAGGCTAAAAAGTGCCCAGCCACAACGCAAGGCTTCACCTCTACGACCAGGTTAGCCCTCTTCTTGCTGACCTAATTGGCCTCACTCCGGTTTTTGGAAGTGCATCATATAATTGACATCGCCAATGCCGTGACTGACTTTAAAGCGGCGGTTGAGTGGGTTGTAGATTAAGCTGGCGATAGAGCGGTAGATCAGGCCGTTTGCCTCAGCCCAGTTTTGGATATCGGATGGTTTTATAAGTTTGCGATAGTGATGCGAACCGCGCGGCAGCAGCCGCAGTATTAGCTCGCCTCCGATGATCACCAGAAGCCAGGCTTTTGGGCTGCGGTTTACGCTGGAGAAGAAAGCATTGCCGCCGGGCTTTAGCGCTTGGGCGCAGGCTGCCACAATGCCGGCCGGGTTGGGGACGTGCTCAAGCATCTCCATACAGGTGATCGCGTGGAAGGCGGCAGGCTGCTTGGCGGCCAGGTCTTCGGCGCTTTGCAGGCGGTAGTCGATGGTAAAGCCGCTGGCTAGGGCGTGCCGCCTAGCGGCTTCGATGGAGCGGGTGGAGAGATCGATGCCGGTGACGTGAGCGCCAGCCAAGGCCAAGGCTTCGGTGAGAATGCCGCCTCCGCAGCCGATATCGGCTATTTTGACGTTCGGTGTAGGCATGTTGCTGAGGATGTAGTTGACGCGGAGAGGGTTGATAGTGTGCAGCGTGCCCATCTCGCCAGCTTTATCCCACCAAATAGAAGATATATCATCAAATTTCTCGATCTCAGTGGGGTCAGCATTCAGCATTGTTTGATTTTACCAAGTTTGAGGGACGAAAGAAAGAGCCGTGCGCGCCAGCGCCGAGGGTGTTCAAAGGTTAGGCAATATTGTTGTTCTTAGGGTAGGAAGAATAAGACCACTCTGTTACATTCATAACTATCGCCCAAATGGGTTGTTGTCTAGTGCAGTCTTGCGGTTTAATAGCGTTTGATTGGGAAAGAACGCCACCGGCATTATTAAATATTAACCCCACTGTAATAAACAAAACCCATCCCCCTGCCAGAAAGCTAAAATATACAAAGACACGAATAAAGAAAAAAGGAAAAACAATAAATACCAAACTTCCCATAATTTTCCAATAGAAACCATCACCTCCCTCAACAGCACCAAGCAAAGCCTCAGTAAGGGCAACCCTCGCGGTTGCCCTGTTGGCGCAATCCACATACCCGCACACTTCCCACCGCCTCCGCACGAGGCAAAGCCCCGCGTAGCTGCTTGTCGCTGACAAGCAGGTTGGC
>CAZSLN010000121.1:0-4814 GCA_964607645.1 uncultured Anaerolinea sp.
CTACGCGAGGCTTTCGCCTCGTTTTTGGGAGCTGATGCGTGGGGGTTTGATAATTAGGTCGTGGAAAGGCGGGTTGGCTGGCGCCAACAGGGTTCGTCAGCGCCGAACCCCTACGCGAGGCTTCGCCTCGTGTGGGCTTCGGAGAGAAAGCTTGATAATTTGATGTGGAAAGAGCAGGTTGGCGGGCGCTAACAGGGCTGGTCATGACCAGCCGATACGGGGGCTTCGCCTTGGCTTGAGGTGGTTAATTAGGTTGAAACTTGTAACCATTTTTTTGGTTTTCGGCGTAAAATTATTAACGATAGGGAATTACAATTCATTCACTACAAAGGATCTTTTAACTCATTTTGAGGTTTTACCGATGACGTTTAACTCTGAAATCACTGTTCCCGTTCCAACCGCAGGCGAGGCGATCTCTTTACAGTCTTATTTAGATCAGCTTGATGAAGGCGGTACTCTTGTTTTAAACAAGGGGAAGTACTTGCTTAGTGAGCCGATCGTGATCAGTAAGTTTGTTCATATCGTGGGGAAGGGCGCTACGAAGACGCTGGTGCAGGGGGATATGGTTGAGTTTTTGGTGAAGGCGGCGGGGGTTGCCAAGCTGGCGGTGAGCGGTGTTGGGTTTTCGGTTACGGGGCGGTTGAAATCGAATGTTTTTGTGTTCAATGGCGGCGAGCTGGATGTGGATGACTGCGCTTTTTCAGGCGCGAAGAGCCTCGGGAATGTGAAGGAAGGCAACGGCCATGGCGCTACGATCTCTTCCAATAAGCGGGTGAACATTTCTCACAGTTCGTTTCATAATAATGATCAGGATGGTTTGGCGCTGGGTGAATTGACCGTGGCGAAAATTACGGATTGCAGCTTTAGTAATAATTATTATGGGCTGCGGATCAGCGAAAAAAGCAGCGCTTATGTAGGAAAATGTGATATCAACGATAATTCGTTTGGGGGAGTGTGCAGCGTTAGCACGGGGTTGGTGTGGTTGAACGCATCAGCTGTGCGGCGGAACGCTATTGGGGTGGAGGTGCTTGAAAAAGCGCATGTCGAGATAAAGGACTGCGAGATCTTTGAAAATCAGCAGGGTATTTTTATTTCGGACCACTCAAAATGCTCGGCGGAAAAAAACTTGATCCACAACAATCTGCAGCCGATCACCTTGGCGGAATATGGCGATGGAACATTTTCGCATAACCAAATTTATGATAATAGCCAAACCGGTGTTTCGATCAACGGGAACTCCAGCTCGGTGTTTCGCTTTAATGTGATCTATGATAATGAGTTTTTTGATATTGGCTTGGCGGATAACGCGGAGGCTGTGTTCACTAAGAATTCTTTCTCGGATGGGCACAAAGAAGAGAGCGTGTTCTTTTTGCTGGCTGGGCCATCGAAATGCGAGATCAGGGAGAACTTTTTTTATACGACCGCTAGGCCGGTGTTTTATGTAAACGAGGCGGCTTTTATGGAGGGCATCCAATTTAGCGGCAATTATAATAGCGGTAAAAAAGAGATCTTCCTGGAGGAGTTCGCGGCGGAGAATGAGGTTGTTAAATTGTATTTGATGACCATTTTGAGCCCAGAGGAAAAGGAACGGGAGAAGGAAAAGAAATTAAAATCCCAAACCCATAAGAATATTAACAAGGTTGCCAATAAGTCGTTTACGGTGGAAGAGTGGCGGGAGTTTAATGAAAGTTTGGACAGGAATTTTACGCCGGAGTTTGTTTATAAGAATGTGGAATTGAGCGTGAATAAAGATAATAAGCGCTTTGTGTTGTTTAAAAAAGTGAACCGCGATAAAGAATAAAGCTTGTGAAACCTGATAAAAAAACGGCAGCATCCATTCGATGCTGCCGTTTTGTGTTTAAAGTGTTTTGTTATTTTTGGTCCGATAAGACTTGCTGTATGGCTTCCATCAAGCTTTTAGCCTGAACGGGTTTGCTGATGTATTCGTTGGCGCCGGCTTTTAGGCAGCGCTCGCGGTCGCCTGTCATGGCTAGGGCGGTGACGGCGATGATGGGGACGTTTGCCACTTGCGGGTTCTTGCTGGTGCGCAAGCGGGTGATGACCTCGAAGCCATCCATGAGGGGCATTTGAATATCCATGATGACCAGGTTGGGATAGATCTCGGGGACAAGCTTGATGGCTTCTAAGCCATCTTGGGCATAGGCGGTGCGATAATTGCTAGCTTTTAATACATCCGCCAAGGTTTTGCCGATGATGATGTTGTCATCTACGATGAGGATGAGCGGACTGTTTTTGGCGTTGGATTCTGTTAATTCGGCGGAGGAGCGGTTTGCCGCTGTGATGCTGCCACGGTCTTCGGGGGTGCCATCGGTGCCGGCGGAAACCCAGGGGAGGACGATGGTGAAACGGCTGCCTAGGCTGGGGATACTTTCCACTTCAACACTGCCGCCGTGCAATTCCGCCATGCGTTTTACCAAGGAGAGACCCAGACCGCTGCCTTCACTTTGGCGTGAAAGGCTGGTATCGACCTGAACAAAGGGCTGGAATAGCTTAGAGAGGTCATCTGGTTGGATGCCGATGCCGGTATCCCAGACGGTGAGGCGCACTACTTGTTCGGTCTCATTTCCTTCGATGATCAGGCCGAGGGAGCCATCTTTGGGGGTGAATTTGATGGCGTTGCTGAGCAGGTTGACGATCATTTGTTTTAGGCGGCGGGGGTCGGCTTGAACGCTGATGTTTTCGGGGGTGATGGAGTAGGTTACTTTTTGGTTCTTTTTGGTGGCGAGGCCTTTGGTGAGTTGCAGGGTGGAGCGGCAGATATCGGAAAGGTAGCAGGGAGATGCTTGCAGGGTTAGTTGGCCGGCTTCGATCTTGGAGAGATCGAGGATATCGTTGATGAGGGAGAGTAAGTGGTTGCCGCTGAGCTCGATGTTTTTTACGGCGATTTCTTGTTTTGGATCAAGATCGCCATAGACTTTGTATTGTAGTGCCTCAGAGAGACCAAGGATGCCGGTGAGCGGGGTGCGCAGCTCGTGGCTCATGCTGGCGAGGAATTCATCCTTGAGAAGGGCGGCTTTTTCGAGAGACAAATTGGCGATGCGCAGATTATCGCGGCTGATTCGTAATTGGGCTTCGGAATCAGCGAGGGCGTCTTCGACTTTCTTTCGTTCGGTGATATCAAAAACGGTGGATCGGCTTTGCTGGTACTTGCCTTGATGATCGTAGATGGCGATGGCATCCACCAAAATGGGGAAGGTGCTGCCGTCTTTGCGGATCAAATCAAATTCCACATTTTTTATAAATCCATCGGCTAAATATTGAGGGAATTTTTTCCGGAATTGATCCTTGGACTGATCGGTTAGATACTGCAAGAATTCTGTGCCGATCAATTCTTCACGGGAATAACCGAGCCAGTTAGCCTCAGTTTGGTTGATGATGACGATGCGGCCCTTCTCATCGAGCGAATGATAACCGGTGGGGGCAATTTCGTAGAGGTCGCGAACTTCGGCGGTGCGGGCGATGACGCGCTGTTCGAGTTCTTGGGCGAGTTGGCGGTAGTTTTCTTCGCTTTTTTGCAGGTTTACCACAGCTTGTTTTTGTTCGGTGATATCGTAATTGATGCCCACCATACGGATGGCTTTACCGGTATCATCGCGGAAGACTTGGCCATCGGCTTTTAGCCAGTGTTCTGAACCATCAGGCCAGAGGGTGCGAAATTCGGTATCGTACTCGCGTAGGCCTTGCACAGCTTGCTGGGAAATTTCATTGCTTTTATCACGGTCTTCAGGGTGCACTCCAGCGAGCCAGGCTTCGAGCACATTGGGAAAATCGCTCCTTTTGACCCCGTAGAGCCGAAGCATTTGCTCATCCCACACGAGGTTGTTGTTTACGATGTCCCAATCCCAGATGCCCATTTTAGCGGAGCGAGTGGCGAGATCCAGCCTTTGGGAGATGGTGATTAGTTCTTCTTCGATCTCCATGCGGCGGGTGATATCGATGGTGACGCCGGTAACGACGGCGGGGTGGCCGTCTCCGGTTCTTTCGACGATGGTTCCGATATCGTAGAACCAGATGTATTTGCCTGAGGCGGTTAGGATGCGGAATTCTATTTCGTAATGATCGGCGTTGCCTTCGATGTGGCGCATCATGGCGTTCATGGTTTTATCAAGGTCATCGGGGTGAACCAGATCTACGAAATCCTGATATAGCTTGAATTTTTCAGTAGGATAGCCGAGCATGATGGCTTTTTTTGGATCAAAGGTTACATGACCATCGCGGAGGTCCATCTCCCACCAGGCCATTTTGGCGGAATTCATGGCGAGCTCAAGGCGGTCGTGATTTTTTTGGATTTCGATCTCTTGGCGTTTGCGAGTGGTGATATCGCGGGCTACACCGACGGCGCCTTCGATGGAGCCGTTTTTGTTGCGGATGGGGGAGTAGCTGTAGGTGGCGATCCAGGTATCGGCGGTGTCTTTGCGCTCGATGGAGAATTCGACATTGGAGGCTGATTCGCCCCTAAGGGCGCTGGGAATGGGCCAATTTTCGATGGGGACGGCCTCGCCGGTGGGGCGAGTGATGTGTAAAATTTTTGAGAATTCGGAAAAATGGGTGGCGCAATCCTCGCGGGATTTGAAGCGGTTTAGAGTGACGAAGGCGTCGTTGAAGTCGATGAGGTGACCTTGGGTATCTGAGATGAAGACAGCGTCGGTCATACTTTCTAAGGCGGTGTTGAGTTTATCGATGCTGATCTGCTTTTCGTTGAGGAGCTTTTCGCGTTCAGAAATATCTTGGATGATGACCTGAACGGCTGGTTTTCCTTCGGCGGCTCGCTGACGCGGGAAGGCAACCGGCGC
>CAZSLN010000122.1:0-4760 GCA_964607645.1 uncultured Anaerolinea sp.
TCACTGTCTTGAGCCATTCTTGCAGGGTGGTCGTTGACGCACCTACAATTTTCTCCGCACCGTTGGGCGCGCTGACCTTGGGTGACTTTTCGAAATAAGCCATCATCTTTACGAAGTCTTTCATGCTTTCACTTTTCAGCATGGCTGCCAGCATGTTGCCGAACCAGGTCGGCATCGTCGCGGCTTTAACGCCAGCGTGGATACCATTACAATATTGCTGGAGCGCGTCTTGCATAAGCATGGCCTGGGGCCCATTGATGACGAAGGTCTGGTAGGCGGCAGCTTCGGTTTGGTAAGACTTGGAAACTGCGCGGGAAAAATCTGCCAGGGAAAGGAAATAATAGGGCTGTTTCTGTTTGCCGAAAATGGTGGCGCGGCCATCGCGGACAAAGAGAGCCAGCGCATCCATGAACCAACTGGGACGGAAGATGGTGTAGGCCACGCCGCTTTGCTTGAGGACTTCCTCGGCCTTGAGTTTCTCGTCAATCATCGAATACCAGGGGTTTTCGGGCAGGGCAGTGGTGCCGGAGATGTAGGTGACACGAACTTTTTTGTGTCCCTTGGCGGCGAGAATGGAGGTCACATCCCGTGCGACTTGCGCTTCGAATTGCCATGGCACGCTCAGATTCACGCCATCGACGCCATCCAATACTTTTTCAAGCGTGGCTCTGTCTGAGAAATCGCCAACGATCAATTCAACCTGGCCGCCGAGCATTTGGCGAGCCTTTTCTGCATTGCGAACGAGCGCACGCACATAGAAGCCATCTGCTTGAAGTTGTTTGGCGATAGGAGCGCCGACAAAGCCAGCCGCGCCGATGACGAGAATTTTTTGAGTCATTGTAAAGTCTCCTCAATTGGGTTAGAAAATTTTTGGAAAGAGCAGTCCGGATTTTTGCTTGTATTCCGCGAAATGAGGGTAGCGTGAAAGCGATTTGTCTTTGCTGAGCATGTTGCGGACGAAGAAACCGAAGACCCAGCCGCTGAGGACCAGGAACGGCAGCCAGTGCATGGACATGCTCGCATAGGCCGCATAGATCATGATCTCACCCAGGTAGTTCGGTTTGCGGGTGTATTTGAACTGGCCGTCTTCAATCAATCCCTTTTTGTTTTGCAGGGTATAGAACTTCTGCGCATCGCTGACGTAGTGCAGGAAAATGCCAAAGATGTAGAGCACCAGCACCAACCCGATGAGAGGCGCGGGGAGCGTCAGGTGGCGGCTGATCAGCAGGTACGGGGCCAGGTAATATCCCGCTAGCGGAAGGAAAAAGAAGATGAGCGCAATCGCCACGGGCTGTTTTTCATCGAAGCGTTTATCGGGATAAAGTGCATCCTTGATCAGCCAGAGCAGGCTGTAACCTCCGTGAATGGCAAGGTAAATGAAGGCCTCGGTCGACCAGTTGTTGAAGAACCACATCAGCCCCAAGACAACCGGTGTAACCAGAGCTTTGTGGAGGTTGATTGCAGTGCCAACTTTCATTGAAGATCTCCTTTTCTGCGCACAAGGCGCACTGAAAACACCGGCCTGGATTCAGGCGGTTTTGACTTTTTTTTAGAATTTTATTTCCGGGGAGTCCGCTTTCCCTTTGGGAGAAGCTCAGGGTGAGGGCTGATTGGGCGGCGTCAGCGGTGGCAGGTTACGGATGGTCTCCAGGGTCCTTTGGTTCCAGGCGAGTTCGAATTCGTAGTACGCAAGCCCATAATCGAGGGTGATCTGCCAGAGCAGGCGGGCGCGCTCGAAGCCGACTCGTTGTGCATTTTCGTCGATTGCCACCTGTGCCACCGTTTTTAGAGTATGGATCTGTGATCGGATTTCATTCATGCGGATTTCGAACAACCCGGCAATTTCCTCGTTTGTGCTGAAGTGCGAGAAGAAGACCTGAATCAGCGTCGCCTTGCGGACAGGCTCCATCGGAAGGGGCGTGGTCATCCAGCGACGCAGCTCGGCGCGGCCTTCATCTGTGATATGGTATTCCTTACGGTTTGGCTTGCCATCCTGCTGAATGGTATGCGCCTGCGCCCAGCCTTTTTTCTCCAACCCTTCCAGCGACTTGTAAATATGGCTCTGCGTTGTCGACCAGAAATGGGCGACCGAGACATCGAAAAATTTCTTCAAGTCGTAGCCTGAAATGGGTTCGTATTCTATAAAAGCGAGAATTGCGTGTTCGAGTGGCATAATGCTCCTTACGTTTTATATATCTATACAGGGATATTATCAAACAGTTTTATTCTTGTCAAGGGATAAAAATATCCCCAGTCCGGGTCGTCTCGGAAGGGGGATATTTTTATGGGCTGTTTGGGTTCGCAAAAATTTGGCAGAAGTCACGGCATAAACCCGCATGGGATCAAACTTGCCGCGAATGTTCACTTCGCCCATGTCTTTTACGGGGGCTTGCGGAAATTGCTCATAAACCGCAGCGCTAATCAGGAAGTCTGTTTCAAGTTGTTTACAGGTCTCTTGCAAACGGCTGGCGGTGACACTTTTTTAACCCGCAAGTCTGGCGCAAGAAAACGCCCAACAAAGGATGCGCTGGACGCTGCGGAGTCAGCGCGCATCCCAAGCAGTTTCCTACTCCTTAGCTATTTTCTAGCTGGTCGGTTCCGCCGTCCCCGCCCCAGCGCGGGTCACGCAATTCGTTGGGCGGTTGCCTTTATTCAGGAAGAAAAATTTCTATTCAGATTTGTTTGATAATAAATGGTATCGTGAAAATAAATGAATACGTCTATTCGGGATATTAAAATATCGCTTGCTGTTCTACTGTCAGCAGTGGGAATGCTTGGTTTGGCATTATTAAGTTCAACACAGTGGGCACGCGAAAATTTATCCAGTAACAATTATTTGTTTCAATTCTTTCTAGGGGTATCGCCAAACATTGCGGCGGGTTACGCGATGCCGCTCATTCTCGCTAGTTTTATACCCAAGGTAGTCAAAAACGATCAAAAAAGCGAAGCACATAAAATATATTTATTCGTTTCTGCATTTACAACGTTGGGCCTCATCGTGTGGGAGTTTATTCAAATTAACAGCGAGAATCTTCACTTTGATACAAATGATATAGTTGCAACTTTTATCGGGACTATTTTGGCAACTAGTTCGTATCTGTGGCTTGCTAACCTAAAAAAACCAAACGAGTATGATAACCCAAACAACCGTCCTGATTTTACGAATAAGGATTAAAATCTTTTACATATGGGTGCACCTAACAAGCGCATTAATTCGCCCATGCTTTTGGGTTTCTAGCCGCAACAGCTGAGGCAGCGCCTGGTGGCCTTTTTCACTCAAAGCCGCCCGTGTTCGCTAACAACTTTGGTTGGCTGGCGTTTTCGGCAAAATAAATAGTTAGTTTTGGTAAAAATAATGATCTATGGTAATAAAGTTTGTTATGGAGAAGTAAATGAACGCTGATTTTGATAGGTATGTTGAAAATGCAATCCACTGGGCTAAAGCGAAGGTTGGGCTTGAGCTATATCCATTTAGATGCCTTGCATTTGTTGAAGAAGCTTATGAAGAAAGCAACAATGTGGAAATATTTGGATGCAGTACCGCAAAGGAATCAGCGGAAGAATATGGAGCAAAAAACAATATTGGCTATCCCGCAATAGGTTCATTTGTGTTTTATGATGCATTCGGATCGATAGATAATGAATATAAAAATTACGGCCATGTTGGATTGCATATTGGAAACGGAAATATCGTTCATACTTGGGACAAAATTAGAATTGACAATTATTTGGAAGTACAAGATCTAATTTCCGCTCCAGGCTGGACAAAACCCAAATTTATTGGATGGGTGCCAGTAGAAAGAATATTTAATGGATATATAAAAAAATGAAAAATAGAAGCCGCTGAACAACCGCTCAACCTGACAAATTGAGTTAGTGACCCAGGCAGGTCATGCGGCAGAAGCGAGCGAGTCTTCAAGTCCCTGCCCAACAAAGCGCGCGTCTAACGGTTGGCCCGCCTTCCATTTTCACATGAGCAATAACTTTTTTATCATCAACCAACCCCCGAGGTCATTATGCAATTACCACTATTCCAAATAGACGCTTTCACCAACAAGGTTTTTGGTGGCAACCCTGCCGCCGTTTGCCCCCTTCAGCATTGGCTTCCCGATGAAGTTATGCAAAGAATCGCGATAGAGAATTCTGTTGCCGAAACCGCGTTTTTCATTCCATTACAGGATGGGTTTGAAATTCGTTGGTTCACTCCAGAAATTGAAATGGATTTGTGCGGGCACGCAACACTGGCGACAGCGCACGTAATCGCAAGGCATCTCAACTACCCTCTGCCATCAATTAAGTTTCAGTCAAAAAGCGGTGAACTTAAGGTGACAGTTGAAAAGGAATTATTGACTCTAAATTTCCCGTCTCGCAAACCTGTACCGAGCGATATTCCCCAAATAATTTTAGACGCAATTCAGGTAAAGCCTGTCGAAGTACTGAAGGCCAGAGACTATGTGCTTGTATTTGAATCGGAAGAAATAATACGAAGCATTGAACCCAATCAAAGTCTTCTTAACCAAATCAATCTCGATCCTGGCGGTATTATAATAACAGCGAAAGGCGATGAAGTTGATTTTGTTTCGCGTTACTTTACCCCACAAGCAAGTATTTTTGAAGACCCGGTAACAGGCTCAGCTCATTGTTCACTGATCCCTTATTGGAGTGAAAAACTTGGGAAAGAGTCCATGCTTGCTTTGCAAGTATCACCCAGAGTTGGAAAACTATTCTGTAAAAATTTTGGTGAACGGGTCTTAATTTCA
>CAZSLN010000123.1:0-4700 GCA_964607645.1 uncultured Anaerolinea sp.
CGGCCAACCCGCCGTGAAATCAATCCTAAACCCGAAATTAAAAGAACGCATCGGAGATTTTCCTTTGCGTTCTTAGCGTCTTTGCGTGAAATTAATTGCTTTCCGTAAAATTTAATTGCTTTCCGTGAAATTAATCACTTCGCGGGAAGTTCATAATTCAAACCCTACTTAGCGTAATCCACCGCCCGAGTCTCCCGAATAACAGTAACCTTGATCTGCCCCGGATACTGCATCGTCTCCTCGATCTTCTTCGCGATATCCCTCGCCAGCCGTGTGCTAGCCAGATCATCAATATCCTCCGGCCGCACAATAATGCGCACCTCACGCCCCGCCTGAATCGCGAACGCCTGCGATACACCTTCAAAGCTGGTCGCCATATCCTCCAGCGTCCTAATACGCTTAATATACGCTTCCAAGTCCTCGCGCCTCGCTCCAGGCCGCGCGCCGCTAATCGCGTCCGCCGCCTCAGCGATAACCGCCTCCACACTATCCTGCTCCACCTCATGGTGATGGCTGGCGATAGCGTTCACCACCGCCGGGTGCACCCCATAACGCTTACAGAACTCAGCTCCCAGCGCGGCGTGTGTGCCTTCCTGGTTGTGGTCCATCGCCTTACCAATATCGTGCAAAAAGCTGCCGGCCTTCGCCAACGGAACATTCGCTCCAAGTTCAGCGGCCAAAATGCCACCCAGCTTAGCAACCTCAATCGCGTGCGCCAGCTGATTCTGCCCATAACTCGTCCTATACTTCAACCGCCCCATCATGCGCAGCACCTCAGGGTGTAACCCTGGCACGCCGGCATCAAAAGCGGCCTGCTCGCCAGCCTCAGCCATGATCTTCTCCACGGCCTTGCCCTCGTCCTCAATGATCTTCTCAATATGCGCCGGATGAATACGTCCATCCACCGTCAAACGCGTCAGCGCGCGGCGGGCAATCTCACGGCGAACACTATCAAAACAACTGATCGTCACACTCTCAGGGGTATCATCCACAATAACATCCACCCCGGCGGCTTGCTCAAAAGCCCGAATATTGCGGCCATTACGCCCAACAATACGGCCCTTCATCTCCTCATTCGGCAGCGTCACAACAGCGCTGGTAACCTCGCTCACATGCTCGCTAGCCACCCGCTGAATCGCCTCAGCGATCAAAATACGCGCCTTCTTCTCGCCTTCTTCCTTAGCCTCATTCTCAACCTGGCGGATGATGCGCGCCATATCATTGCGCGATTCAGTCTCCACCTCGGCCAGCAAGATCTTCTTCGCCTCATCACTGCTAAGCTCGGCGATCTCCTGCAGCTTTTCCATCTGCTGCTCGTGCAACTTCTCAACCTCATTCGCGCGCCTATCCACCGTGCCTTGTCGCTTATTCACGGCGGCCTCGCGCTGTTCAAGGCGCTCCACACGGCCATCCATCTCGGCGCGCCGCTTATCCAAACGGTCCGCCTCGCGGTTCAGCTCACCACGGCGCTGCGTCAAGTCATTCTCAGCGGCTTGCACCACCTTAATAGCCTTATCGCGCGCGTCCAGGTCCATCTTGGCGGCGCGGTCCTGCGCCTCCTGAATGATCCCCTTGCTATTGGTCAATTCAATTTGGCGGGCTTTCTCTACCTGGGTCTTGTTCACATAAAAACCCACTGCCGCCCCAATCGCCAGCGCAAACACGCCAACTAAAATAGGTATGATCAAAAAGTTCATAATTTTTCCTCGTCATCAAAATTCGAGATCTCACCGTCAGGATGAAGCTCATCCCACAATTGGCGCATGGCGGGCGCAATAGCCTGATACGAAAACCCTCTTCGCCCCAAGTAACCGCCCATTTTCACCCTAAAATCCTGCCAAGGCAAGGTTGCCAACCGCCGCGCAATCTTTCGGCCCGCGTTCACCGCCTCAAGGTCATCGATCACCTGCTCCTCCAGAGCCTCCTGGGCAACATGCTCATCGATCCCCTTCAGTTTCAGCTCATAAGCCAAAAACCTGCGGCTGCGAGGCCTAAACCGTTTCCGGTCCTCTATCCATACCCTGGCAAAATCCGCGTCGTTCACCAAATTCAGCTCCCGCAAACGCTGCACGGTGGCCTCAATCACCCCATCGGGGATCTCAGCCTTGCCAAGGTTAGCGCGTATCTCCTGTTCAGAGCGCGCCCGGTAAGATAAAAAGTTAAGCGCCCGTTGCATTGCAACCTCCCGCGTGTCCTCCATCTCAAGCCAACTGATCTTCTCCTCGCTCAAGCTCTGCCCAACGGTCAGCCATGCCGCCGTCATCCTGCTCAGCCCAAAAGCAAAGGTATCCTCCAAAAAGATGTTCACACGGTTCGGATTCTTCTTCTGCACCTCTATTCCGGTAATTTTTCTCATATTAAATAAAAAAGCCACGGATATTTCCCGACTGCGGGAGCGCTCCACGGCTGAAAGTATTACCCAAAATAAGGTCCATAAGCCCAAGGCCTAGGTTTAACTAACCAAAACAGGGGGCAAAAGCCCGCTGTCGATCCATAATAAAATGTTTGTGATATCACCCCCCTGATAAAAAGGAGGGCAGGAAGGCGATGTCAACGATCATCCGCGAGTTTCGGGCGGACAGGCCAGGTTCATATTCAGGGTATTGCATCCAACCGAGGCAAAACAACCACCATCGGGCTCCAGCAACATAAATTGCCAGATTGAAATAATTATACATTATTTGTTAACAATTTGCTAACAAATTTTAATGTGCTTTTAATGGTAAGAAAAATTTGGTTTAAGTTCGTTACGGCAATGATATTAGAAGTAGCTTCAATTTCCTGTATAATTGCAGCCCCGCCAGATGCAACTCCCCAAAATGACTAAACCAGCTCCCCTCCGGGCAACCAGTTATCTCACCAAATCTCCGTCTCATAATCGCTCCTAATGTCTTTGCATCAAACTATTCATTTTTTCCCTCGAGTTAATAAATACAAAACCATGGCAGACAGCGTTGGAAAAAGAAAATCGAATAGAAAAGGATTCGCTATCATGTTATAGCTACTGAACAAAACGTAAGAAATTACCGACAATAAGCTATAAATCATAATAAAGCTTACCCAATAAAGGAGAGATTTCTTTAAGTCCTTGACCGAAATATAAAACAGTACAGCGAATGGAAGCCAAATAAACGTTTGGTGTATTACCGAAACACCATACATTCCGAAAAATTGGGATGGTCCAGGGAAGAAAATACCTCGTAATAACAAATTAATAAACCCAGCAAGCCCCCAATAGATAGGCTTCTTTTGATTCAAAATAAACGAATAGATTATCCAGACAAGTGAATACATAGTCACCGGCATCCATAGGACAAACAATTCTGGAAGCCAAAGTGTCACTGCCATTGACTCACCTAATTTACTTAATCCATAACTCACCAACCCTATTAACACAACCCCTAACCAAATCGGCATCCTTTCCCGTATTTCTGCGAGGTTCCACTTGTCAACAGATTTCTCCGGCTTCTGTTCCAGGACCAGGTCCCTCTCCTCCACAACCTGCAAATCTCTCCCACAATAGCTACATACCAACGCCTTTGCCTTTACCATATCTGAGCAATACGGGCATTTCCACGTACTGCCCACCCCACTTTGATCCAGCATCTCAGACTTTGGCTCGCCAATCTTTATTCCACTTACAACAGGTTCGGTTACCATTTCTGCTACACCCAATGGCGTTTCTAAATTCTCCTTCAACTTCGGTTCAACACCTGTATTTTTCTCAATCACTGTATCAGGCAACACAACCGGTTTCTCAGGTTTCCCCACCAGGTCGATCTTTGCCCCACAATGAAAACAAAAAAAAGCTTCATCAATATTCGAAGTCCCACACTTGATGCAATATGGCATATTTCCTCTTTTCAAAGTTGTACAGCAATCAGAGACCCAAAGGAACGGTTCTACCCTACACCCCGCACTTGGAATTGGTTAGTAACAATAGTACTTTTTGCATTAGCTCCCATCTCTACTTCCTCGCTCGCCATTTTCCCTTATCTACCGCCGCCGTCACCCCATAATCCCTCCTTTTTTCCCCATTATTGACTACACTTCATGGTATTCCCAAAGTATATGACTTTCATTTCCGCGCCAGGCATCACATCAAAGGCCGATCTTTCGCCCAATTCTAATAACTTACCAAGAACAACAACGCAAGTATTGATTTTCAATTCCGCATCATTTATTAAATTACCGAAAGCAATGACATTCAAAATTGTTTTTTTTGATCCATCCTCGAATAAAACCAAATTTAAATTCTTTTGTGTCCCAGACGAGACAAACACTCTATATTTCAAATGCCCATAAACACAAATAAGTGGGCCAATATCTTCAGTTTTTATTTCGGATAAATTTTTACAATCCAATCCAGTAAAGTCCTCAAGAGCATCAATCGAAGGATTCTTCAAAGACTCAATAATTATGGGGACGGTAAGTTCATCCTTTGCAGTTACTGTTGTTGTCATTTCTTGTTTCACCTGCTGATTTTGTAATAAATGGCTACGATTCAAATAATGGAGGAATGGCCAAATTATTAAACTTAGTATGAAGAAAAGAACAAAAACCAAAATTCCAACTCTTAATTTCTTGGTAGTTTTTTCCTTCCTTCCAAGAACAAGAAACATGCATTCGCCAATCCAGTAGATAGCACTCATAAAAAACAAAATAATATCAATAAAAATAGAATAAAAAGGAATACTAGA
>CAZSLN010000124.1:0-4626 GCA_964607645.1 uncultured Anaerolinea sp.
TCAGTAGGTTGGGGTTTCGAATACCTCCGGAGGCACTTTAGTCATAGATATGGGGTCTATATACCCCGGTACCCCCGCATACGGAGGTATTATGGCCAGGAACAAATTCACAAAAGATACTAAAACTACTGACGCGTTGATGCTGCGTTCTATTAATTTGATAGACGCATTCTCTGATTTCATGCTTTCGCGTCACTCGATGATGCTTTCCCCACGCACGATCGAGTACTATAACCTCATGCTCGGCTCCTTCATCAAATGGGCCCAAACACAATCAATCAACGATCCCTCTGAGATCAACCCCAGGTATATCCGCCAATTCCTCTATGAACAAACATCCCGCGATCTCTCTGATTACACGATCCACGGTTATGCCAGGGCGATACGCGCCTTTGTCCACTTCCTGGCTGCAGAAGACTACATTGAAAAAGCCGTTCGTTTTGAAATGCCAAAAATAAAAAAACGCCGCTTGCCCACCCTCGAAGCTAAAACGGTCCTGGACCTGTTAACCCAATGCGATATCCGCGGCAAAGCCATCATCATGTTCATGATCGACACCGGCGTTCGCCTTACTGAGATGACTCGTATCCGCCAGATGGATTTAGATATTACAACTGGCCGTATCAAGATCATCAATGGAAAAGGTGGCAAAGATCGCATTGTGGCAATCGCTTCAACCACTCGGCGGGCCATTCTGGCATACCAGCGCCAAAGATCCTACAACAAGGACCCACTTGCCGCTTTATTCCAAACAGTTTCCGGAACTGAGTTTAAGCGAGATGGTCTATCAGAGTTTTTCAAACGACTATCCCGCCGGTCCGGTATTTCTGTCTCCGCTCATGCTCTGCGCCGTACATTTGCGATCCTCTCCCTCCGAGCCGGCATGTCCGCTTTAACCGTGCAGGACTTGATGGGCCACAGTGATCTCACGATGACAAAACACTATGCCCAAATGATCGATGACGACCTACTTACCGACCACAGGGCACACTCGCCCATCGATAATTTGAAAAAGCTAAAATGAGTTCTGCGGCAGAATAATTTCGAAGAGTAAATTAATGAACCTCCGGGTGCGCCGAACATAACCTCGCTACCTTTTCTTCCAAGGTCAACTCAGTATCAGCCAGCAGCTGACCGATCCATTTCAATTTTGCCAATCTCAATCACCTTTTGGCTAACTTAGCTGTTCTCCTTCCTTTTGAAGTGATCGATTCGGGGTTGTGGCCGTTGGCCAAATCCAGCTTGGAGCAGCCCGAAAAAGCGGATCCATCGATAAGTACGACCGAGTTAGGAAGATGGATAGAGGTTAGGTTGAAGCGGTTGTAGAAAGCCTCGTGACCGAACAACCTGACCGAACTGGGTATTTCGATGGAAGCCAGGCTGGAGAAGCCTAAGAAAGCACTTTTGCCACTGGAGGTGACCGAGTCGGGGATTACAACTTCAGTACATTTCGAGTATTTCAAAATATCCGAAATATTTTTGGGAACTTCTGTCGAACCTTGTGGAATCTGATATGCTTACATTAAATCCATCCGCTTCTTGAATAAAAACACCCGGGAAGGTAAAGAATAGATATAATTGCTACTATCTAACGATAAATGTATTATAAAGGGTTATGATATCTTTTTATCATTTTTCTTGTATCCTACGGGCAAGGAGCACACCCATTGAAAAAATTCCATCGGATCATCGACACACAACAGCGTTTCATCGCGTTATTTGATCCAGCAACGGGGGCTTATGTTCGCACAGGCATTTTAGACGAATAAGGTAGTGATACCGGCATCGACCCGTTCATGGCATCCTTCCCGCACCTGATCGATGTCGGGATCATAGGGCATTGTGAGCACGGACGATCCGGGCAGTGCATGAAAGCCGGCGTGGGTTGTTATCAGGATGGGCTGCGCAAAGTTGAAGACCTCATGAGTGTAGAGAACTTTCGCTCGATCGCGGTGCAGTGCAAAGGGAAGGTCAACCAATTCGCCATCGGCAGCAGGGGCGACCCGGACCAGCATCCTGTTTTGAGGAGATCCTCAAGATTTGCCGGGAAAACAACATCGTCCCCAACTACACAAGCTCAGGGTATGGTATGACCGATGAGCTGGCCGCCATCAGAAAAAATACTGCGGCGCCGTAGCGGTGAGTTGGTATCGGAATGAGTATACATCTAGGGCGATCGAACTGTTGGTGAAGCATGGGGTCACGACCAACATCCATTTTGTACTGGCCAGAAACACCTTCGATGAAGCGATCGAACGGATGAAGAAAAGTGATTTTCCAATAGGGATCGATTCCGTGGTTTTCCTGCTGCATATACCGGTCGGTTTGGGATCCTGGAAAAATGTGTTGGCGACGAGCGATTCGAGGGTAAAGGAGTTTTACGCGTTATTGGATAGAAGAGAAACCACTTTCAAGGTCGGCATGGATAGCTGTTCCATGCCTGGAGTGGTAAATTATTGCTTGTCGGTAATACCCGAGACCAATGAGCCGTGCGATGCGGCGCGCGTCAGCTGCTACATCAGCCTCAATATGCTGATGACACCCTGCAGTTTCGACCAGGAAATGAAGTACGCCGTGTATATTCGGAAAATACGCTTGAACAAGCCTGGAATTCGAAGAGGTTCACTCAATTCAGGCAGCATGCGAAGCAGAGCTGCGGTTCTTGCAAAGTGAGAGCCGATTGCATGGGCGGTTGCCCGATCACGCCTGAGATCGTGGTGTGAGCGGGAGGAAAAAATGTTATGGGTCACCAATCGCCTGGTTAGGAGTGGGCCATTTTGAATCTGATCATCCCTGAAGGCGTGAAAAGGATATTATCGAAACCCCCCTATTTTCGATCGCAAGAATCGATAGATCTCAACCATTGCGAGGGTATCGAGTTCGCAATATCGCAGCAGGTCGTTGGTTATCTGCTCTCTTTCCTCAGTTGATGTATTCGGGTGGCTGGCTTTTAACCAGGCGGTCATAGCCTGGGTGCCATTCGAAACCCCCATGCCAGCGTAGCTTAAGGTCGGGGACACCACCGGCAGCACATTCTTGATCGACCAGCTGCCGTTGAATTTCGGATGGATGTAGAATCCCTTGGAAAAAACATCACCAAGATCGATGACGCGCTGGTTGATGCCTTTGAACAGGTCGGTATACTCCGGTAGTTCTTCGCCCATCCCTTTATTCATGCTTTTCTCAAAGGGTTTAAACCAAACCAGCACCGTACCAACATCACCGATATCAGATGCCAAACGTCCCGCGATCTCCGGTTGTGGATCTTGATCACTGATCACTAGTGCTTCTCTGTGGATTAATTCTCCACCCGGTGTTGGCAGGATGTGCAACGAGTATTGGAAAACCAGTTGTTCGTAAGGCCGACGCCCTTCAAACATGGGGATGGCGGTCGATATGGTCTCGTAATCCAGGAAGTAGAGGGGATATTGATATTTTGACACCTCCACGCGCACCCTTTTATAGTCTACGAATTCATCACCGGTGAGCATGCATTGGATATGTTGACGTTGTAAGGAGGTGATCGGGAAATTATTTGGGATCCGATCAAGAGTGATCAGCCCTTTTTCTACAAGCAGTTGTTTCTTCTTTTTATCCAACTTCGGGATATCGAAGACCGAATATTCAGGCAGGTGCGGGTGGCAAACCAAGGGACAAGGGCATTTCTTCGGTTTCAGGCATTTTGCCGCTTGATCCGCGTTGGTTAACTCAGCCATCCTAAATGCTTGCTCTGATAAGATGGCCACATCAGTTTGTAGCGCCACCACCTGCTTTGTTACATTTTCCTGTGAGAGGAACTTGTCTGCTTCAAGCTCCTGCTTAAATATGTAATCTGTGTTGACATGAACAATATAGACCTGATCCACATGGATCGTTTGCGATAAAACAAAGGTCTGGAAGGCGACGTCATGGATATGTTCCTCTTTTACCTTGGTGGAGCTTTTCACTTCATAAAGATCATATTGGTCGGTATCCGGTTTGTAGACCAGGATGTCCGCCCGGGCGAGAAAATTCCTGTAAGTAAATGTCCGTTGATACTCCACAATTTGATTGGTGTGGGGTTGTTGAAATTGATCACGAAAGGCATCAATGGCGATCTTCTCGACTTCTTTGCCTAGGTCCATGATGCTTTGTTCGAATTCTGAGAGGACCACTGAGTATTGGTCGTGTTTCTTCGCCCATAAGTGCGCGGGGCAGTCCATGTACAGATGAAAATCGGATTTGGTGATGAAGGAGTCGGTCACGATAGGATCGTAGAATTTTCTGAATGTACTGAAAAAGGAAACTTCATCAAAATCAAACAACCGCTGAAGACGTAGGATATCAGAGATGTCTCAGGATCAGGAATGATGAGGGAAGTGTAAACACCTTTATGGATCTGTTTTTTGTATCCATAATGGATGTCGGTAGTACCCTCGGGTATCACAAATGTCGGCAGAGTTTTCTCCCAAAAAATTTTTAATATTTTAAGATTATTTCAGTCTATTATCGATCACCAGGTAAACAATGACCTATTTTACCGCCATCAGAGGAATTTACCTTACTAATTCATCGTAGTATCATACAATAGACGTAGATTCAAGAATGAAGTGCAACTTTGAAGGTTAAAAAAGAGGTAAGCTGCCG
>CAZSLN010000125.1:0-4213 GCA_964607645.1 uncultured Anaerolinea sp.
GCGCTCCCAGGTCGACCTGTTTTATAGGCACTTGGCTTGGCCTTACGAACGGCAAGCCTTGGTCAAAATGCGCCGCATCGCCGGCGATGAGCCTCTCGGCGAAAAAGTGTGTAAATTACGCGATGACTATGTGTATAACGGCGACGTGTTTGATGTGATCTCGATGCGGGCGATGCGCGAAAAGCAAGTACGGCATTTGGTGACCGCCGGCAAATTCAATGCGAAATACAGCCCAGGTGGCTTGGTGGATATCGAATACCTCGTCCAAGGCCTTCAGATCAATCTCGGAAGGAACGACCCTTCCTTGCGGTTAAATAACATCCGCGCTGAGATGAAGAGTTTGTTCGAAAAAGGGTTTCTGACCTCGGAGGACTACACCAAATTGCACAAAGCGCATACCTTCCTGCGATGGCTGATCGATTCAATGCGGGTGGTGCGAGGCAATAGCAAAGATGTTACCGTTCCAGCCTTTGGAACAGAGGAATTCCTCTTTTTGAGCAGAAGATTGAAGTTTGGCAACGCTACCGAAAAACTTCAAGAAACCATCAGCCAGGTTCAATCAGATGTTGTTGATATGAACCACCGTCTACTTCAGTAGCATTACCGCTCAAATGGGTTGAAGTTGGTATTTGTATCGAAGAAATCTTCGTGCTCCACTTTTTTAGTGAAGGTAACCACGAAATAAGTGATTGGGGTCATCAGCACCTCGATGCTTGTTTTAAAAAGGTAGTTAGTGATGGTCAAAGTGATAAATAACTCCCAAGGGAAAATGCCAAAAAGGGTGGCAACCGAAACGAACACCACAGAATCGACCAATTCCCCTACCAGCGTACTGCTAATGGTTCGCAGCCATAAATAATTTCCTTTGGTCATAACCTTAAGCTTGGCAAGGATCACCGAATTCGAAAACTCACCAGTAAGATACCCAGCCAAGGAACCCAACACGATCCCGCCCGAAGACATTCCCCCAAGAATGGCGAGGTACGCCGCGTCACCAGCATAACCTTGCCACATTCCCTCACCGGGTAATGCCCCAACCACTCCAAATGCAACAGAAGAGAGGACCAAACAGAAAAACCCAGTCCAGATTACTCTGCGAGATTTTTTATACCCATACACCTCGGTCAAAATATCACCGAAGATATAGCTGATCGGAAAAAGGATCGTACCAGCGTCAAATGCGAGCGGAATTCCAAATAAACTTATTTTGAGATCAATGATCTTTGCGGAAGAGGCGATATTGCTGACGACCAGCACGGTCACAAAAATCGCCATAAAAATATCAAAAAACTTAAAATCCTTGGCCTCACCTTGCTTCATCCCGGTCTGTTCCATTTCCTTTATTCATCCTTCTTATCAAAAGTGACAATCTTACAAAAAGCGCACATCCCTGAATTGGTAGTAGGCTGCCCACAAGTAGAACACACACCTACCTGCCCCTCAACATCTTCGATCGGCTGGTAATCATCTTCTTTAAACAAACCACTTGCCCTTGCGCTCAAAAATTTGACATAAAAAGCCAATTTAGCGCCCGGGCGTTCATTTTCCAGCTGGTTCAGCAATTCTTTGTAATAAATAGAGGTAGAACCCACCGAAAATGGACATTCCTCATAGATGTATTCAATCCCGCGCAGCATAGCGTAGGCGGTCATTTCTTTTTCATAGAAGCGGCAAAGCGGCTTCACTTTGCGGGCCAACCCATTTTGCTCGGGCAGAACCGGCTTTTGGCGCAACAACAGGTCTTTCGACCATGAGAGGGTATTCCCGAACAAGGTAGCGGCCTCATCATCGAGGTTATGGCCGGTAGCCAACACCGCGTAACCATGCTCAAAGGCGATGCGGTTCATTTCGTGCCGCTTTACTACGCCGCAAACCGAACAAGGTTTCATCCTTCCACGCGAACCATTGCTTGCCAATTGTGGAATGGATTGACCGCGTTCGCCCTTCACATCCACCACGATCAGTTTTTGCTGGTTTTTTTCCGCGAATTCTCGGCACAATCGCAGCGAAGTATCCGAATAGCCGATCCCTTCATCAATTCCCAAGCCGATGTAGATCCCATCCACCATGTACCCCAACCTGATCAAGATATCCCACAAGGATAGCGAGTCTTTTCCGCCAGAAACCGCCACTAATATTTTTTCGTCAGGACCAAACATCCAGTATTTTCGAATAAATCTGGCCGTTTGCTCAGGGATCCATTCAAGGTAATGTTCTTTGCACATTGCCAGTTTGTGCTGAGGCATATTCACGACAGCCTTGTTACCGCAAGTTTTACATTTCATATCACCCGCCCGAGATCACGGATACTAATTTAATGACATCACCCTCTTTTAAGATCTCATCCTGCAAGATCATTTCGCCATCTTTCACAGCGATCACACTTTCAGGCAGTATATTTATTTTTTTGAGCGAATCCATCAGGGTGCTGCCTGGTTTCACTTCATGTTTTTTCTCTCGTAATACAAAGGTAACTGGCATAAGCCCTCCGGGGGTAAAATTTTATCACGGCATTTCAGGGAATGGTTAGGCGCTTACCCAATTAGAGTATATAATTTTTGTGCTATGAAAAAAACAAGCGCAAGCTCGAGTTCTCACAACCAAAGAATAGGCAAGTGGGGAGAACAAACTGCCATCGATGTCTTGGTATCAAAAGGATATCAGGTTGTCGAACGCAATATATACACCCCTTACGGCGAGATCGATATCGTTGCCCTCAAGGATGGCTTCTTTACCTTCGTCGAAGTAAAAGCCCGCACAACCCGAACTGCCGGCAACCCAGAAGATGCAGTTAATTCAAAAAAACGCAACCATATGGCCTTAGCTGCCCAAGCCTATGCTGATTCACACGATATTACAACCTATCAACTAGATGTCATCGCCATCGAAGGCTCACCAAACCAAACTCCTGAGATCACCCATTTTGAAAACATTTAACGCCCCTAAACCAAATTTACTGATCATTTTGGGCCCCACCGCGGTTGGCAAAACCGAGCTCTCCATAAAGCTCGCCCACTCCCTTAATGGTGAGGTCATTTCCGCCGATTCCCGCCTATTTTACCGAGGATTGAACATCGGTACAGCCAAGCCTACCAAGGATGAAATGGATGGAATTCCGCATCATTTAATAGATGTGGCAGCACCTGATGAAACATGGTCATTGTCTGTTTTCAAAGAGAACGCCGAACGTTTGATCAAGGAGATCACAGCTCGCGGTCATTTGCCCATCTTCGTTGGTGGTACTGGCCAATATATCCGCGCCATCACAGATGGCTGGCAGCCGCCAACCATAACCCCAAACCAACGACTTCGAGTGATCCTCGAGAAAATGGCGACGGACACTTCAACATTAGAACTTCACAATAAGCTAAACGTCCTCGACCCAGCAGCGGCTGCCTCCATCGATCACCGCAATGTTCGCAGAACTATCCGCGCGCTGGAGGTGATCTTACAGACTGGCGAACGGTTCTCAAAACAACGCAACTCCGTTGAAAGCGCCTACAATTGCATTTTCATCGGCCTTATCAGACCGCGCGCCGAGTTATACCAGCGCGTTGATCAACGCATTGAAAATATGTTCGAAGCCGGCTTATTAGCGGAAGTTGAGGGATTATTGCGGAATGGCTATTCCAACGATCTCCCCAGTATGTCCGCCATAGGTTACCGCGAGGTGATTTTGGTGCTAAATGGATCGATCAGCTTACCTGAAGCAAAAAGTGAAATGAAACGGATCACGCGGGTTTTCATTCGCCGGCAATCCAACTGGTTCAAAGCGGATGACCCCAACATTCAATGGTTCAACCCTTCCACAGACTCGGTCGAAACCATTCGAGAAACCATATTGCGAGGCTTAAAATAAAAGATCCCGGGTTCACCGGGATCTTTTGGTAATTCTTTAGGAAGCTTGTGGAGTGCCGCTTCGCTTGGTTGAAGGGGGAGGAAACACCGCTTCAAACTCTTCTCTTGTAATCGTTTCTTTTTCGAGAAGCAGGTTCGCCACTTTATCTAACTCAGTTCGATACTGCTTTAGGATCGATACCGCAGACTGATAAGCATCATCAACCAGTTTGCGAACTTCGTTGTCGATCTGTTGAGCAACCAATTCAGAGTAATCCCGCTGTTCTGAGATCTCACGGCCGAGGAAGATCATTTCTTCTTTTTGTCGGCGCGTTCCTGCGCGGCCTGCAGTGTGGATTCAAACTGATCCAACGCC
>CAZSLN010000126.1:0-4017 GCA_964607645.1 uncultured Anaerolinea sp.
TTGGCGGGCAGCCGATCATATCAGGCCCTCCCTCGGTTGTTGTACTTTTCGAATTAACAATGCTCGGTATGTTACTCAGTACTTTCGTAGGTGTGTTTTTGGATAGCAAGTTTCCTAATTACGAGCCCAAAGAATATGTAACCGAAGTGAGCGATGGCAAGATTGCCTTATTGATCGATTGTCTCGGTGACGAAGAAGAAAAAATAATTTCCGCGCTAACCAAAGTCGGCGCGGAATCAGTGCGTCAAGCGGAGGCACACCAACTATGAGTTTCTACAAAAGATTAGCGGTTGTCCTTGCTGTAGTTGGCGTACTCGCCTCGTTTGTAATGTTGTTCGCTATGGATGTGATCAAGCTCGATTGGATCACCTTCATGGAGATACAACCCTCATATAAACCAATGGAATCACCCCGTCCGGTAGCCGCCAGATCCATTCCGATCGAAGGCGCCGCCTACATCCCTGGCCAAGGCGTACCCGAAAACCCCGTGGTTTCAGATGATTTTTCGGTAGAACGCGGTAAATTAATTTTTAGCGTAACCTGCACCCATTGCCACGGCGCTGCCGGCGATGGTACAGGTGTAATCGCCGGTGCCTTGGTTTTTCCGCCAGCCAACCTCACCTCCGAGTTGACCCAATCCAAACCAGATGGTTCCTTATTTCTAACAATATCGAATGGTATTCAAGGCGCTGGTGGTCAAATTCATATGCCAGCCCTCAACGAGGATCTATCCGTTCGCGACCGTTGGGACTTGGTCAATTACATCCGAACGCTCAAAGCCACACCAGCCCCCTAAGTATGGAGAGAGAAAATGAAGGATAGTACAAAAAAAATTATCTACACCGTATTGATCGGGCTGCCAGTTATGTTGATCGTTTGGTCGTTTAGCCTCTATTTCTTTGGATGCCAAACAAACAACACCTGTACCGGATACAATGACGCGGTTCGCACCCCCATTCCTCCCTACCCTCCAGCCTCGTTACCCGTGGCGAAGGTAGGGGCTAATGCTGCTGATTCAACCCCCAAATGCAAGATCACAGCTGTTCAGCTGATTGGCTCTTGGGTAGATGCCGGGTATCCTGAAACAGACCCCTTCAAGTTTACCGATTCGAAGGGTACAGCTTGTGTTGGAACTTTTACAACGGATATTCAAAAAATATTCCTCACACCAAATCTTTGGTACGATGGGGCGGCCTCCTGTAATACCTGCCACAATAGCCAATTGCTACCCGCCTACAAAAGCATGGATCTCAGCACATACGCTGGTATTCTTGCCGGCTCAAACCGAGCTGACGCCAACGCCAAAGGGAATGACATTTTGGGCGCCGGGGTTTGGGAAAAAGCCTTGTTGAAAGGGATGATTTTCGCACCCGATGGCAAAACCGAGATCAACCGTCCGTCAATGCCCTTAGGCAGGCCGGCAACTGTGCCAGCCGAAGGCCCCATGCTAAGCGCTGGTACGCCAGAAGAGCAATAGAGAGTTTCAAATAAAAAGGTGTTCCGAAACAACGGAACACCTTTTTGATTCGATAATAAATATCAGACCTAATCCAAAAACACCAAATACTTCTCGGTAGCGTTTTCTAGATCCGAATACGCTCCTCTAAATTCCGCTGGCAATAACTTAGCCAATTGATACATCATTTCATCAACCATTTTTTGCCGAACTTCTTTGGTCACTTTCTCGATCTCTGTGTTCAATCGGAAACGCCTACCAACCCGAACAGTCACCTTCGTCCGCTTGAATTTTTTCACGTTAGAGCCAAAATCTTGCCCACCCCAGTGCGCCACAGGCTGCAGCGGAACATCGCCGTGCAAAGCCAACATCACCATGCCGCCATGAGCGCGCAACAATGTTCCATCCTTGCTGCGGGTACCTTCAGGGGCCAGCCCAAAGATATACCCATTATCAAGCGCCTGATAGGCTCTTTTCAGGGCAGCCATATCTCCTTCACCCCTATTTACAGGGATAATTTCCCATAAATTAAAAATAAAGCTCAAGAAAGAGTTTTTCCAGATCTCAACTTTGCCGAACCCGGTGATCTTTTTCCGTGGATATAGCTGTGTATAAACCACAGGCGCTTCCACAGTGCCAGTGTGATTTGCGAAGATGATCAATGGGCCATTCATCGGCACCTTGCCCATCTCTGGAGAATCGATATCACACAAAATGCTCATCCCTAATTTGCAGATCAGGGTTACGGGAGTTTTTAAGAAAGACATAAAAGAAGTACCCTACGCAATGATCTTGAAGCTGTTGGGCAAAAGATCCACATCCAAGTGCGAAGCGGTAAAGGAGATCATCTCGCCATCGGCATGGCAGGGGAAATCGCCAACCAGCGCGTCAATGGTGATCAGTTTTCCACGTGTCATGTTTACTTCTTTTTCACCGCCTTGGGTTCCTTTGAGGAAGTGCGGGATCATGGCGAAAATACGGGGTTTAGAGGCCGTTTCAACGATGCACAGATCAAACAGACCATCATCGATCTTGCTATCTGGGGCCATCTTGAAACCACCACCCATGCGTTTTCCATTCATCACCGAAACCATAAGCGATTTTTGTACGATCTCTTTTCCGTCGATCACCAATTTGAGTGTGGGAGGGGTGTAATAAAAGAAAACGGTTTGAATAACGCCAATAAGATAAGCTAGGATCCCACGGGTCCAACGGATCTTCTCAGCATACGTACCAACAGCGGCGTCAAACCCAATGCCAATGCCATTACCAAAATACCGTCCATCCGCAAAATCACCACCCTTTACCCATCCCATATCGATCATTTTGGTTTGGTTCTTAAAGATGATATCCATGCTCTCATGTAGGCCGGTCGGAATCCCAACTCCTCCCGCGAAATCATTGCCGGTACCGATCGAGATCACGCCAAAGGCCATTTTCTGGTACCCAAGTCCGTTTGCCTTGATCATGCCATTGATGGTTTCGTTAATGGTGCCATCACCGCTCGCACATACGATCACATCATAATCGCCCTTAGCAGCTTTTTCAGACAACTCGAGCGCGTGTCCACGACGCGTTGTCTCTACCAATTCGTATTGGCAATCCTCTTTATCAAACCGTGCTTTAATTTCCGGAATGGATCTTCCGCCTAAACCTCTGCCTGAAGTTGGATTGACAATGACAAAATATTTCATATGAGCTCCTGTGGACTTTTCGGTTTTATCAAATAAACAAACAGCCCGGATTTTTCCCGTGCTGTTGTTTTGTTGAATTATAAAACACTATTTTGGTTAGTTAGTGTCGTAAGATTCTATACGATGATAAGAATGGTCGTTTCCCATCGTTCTAGAGAACGCCTCCGCTAGTTCATCGAAAGAATAGGTATCATTGTGAGCCAAGATCTTTTGCATCTGCTCCAAGTGATGCATCAGAGTGATCATTTCATCATGGAATTTTTTTACACTCGCGGCATCTGCTTTATCTTTTAGTTCAAGCGTTACCGAATGAGCTTTTTCGATAGCTCCCATCGCGTGCTGTATGCTTTCGATCATCTCATACCAGTCAGTCATAATAGACCTCCTCCTGATAATGATTTCTCTATATATTAAAAATAGCACGCTAGCGTTGGGTTTTCAAGGTTTATCGCGACGATAATCCTCAGGGGTGTCAAGATCCTTCAATATGCTTTCATTCCCTTCAATATAATGAATGGATTCTTGGTAATTATGAATGAATGTTCGCATGGTCTCGTTTTTTCCAAGGTCTAAGATCGCCCCAAACAAAGGCCTCCCCACCAACCAAGGGTGCCCCCGTCGGTTTTGAAAGGACGGGATGATTAGATCGCTGGATTTTTTTTCGTAAGCTTCAAGCATCTTAGCCGGAATGAACGGATCGAGTTGAGGTTGATCACCTAGCGCGATAAAAGCGGCGTCTGCCTTGCTGTTTACGGCTGAAAAACCTACTTTTATGGAGTTGACCATTTCTCCATCGCCATAATTTGGGTTAAAAAGAATTTCGCAATTTATCGCCGAATCAGTTCTGTGTATAAGTTGTTGTACAGC
>CAZSLN010000127.1:0-3524 GCA_964607645.1 uncultured Anaerolinea sp.
CGATTTCCTACGCATCTTCCTCCCCCTAATCGACGACGAACAACGCCGCCAGCAGCTGGAAGAACAATTGCTGGAAGAAGAGATGGAAGAAGAGCTGCAAGAAGACGATGACGACGACAGCGAAGAAGACGACTGGGACGAAGATGCTGATGACGAGGAATCCGATGACGATGACCCGGATGAAGATAGGTAGGGATGGGTTCCGTCGCTCGGCAGGATACCCTTACGAAAAAACAAGGACAACATTCCTCAAAAAAGTTGTCCTTGTACTCATCAAGCCGATAGCATTCCCGGTACGAATTTATTCTTCTATGGCAACAAGCACCGCTTTCGTTACCCACCGTTTCATGTACTTACCGCTGCTCTCGTCATAATCCGAACAGGTGATAAGAATAATTTCCGGATCATCTGAATGTAAAAATACAGTTTCAGGCGCTGCCCAATAAGGTACCGCCGAACTTTCTCGGACCGCGTAAGTATATTTTTTCCCGTCTAGGTTGATATTAACAAAATCGCCATAAACCAATGTGCTCAAATTTACAAAAGGCCCGGGTGCATTGTCCGCTCCCCAAACATGAGCGGTAATGACGCTGCTTCCATTCCAAGTTGGGTAGGCGGTACCTTCTAACCATCCGGCGTTATTGCCTAACCAAGTTACATCCCACGCGCCTTCGGTAAGCGGAACGCCAACAATGTTAAGTGTGATGTCCAATTTTGGAATATCCAAACGAATTGAGGGATCTTGATAGATGGAGTTTTCAGGCAAATGTTTTAACTCGGTCACTACCCCCTTCGAAAACCCCGTGGAGGGTAAGGTGTTGGCGGGTAAATTCTTCCTATTCTTTGGGTTGTTTGCGGTCAGTGTCACATCATAATTCGAACAATCCATTCCGTAATCATAAACCAACCAGCCCTTGCCGCCTTCTTTTACCGGTTTCGATAATATTTCTCTTTCTTCTTGGCTAATACAATACGTACTCGTGCCGCCGCTAAATTTCACTTTTTTCTGCAGTTTCAGTTTTACCCAATCCGCTAATAACTTATCATAATTTTCGCTAGACAAACCCGAATTGAAAAACATCAGGCTCGCATTAAATAAATTGCCCACTTCCCAATTACTGATATCTTGATCAAACAACACGGCATCTCTAAACATTTCCGACATATTTGCCACTTTTGATACATTCCATCTTCCAATGGGCTGATTAAATGTTCTCGCGCCAGAAAACATATCCGCCATATTAACCACACCGCTAGTATCCCAGTGATCAAGGGGTTGGTTGAAGAATTTCGCGTTTTCAAACATACCCTGCATTGAGATCAAACCAGAAACATCCCAGTGGTTGAGGGGCTGATTGAATTTTAATGCGCCGAAAAAGATTTTATCTGCTGACAGCAGATTAGAAGTGTCCCACTTTCCGATAGGTTGGTCAAAGGAATAAGCATAATAAAACATATCCGAAATATCTAGAACATTATCCATTTTCCATTTAGAAATATCTTGGTTGAATTTATAAGCTCGGCTGAACATGCTATTCATAGTAGTGACTTTGCTTGTATTCCAAATGGAAATATCCTGATTGAAATTTTCAGCCCTAGAAAACATCGAAGCCATCGATTCAACATTTTTCGTACTCCAACCGCTGATGGGTTGATTAAAATCTACCGCGTAATAAAACATTCCATCCATATCAGTGACATTTTCGGTGTTCCAATTGCCAATGGGTTGGTTGAAATAGTTTGGGCGATAGCTTCTGACCTCTTCAATTGCTGGCTCTTCAAACCAACGAAAAATGTAGTAATGAGTAACAATATCACCCGCAAACATATTTTCCATTGTAACCACTTTTGATGTTTTCCAATTATCCAAGGGTTGGTTAAATATCTCCGCACCTGAAAACATAGAATCCATGAAAACCGCATCCTCTGTAACCCAGTCATTGAGAGGCTGATTAAAGGCCTTACTTCCACTGAACATACCAGAAAAGAAAATTACCTCGCTAACATCCCATTTTTCAAGGGGTTGATTGAAAATAGCGGTGTTTGCAAACATATAAGACATATCTTTGGCGTTGAAACAATTCCATTTTTCAAGTGGTTGGTTAAAACTTTCTGCCCCATCAAACATTCCTGAGAAAGAGGAACCGTTTTTAACATTCCAGGTTTCTAAAGGTTGATTAAATACTTTGGTATAACCAAATGTATCCGAAAAATCCGTAACATTTTTTACGTTCCACGTATCCAATTTTTGGTCAAAGCCTTCGGCGCCAAAAAATGTAGATCTAAGAGAGGTGATCTTGCTGACATCCCATTGATTTAATGGTTGGTTAAATTTCCCAGTAAACGCGAACATGTCCATCAGGCTGGTCAATTTTGAAATATTCAGATCGGCTAATGGTTGATCAAACTTTTGTGCCCCCAAAAACATACCATTTGCGCTGCGAAGCGACTCGGTATTCCATGAATTAATTGGCTGATCAAAGGCAGAAGTGGAAGCAAACATATAATCCATTTCGGCCACATTTGCCACATTCCAACCTCCGATCGGTTGATTAAAACCAGAACCATTAAACATACGTGTCATATTCGTAACATTTTGTACATCCCAATTGCTAATATCAGAATTGAAATTTGTAGCCCAATAGAACATGCTGCCCATGTCTTTAACATTACTAACATCCCACTTACTAATATCTCCATTAAATCGAACGGCTTTTGCGAACATTGATTTCATGGTTGCGACATTGCTAACATTCCACTTACTCAAGTCAGCGTTTAACTTCTTAGCGTTCG
The DNA here is from genome assembly GCA_964607645.1 of uncultured Anaerolinea sp. Classification (GTDB taxonomy): domain Bacteria; phylum Chloroflexota; class Anaerolineae; order Anaerolineales; family Villigracilaceae; genus UBA5195. Next base: position 2,794 of record CAZSLN010000127.1, read on the forward strand.
AAAACATGTTTGCCGTACTTTTTACGTTGGAGAGGTCAGGTGTACTATCTGGATTTATGCTGGATAGATTAATTGCTCCATCAAAAGCGTTTTCCATTGTAGCCCAACGTATATTTCCCCATTGATCGATCGAGGTGATATATTTACAGATCGTTCTCCCCAAACAATAAAAGCGCGGAAACCCTTCTCCATTGGGGCCATTTGCATGGATACGGATCGTATAGTTGCCTATTTCCCGATAATTACATTTGAAATCTTCAACTAAACCAATACCTTCAAAGCTTCCATCATTTTCACAATCGACCGAGTAATCGTAACCATCCCCTTTTGTAGGAATATGAAAAACGGGTTTCTCGGGCTGGTACTCATACTTTTCCGTTTCAGGGTTCCACACTTTTTCGTGATCAAATGAAATCGAAAAAATAAAATCATCTGGGAATTGCCCCCCTTGGGCAGCGGCGGAATCCATCAATAATGGAGAAAACAAAAGTGAGCTAATGATGATAATCAAGATACTTGCTTTAATAAGCTTGTAGTGTTTTCCCATTTTATCCCTACTAACCACAACATAGATTGAGCTCAGAATCGAATTAATAATTTAACATAACCAAATACTAATATCCATTGTTTATTCTAACAGTCAAAGACCTATTAAATATAAATTCAAAAAACATTTAAGGCAATCCCAGCTGTGAAATAAGGTTCAGGGTAGCCCCCACATTCTTACCTTA
>CAZSLN010000128.1:0-3484 GCA_964607645.1 uncultured Anaerolinea sp.
CCCTTGCGAAACTCGCTATGAATCAAGGAAAAACCGAGCAGGCAAAATCCGCCCTTCTGTTCGGCCTGTCGAAAGCGCCAAATGATCCTGATCTACTCTTTACCTATGGAGTGTTGTTGGCGGCTATGGATGACCCATCCGCGAAAACAGCCCTTTCCGCCGACCAAATTGGAATGAGCACTGATCAGATTTCTGCGCTCTCCCGTTTAACGGATATTGCCAACATGTCCTCCGGTGCATCCAAAAACTTGGCAATCGGCGTGGAATGCCTAAAAATGGATGAGTGGGCTCTGGCCGAGATCGCTTTTAGCCGGGCGGCTGAAGCAGCACCCAATAATCCACATGCATTGGCTTGGTTAGGTTTCGTAAAAGCAAAAAACCAACGACCCGATCACATTGCCCCTATTCTTGAAGCTGAGAAAAATTTAATTGAAGATACTGACCTTTTTACTATTTTAGGTCAATATTACGAATCAACGGGACAATTCAACCAAGCTGAAAAATATTATCAACATGCCGCATCCCTCGACCCCACCAACGCTTACCTATCTATAAGCCTCGGTAAGATGCTTGAAACCAGTGACATTAACACTGCTTTGGAGCAATACGTAAACGCCGCAAACCTAGCCCCGTCTGATCCTGAAGTCTGGAAAGCACTCATTTTATTTAGTATTAGCACCAATACTTATATCGAGGATTATGGATTTAGCGCTCTGAGTAAACTAAGCATCCTCGCTCCCAACGACCCACAAATTTATTATTTCTTGGGAAGAATACAGATGGCTCAGGGGAATTATGAGCAAGCTGAGATCAGTTTTGAGCAGGCCGCATCAGCCAATATTGGTCGACCTTCGCTGGAAGAGATCCTTTTTTACCAAGGCTTCCTATATATGAAAACAGGTAAAGAGACACAGAGCCGGGAAAAGTTGATCCAACTAGTGGAAGAATATCCTGATGGTCGTTATTATCAGCAATCGATGGATATGTTGCAGCCAAATGTTCCCGATCTTTCGAGCAAGATCGATCTTACATTGCCAAAATTTTTGGCAAGTCTGTCTTTTTCTACATTCTTTCAACCGAATTTATCGCTAGCTTCTATTCTCGAGAGTGTTTATTCGCCTGGTACGGTATTAATCCAAGATAACTTTAATTCCACAACCAGCATCGTCTCCACTGGATTGGTTGAAGAAGGGGGAAGCGAAATCGCGGATGGCATATTCAAAATGACGATAACCAAACCATACGGTTTGATGATCAAATCGTTAGGGCAGGATCGGCTCGATGCTGAAATTGAGGTTAGTAGTTACCCACCTGACCCGCACAATGAAACCTATAGCGGCGTTGTCTGCCATTTGCGAGACGCAAAAAACTATACCTATTTGTCGATCAGTTCATTAGGCAAAGCAAATATTGGGCAGATCGTCAACGGCAAGCAAAACCTGCTTGCCACAAAAGACAATTCTGATGGATCCATCAACCTTGGATCCATGATCAATACCATCAACGGCGTATGTACCGCTGAGAGTGCGCAACTTACCATCAATGGGCAGGTGTACCTAATTGCCGAACTAAGCAACGCCTTTAGCGGTGACGTTGGTTTTTTTGCGGGAACGGCCACGGATGCACCTGTGGTGATCCTGTTTGATGATCTAACTGTAAGGATCCCGGAACCGCTGCGATGAAGATCTTTTTCGATATGGTAGGATGCCGGCTAAACCAGGCAGAAATTGAACAGATGTCCCGGGAGTTTCGGCAGGAAGGCCATACCATCGTCGCCACAATGGATGACGCGGATACAGTGGTCGTTAACACCTGTTCCGTTACAACACAAGCGGCGTCTGATTCACGACAGAAGATTAGAAGGTCTGGCGCTCATGGCAAAGATGTGGTCGTCACGGGTTGTTGGTCTACTATGGAACCCGCCAAGGCAATGCTGATCCCGGGTGTGATTCAAGTTGTATCGAATGATAATAAAGATGATCTGGTGCGAAGCTATCTCAGTCAACGTTCAGATCAGGCGAAGAACGCTATCGATGCCGAGCCCATTGCCCGTATGCCCTTACCCGGATTACGTCAACGCACTCGTGCCTTCATAAAAGTACAAGATGGCTGCGACAATAACTGCACTTTTTGTATCACTAACATCGCGCGTGGCAAAAGCATTTCCAGACCCTTTACCCAGATCCTGGCAGACATCCACTCTGCGGAAAATGGCGGAACAAAAGAGATCGTTCTTACAGGTGTACATCTTGGTTCTTGGGGTCAGGAGCTTGAAAAACCGACCCACCTTACGAAATTATTAGGGATTATCCTTACAGAAACATCCATTCCACGTATCCGTCTTTCTTCACTCGAACCATGGGATCTGGATGAAAAATTCCTTTCACTATGGCAAAACCCACGCCTTTGCAAGCATCTTCACCTCCCTCTTCAAGCCGGCAGCGATGCCACACTTCGGCGCATGTTAAGGAAGACAACTACCTCCTCTTTTCGGGATCTTGTTTCGACCGCGCGTATGATCATCCCCGACGTCGCTATTACCACCGATCTGATCTGCGGCTTTCCGGGCGAAACAGACGAGGAGTTTGAGCAAAGCCGACTATTTGTGCAGGAAATGGCCTTTAGCGGTGGTCACGTTTTCTCGTACTCAGAACGGGAAGGCACACCCGCGATCCGAATCAAGGCAAAGGTACCACATCAAGTTCGCAAAGAAAGAAACGCCGTATTGCAAGAGATCTTGAAAAAAAGTGAAACAACCTTTTTTGAAGAAAATTTATCCAAAACCGCCTCGGTCCTATGGGAAGCTACCAACGTTCGAAGTGAGAATGGATGGAGGATGAGCGGTCTTAGCTCAAATTACATTAAGGTCACCACCGATGCCTCCTCTTATTTGTGGAATCAAATCGATGAAGTACGTTTGGATTCTTTAGAGAAACAAGGAATGTCCGGTACGATTCTTAATAGGTAAATTTATGAGATCCTATCAGGTTCACAAGCAAGGCCCAATTGAAGCTAACCCATTGGTCATGGTGGAAAAAGAGGTGGAAGAACCCGGTATTGGCCAGGTACGAATTTTGGTGGAAGCTTGTGGAATCTGCCACACCGATCTTCACATCGCGGAAGGCGACCTTCACCCACCGATGCTACCGATCACCCCTGGCCACCAAGTAATTGGAAAAATTGACAAAATTGGTCCACCAAAATTCTCAGGTAATCATCAGCAAGATAGTTGGATTGGAAAAAGGGTTGGTGTGGCTTGGCTGCACACCACCTGTGGAACTTGCGTGATGTGCGTGAATGGATCAGAAAATCTTTGCGAAAATGCGAAGTTTACTGGCTTTCATGTGAACGGTGGTTTTGCCGAAACCATGATCGCAGATACCTCAGCCTTGCTACCCATTCCAGAAAACTGTAATCCTGTAGAATACGCCCCATATCTCTGCGCAGGTATTGTAGGATATCGTGCGTTGAAACGAGCAAATGT
>CAZSLN010000129.1:0-3476 GCA_964607645.1 uncultured Anaerolinea sp.
ATTTGTTGAAAGATGTTCCGCGTGAAGAACTGTTCCGCGCGGTTCGAGCCACTGCCAAAGGTGAAACGGTATTGGCTTCTTCCGTGGCAGCCAAGCTGATGGGCAAGGTTCGTGCCGGAGGGGATGATATGCTGAGTGCGAGAGAGATCGAAGTGTTAGTTCAAGTAGCGCGTGGAGCTACAAATCAAGAGATCGCCGAAAGTTTGTTTATAAGTAGAGCGACTGTCAAATCTCATCTTATCCAAATCTGTAACAAACTAGGTGTTTCAGACCGAACCTCCGCTGTTACTACAGCACTAGAGCGAGGTGTTTTTCGATTGTCGTAATTATTCTAGGTTGATTCCCCAATAAGATCGTAAATCCCGCTATATGATCAAATTGAAGTCGATCAATACACTTTGCCCATCTCCGCAATCGCAAACAAGGGGGAGGGACAACAATATTCTAACTCCTTCCCAAAACACATCAATAACCAACCGCTTATAGCTAATAAATTTAGGAATCCTTACTTTTACATTGTTTAGTGAAAAAAGATGTGACGTCAGAGTTTGGCGCGTATTCAAGACATCAAAGGTTAAAGGTCCAAATAAACACATAATTGAACAATGGGGGTTTCGTTTTTCTTTTTTAAACTTATGTGAAGGGAAATATCTAGAATATTACCGACGGTATTCTATTCATGTTTTTTTTCGAGAGTAAAAAGTCATAGGATAAATGTTTTGAATTTAGGCATCCCGAATCGGTTTACCATGGTTTACCACCCCCATTAAATCAAATCAGATATAATTTAATTTAATGTTTATTTACCTACGGAACATCAGGACCTTTGGAGGATAGGATGAAAATTAGAATTTTTGCTTTCGTAATGGGCATACTTTTTGTAACCGTAGCTTGCGGTCTCAGTAACACAATTTCACTAAATCAAAACAGCGTCGCGACGGTCGTGGCGGCAACCCTCCAATCGATGGCAACCGATGTAAACACTGCGGTTACTGAACCCGCCATTCCACCAACCAACCTGCCGCCCGCGGTCACAGACGCGCCACCCACCGAGCCTAGCGGCATCGCTTGGTCATTCCAAAATAGTTCCATCGTAATTCCGCCTGGGTTGGCAAATGCCGCCAGCGGTGAGATAGTACCTGAAATGAATGAAACCAATAGCCCTCCGTGGGATATCGCGCCAGAACATATTCTGCTCACACTAACGGGGTATCCTCTTGCTCGTGAGGGGTATGTTCCCATGATCCATATTTACCCTGCTGATCAATATTTTCAGGTCAATCAGGGGGGTGGAAACAGCTTATCGCGGCTGCGCGCCATATTGGCTAGCCCAGCTGCCCCACTGATCAAGGATGTATTACCCTCTGTACCCTTTTATAATGCCGCTCAACTCTACGCGGCGCAACCAATTCGTTTGAAGTTCTTAAGCGGTGAAGGGGTGCGAATGGTTTCCGAATCCGCCCAATACCCAGCGCCAATTCTCCAAGACGCAAGCTATTATCATTTTGAAGGCCTTACTTCTGATGGTAAATATTTTATCGTGGCGGTTTTTCCTGTAAACATACCGCTTCAGGCAACCATGGACAACCCTTCGGCAGATGGAATCCCCTTCCCCGGTGAAGCGGGAGATGAAACCGCCTTCACGAATTATTACCTAGCCATTACCGACACCCTTAATCAGGCTAGCCCTGAGTCCTTTCAGCCATCACTAAAGGATTTAGATGCTTTGATCGGGTCCATCAAGATCACACCTTGATCTTCCTAAATGCAGTTTAGAAAAGCCCCACCTAAAGCAGGTGGGGCTAAGCTATCTCTCGGTGATCCCTGAACCGGCCGAGTAAGTTCATTCTGAGTTCATCTTGCTTGATGGATAGTGTGATGGTGCAAACTATTCACCAACCCCAAGATCTCATCGCGCATATAAACCTTTTCCTGCCAGGCTGTTGGTATTCCCTCACGTCCGTAATACGCTCCCGCTATCTGCCCACAAATCGCGGCGGTCGTATCCGCGTCATCCCCAAGGTTGGTCGCCAACAACACCGCTTCTTTATAACTATTGGACTGATAAAAACACCACAAGGCGGCTTCTAGCGATTTGACAACGTAGCCAGAGCCTTTGATCTCCAAGTCGCTTTTTGATAAATAGGAACCTTTTCCTATTTCTTGGATCGAGGTAGAGGATATTTTTTCAAGATCATTATTAAGCAGAATTGCCTCTTTTGAAATCCCATTCAGTGCTTTCACCAACATGCCGCCAAACAATCTGCTGGCATCTATGCATTCGGCAGCCTTATGAGTAACTTTTGAGCTTTCGGCGGAAAAATCCATCGCCTTTTCAATATCATCCCCAAAGAAGATGGGAACCGGGGCTAAACGCATTAGGCAGCCATTCCCGGCGGAGTGAATATCCGATGAACCGCTGAAAGGATCGCCAGATTTTTCAAAACCAGCCAATGCCTTCTGTGTTGTAATCCCAATATCAAAGCACCGCCCCGTACTCGAATAATAGCCATCTCGATACCAACGAACGTAGCGGCGCATTTGGTCATTGGTGTCAAAGGTTTGCAGCTCGGCCAGGCTGGCGGCAAGGCATAATGCCATGGATGTATCATCCGTCCACTGACCCGCCGCCAATTGGAATGGACCCCCACCCACCAGGTCAATAACAGGTTCAAAACTACCCCGTGGTGAAAATTCTACAGTAGTGCCAACCGCGTCCCCGATCGCTAAACCTAACAAACACCCTTGCGCTCTATTCAAAGTCACCTTTTTCATTTCCTCCTATGCATAATTTACGTACTTGTTGGCATAATTATAGTGCTATCAAATTTATTCTCGGAGGTGTTTTTATGGACCAACAAATTGGCAGCTTTGCGATTCTTGTAAACGAGTACGACGAAGCGATCGATTTCTACACCAATAAACTTAGTTTTGATCTTTTGGAAGATACGGATATGGGCAATGGTAAGCGCTGGGTATTAGTAAAACCGCATGGGGCTGGCAGTTGTAACATCCTTTTGGCAAAAGCCGCCAACGTGGAACAAATATCCCGGATCGGGAACCAGACCGGCGGGCGGGTTTTCCTATTTTTATACACCGATGACTTTTGGCGAGATTACAACAATATGATCAGCAAAGGAATCGAGTTTACCGAAAAGCCGCGAGAAGAAGTGTACGGAACAGTTGTCGTGTTTAAAGATATTTACGGAAACAAATGGGATTTTATCCAACGAAAGTAGGTTAATAAACAAAGATGCCCGCTTGCGCGAGCATCTTTTCTGGCGGGGAGGGCGGGATTCGAACCCGCGGTCGAGGTTCAAGCCCCGACACTCACTTAGCAGGCGAGCCCATTCGGCCACTCTGGCACCTCCCCATGGAGGGTGTTTCAGCGGAGGGAGTGGGATTCGAACCCACGGTACCCTTGCAGGTACGACGGTTTTCAAGACCGTTACCTTCAACCGCTCGGTCATCCCTCC
>CAZSLN010000130.1:0-3255 GCA_964607645.1 uncultured Anaerolinea sp.
TACGCACTCCCTTTTATTGAGCAATAGATTGTTGATAAGAACGTTAGATTGATTTTAAACCATCTGCTGTTATTCCTTACAAAAAGCTATTAAGTTGCTATGAAAACTAACCTTTCGCATTGGGTTCCTTTGTCTTTAATCAGTGAGTAATCTTAAACTAACAAAACTGATAGTAAACGACCGAATCAATAACCATAATTCATGCTTAAAGGGATTTATAATCAATTGAATTATTATGGAAAATATTGTCACTACCTACAACAGCGCGCTTGTTTTTTCTTTTTACATCAGTGTATTTTTTGTAATTTTATCCATTAACAACTTAGACAAACAAAATAATCGCCTCATGATCGGGTATTTGGCTTCTAACGCGGCGATCATCGGGGCTTATTATCTGTCAATGCATGCGGAATCAGAAGAGTCGGCCCATTTTTGGTTTGTCAACATCAAACTATTTCTTATTCAATTAAATATATTCATCGGGGTGTATATCTCGATCCAAAGAATGATGTTGTTGAAAAAGAAAAGATCGATCTTCCTATTGTTGCTGCAGACGATCAATGTTGCCATAACAGGATTACTGGTCAATTCAACCTCTTATGTTGATTTGTATATCCGATCAATCAAATTCGCGCTCCTCGAAAATATGTGGTTCAGAATAAATTGGGAATTAGGACCCATCTTTTATTACGTTTTTACAATCAATTGGGTCGTATTTTTAATCCTATTCTTTACCATTCGTTCAGAAATATATAAAGCATTGTTTGTTCGAACCGCCAACCTTCGCGCAAAATCCTCCCTGTTATATATTTCCATTTTTCTCATCCCCGGAATGGTCGCGAGCAGCCTATCGATACGCTCAGGAAGTTTTTTCGCCATTTTCAATATTTTACCAATCGTGCTCGCGGTGCAGAGTTTCGTCTTTTCCTATTCTTCAAATAACAAATTCTTCTTTACCGTGCCACTATCAAAAAAATGGATCTTTGACAATCTCCCGAATCCAGTAATCATCCTAGACAATTCCCTTGATATTTTAAATACCAACCCTGCTGTGCAAACACATACTGGTCTTCAAAGAGACGATTGCCTTGGGTTGTCCATTTTGGAAGTGTTCCCAGATTTTTTCACTCGCGCGGATTTTGAATCAGGAAATTTGCCCGTTAAAACACGTAGAACTTTCTATATTTCTAACCGGGAAGAAATGGCATTTGATATCCAAATCAACACGATACAGAATATATTCAAAAAAAACGTTGGGGTGATCCTTGTGCTCAACGAAATTTCATTGCCTATCTCAGTTTCCACCCATCCCGATAATTAGACTTATCTAATTGTAGCTAAAACCATCCTCAAACAGCATTTATAACAGATAAATTTTTCCGCAAACGGGCTTAAACAACTTTACTGACCTCAGTCGCTGGCAGGATTTTGCTTGCTCGTTATTTAACCCCTATTCCGCAAGGTTTCCAACAATAAACCCTAACAATAGTTCTTATGTACCACCACTTTAATCGATGGATTTACAAACTTCGATACCAATATTGGTATTCTTCTACAAAGCCGATTTTTTGATACAGGTTTATCGCGGGCGAATTATCTAAAATCACCTGCAAATACGCCATTTTAGCGTTTTGTTGTTTTCCCCATAACAGCATCTGATCGACCAATCTTGCTCCGTAACCGCATCGGCGGAAATTGGGATCTGTAACCACATCAAACAAACCTACAAATCCCGCTTGAACTACCGCCAAACCACAAGCCACTGTCGTACCCTCCTCAAGCAAGGTAAACAGTCTATGCTCAGGAACGATATTTTGGAGGATCAGCGTTAGGGTTTCGATCTGGTTGGAATGTAAATAGCTCATCCTTGAGTATTGATCTATCCATTCCTCGGTTGAACTGTTTGACGCAACAACCACCGGATTATGATCGGAATTCATTTTTTCGAGGCGAAGAATTTGAACTGAGGTTGGGGAAAGTAATTGGTAGCCAGATCTTTCCAAGTGATCATCCAAATTGGCAGGGGTGCTTTTTGATGTAATTTTGAAGACCAATGGCAAATTTTGTTTGTGATAAAGTTCTTCGCAGGTTTTGATCTTGACATCAAGCGAAAGAGTGCTTGGATAAAGCGGGTTTATGGAATTAGCTCTTTTTGTATAGCCTTTGGCAAATCTTAAAACCCATCCATCTACCAATACTGTTTGTAACGCAGGCCAAGCATTTAAGGATAATTCTTCGATCAGGTTCTGCATTTGCTCTCCTTATTATCCGGCTTTCCCACACTGTCAACTTGGACCACTACTTCACGCACAAGTTTAGCTGAACTTTAGTTAACTCTTTCCCTCCATTATAATAGTAGCAGGTCAAACCTTATGAACGATCCTCACAGCGAAGATATTACCACCGTTTCCATCCCCAACTATCTCATATTTATCTTGGTGGCATTGCCTGCCTTTATTGTTCGCTATTATTTGTTCACCCTTCACCCACCTCTCTGGCTGGATGAGGCCATGTTGGCTTTGAACATTAATGCCAGAAATTTTCTTGAGCTAGTTAAGCCGTTAGATTACGATCAAGGCGCACCGCTGGGATACCTTTGGTTGGTAAAACTCGCCACAATGGTATTTGGCGCGAACGAATTTGGCTTGAGGGCAATATCGCTGATTTCAGGGGGGCTTTCCCTTTTTCTGCTATCCACTTTTTCAGCAAAGTTGAACGGCATCGCTGGCAGGTTTTTTGCGGTTGCAGCAATCGCCATCAGTTTCCCGATCATCTCTTATAGCGTTCAGGTTAAGCAATACAGCCTTGATCTGTTTGTTACGCTTTTGATCTATCTGGTGGCGGAAACTTATTTACGGGAAACCGAACCCTCCAAGGACTATTTTCTGTTGGGATTGTTTGGGGCGATCGTTCCATGGTTCTCCCATCCAGCGGTATTTAGCTTGGCCGGGTTAGGCCTTGTGTTGCTGCTAAACAACTTCAAAACAGAAAAACGCAAGGGCAAGAAGAATTTACTCTTCGCATTAGCAACGTGGGCTAGTTCTATCATAATCCTGTATTTGTTGCAGTACCGCGGCCTCGCTAGCAACAGCACGCTAACTAATTATTGGGCCGAATACTTTATGCCTTTCTCCGCACAAACCCCAGGGTGGATCTACGATCGAATCGCGGAACTATTACGTATGCCTGGCGGCCTTTCGGCGAAAATTCCGTATTGGTTGGTAGTACTGTTATTTGTTGGGGGGGCAGCCATCT
>CAZSLN010000131.1:0-3123 GCA_964607645.1 uncultured Anaerolinea sp.
ACAGGAACCATTTCTAAGAATTGTGATTTAGTTCGTTTCGAAGTGTGACGGCGTAAGTGGCTTTTTCCACCTTTGGTTCGAACTAATAAGCCAGAACCAGTTAGGCGAAAACGCTTCGACGTCGCCTTATGGGTCTTGAGCTTAAACTTTCCAGATCTCGGTTTTTGGGGCACTGCGAGTTACTCCTTTCGGAAAAAATTATCATGGGATAACTATCCCATGGTATTCAAAAAGATAATTGTACTACTCGGTTGGCTTCGCGTCTTTGGCAATTTTTGCCTTGGCTGGGCCAAGAACCACCAACATCGTTTTACCTTCCATCATTGGAGCTTGCTCGATAATACTGATATCAGCAAGAGATTGAGCAATTTCGCGCAAATCTTCCAAAGCGATTTCGGGGTAGTCCATTTCACGTCCACGGAATTTGATCGTAACGCGAACTTTATGACCTTGGTTTAACCAACGTCTGGCGTCATCAACTTTGAAACCACGATGGGCTTCGTTCGTTTTTGGGCGTAAACGGATTTCCTTGACCTCGATCTTGACCTGTGCTTTTTTGGCTTCGCGTTCTTTTTTCTCGCGCTCAAAAAGGAACTTGCCAAAATCTAAAACACGGCATACAGGGGGAGCAGCGTTAGGTGATACTTCAACCAGATCCAAATCGGCATCACGCGCAATTTGAAGTGCTTGTCTGATCGGTACTACGCCAACGTTTTCGCCTTCAGGCCCAATCAGGCGTACTTCATTTACCCTGATCGCTTCGTTAACTCTAAATTCTTGCTCGGCTATAATCTTCTCCTTTGATACAATAAACCACAGTAGCGCTTGGTTTTTAGCCTATGGATATTACCACATCCTACCCCAACCGTCAAACTTTTCAATTCAGCACAAAATAGTATTTTTCAGAAAAGTTGTCATTACACTCTATTCAATTCAAGTTAATTAAGCATAGAACCTTTGATGTAATTTCACTTTATCGCTAGTTTCACCTGTCTGATACTGGCGATACTTCAAACCCGCCATCAAAGATTTATACCTTTAGCAGCGATCATTTTATGGTATATATTTTTAGGTTCTATCAAACCGTTCGCTCATGAGGCATATCATAATGATGTCAAACCACCGCTACACCTGAGTACACAACCCAAGCGCAAGATTGCGCTTGATCGTAGTGCTGCGCACGACTCGGCGTAGTGGAGGCTGTATCAGATCCTGATATACCAACCTATTTTAAACCTTCATGATCGCCGTTGGAATGCGCAACGGCGGTTTTAATTTGGCAACCATGCCTTACGAAAGCATATCATCCTTTTTCCAGGAGGCCTAAATGTCTGTACCCGATTCTGAAACTGTAGTATTGATCACCCGTAATGGCATGGGGGATGCCGAACCAGAACTTCAAAAAAAACTAATAACCACATATTTCAAACTATTGGATGATAGCAACACACTGCCTGCGGTGATCTGCTTTTACGCCAATGGCGTTTACCTTGTTGTTGATGAATCCCCAATTTTAGATTCATTAAAATCGCTGGAAACTAAAGGGGTGAGGCTGATACTATGCTCTACGTGTTTGGGGTACTACAACCTAAACGACAAAGTGCGCGTTGGTATTGTCGGCGGAATGACTGACATATTGGAAGCACAACGGCGCGCAAGCAAAGTCATTTCACTTTAAGGACGGAAACAATGAAAACTTATACTCTGCGCTTACATTCTGGTGAGGATCCCTTAACTTCATTGGACACTTTCGGCATTCAGCATCAAATGGAAGCAGCAACCTTATTATCCTGCGTTGGCAGCCTTCGAAAAGCTGTCCTTCGCTTTGCTAATAAAGAATTATCAACAACTCTCCACGGGAAGTTTGAGATCGTTTCGCTTACTGGCGTTTTCTCCATGCATGGTTCACACTACCACATTGCCATTTCTGATGGAGAAGGCCGAACCTACGGCGCTCATTTATTAGAAGGCAGCGAAGTTTTCACCACGATGGAGGTTGTTCTAGCGAGCTTGGACGATGTCCGCTTTTTACGTACACTCAATCCCCAGACCGGTTACCCCAAATTGGATATCCAACCGATTTCATAAAAAAAAGATGCTTTTCTTTAACGGTGAACCTCACAGTTCTTGCCTAATAATTATTACGTATAAAGTCCAATATACAAGTAAAATCTAGTGCATGAACCGGCGCGGATTTCACATTCAACGCGATCTTGGCCTGCAATTGCTCGCCTTTTATTTGTTGTTGATCATTCCGTTCATAGCTTTTCTGATCGAATTTGACAACATCGTTGGCGTGCGCATTCAGCGAGACACCAAGACGAATGATCTTGCCTTGGCGCACGCGATCGCCTTTGAAACAGATTCGAGCCTAAGCAGCTCGCTGAGCGCTGTAAAGAACCTTGCGGATTATCCCAGCGTTATCGCCATCGACAAACCAGCCATGGCTGAGATCTTCAAAGTGGTGTTGCTAACCCGCCCCGAAGTTAATCTTGTTTACCGGCTCAACGCCGATGGCGTGATGGCATACCACTACCCACCCGGTCCAACCTCCACGGTCGGTACCGATTTTTCGTATCGTGATTATTACCAAAAATCGCTAACCGCCACCGGCCCGATTATTTCCCAAGGACGCATTTCACCCACAACCAATCAGGCGGTAGCTACCGCAATAATGCCGCTCCGCTCGCAGGATGGATCCTATTTTGGCTTAGTGGGAACTAACATAAAACTGGAAAGCCTAAGCGCCACTTTGTCCGCGATCGTTGCTGAACATCAAAGCAGCGAAGGTTTCGAGGTGATGATCTTAGATTCTAGTGCTCAAATCATCGCGCATCCCAATCCGGCGTATTTATTAAAACCAGCCCAAGAGATCCTTCCCCACATTTACACAAATGCCCTGAATGGCGAAACCGGTTCTGTTGTAACCACAGACCTGAATGGCACCGAAAGGTTATACACGTACGCGACCATACCGACCCTTGGTTGGGGTGTATTTATTAGCAGGCCGACCTCAAGCGCTTTCGCGACCCAAATTACTTTAGAGCGAATTACCCAGATTTCCGCTGCTACCTTTATTTTGATCGGGCTGGCGTTTTGGGGGTTGCTTTCCATCCGAGTGAT
>CAZSLN010000132.1:0-2360 GCA_964607645.1 uncultured Anaerolinea sp.
TTTGTTATAAATCCCATACCAAACCTCCGGATGCTCAGTCCCCAACTTAGCCACATTATCCTACAGGGTTTGCTCAGCTTCCGCTTACAACTTATCAATTTCTAAATCTCCATCATTTTCAACACCTCAGGTGATCCATAAGATAAGCATTCATAAATGTTGACCAGAACCAAATCCGCAAAATAGATACCAAACCATTCACTCATCTAGGTTTTGACGCTTATAATAATAGGTATGTATTGGGATAATAATTAAAAGCATTAAAGAAGGGCGGTTGTTTATGGTGCTACACCTTTACAGTCATCATTACGAAATCATTTTATTTGTACCCGGAGGGTTGAATGGATGTTTTTAGTTTACGAAATTCTCTGATCGATGATTATTCCAGTTACATCTCAAGTTTTATCAACATCAAAGACCCTCGCATCAATGAGTATGTTTCAAAAAGCATAAATGAAGGCTTGTTATGGCCGGATCCTCTTATCCAACTTAATCCAAGCTTCAAACCAGGAAAGTGGATAGATGAGCTTGTAGAAGAGGGTTTACTACACCCCGAATGTAAATATATCTTTCGCCGAAAAAATTCACTTTCAGATTTCGGCCAACGATTCCGTGTTCATCAACACCAAGAGGACGCGATTCGATCGGCTAAATCAAAATCAAATTACATCCTAACAACAGGAACCGGATCAGGTAAAAGCCTTTCCTACATAATACCTATTGTCGATAATGTCTTGCGTGGAGGAAGTGGAAGGGGAATCAAAGCCTTCATTATTTATCCAATGAACGCTTTAGCAAACAGCCAAATAATTGAATTAGAAAAATTCCTCCAATTCGGCTATCCTGATGGAAAAGGACCCGTAACTTTCCGCCGTTATACCGGCCAGGAGGGGCAAGAAGAGCGGGATGAGATCCGCACAAATCCACCAGACATCCTTTTAACCAATTATGTCATGTGGGAGTTGATCCTTACCCGCAAGGCAGAACATAGTACCATCGTCCAACACGCTCAAAACCTACAATTTATTGTATTAGACGAATTGCATACTTATCGAGGGCGTCAAGGCGCAGATGTTTCCATGCTGATTCGTCGAACAAAACAAGCGCTCAATTGTCCTGATGTTCAATGCGTTGGCACCTCGGCAACAATGTCGAGTGGCGGATCACTTCTTGACCAAAAAATTGAGGTAGCTAAAGTAGCTCATGATCTTTTTGGCGCGAGATTTGAAACTCACAATATTATCGGAGAAACTCTACGACGAAGCACTGTCGATTTATCCTTCTCAAACCCAGACACAATTAAAAATTTGTCAGACGCTATCCATAACCCCCTGGTTCCTACTACTTTTACAGAAATGGTTAATAATCCTCTCTCGGCCTGGATCGAGTCGACAATAGGAATTAGAACCGATCAAGAATCAGAAAAACTGGTCCGTGCCTTGCCAAACTCCATCCTAGGAGATACTGGTTTAGCCAACACCTTAAGCCAACTGACATCTATTGATACCGATATCTGTGCCAAAAAAATTGAGAAGTTCCTCCTAGCCGGATACCGGATCACTCAACCTGATTCGACCTTTCCTGTTTTTGCGTTCAGGGTTCATCAATTCATCAGCCGGGGTGATACAGTTTTCGTTAGTTTAGAAAACGAAAAAGAACGGCACATCACGGTACACGGTCAGCAATTTGTCCCTGGCTCACGAGACAAATCTCTGCTGCCACTGGCGTTTTGTAGAGAGTGCGGCCAAGAATATTATGTGGTCGCTTCGATCAAAGAAGAGAAAAAAGGAAAACAGCACTTTGTGCCCCGTGATCTGCAGGAAATGAAACCAGAAGGTGGGGAAGCAGGTTATCTGTATATAAATTCCGAAAATCCCTGGCCAATCGATATTGATAAAATGATTGATCTATTGCCAGAGGATTGGTTGGATGATGACCATGGCAAATTGATCGTTAAGTCAAGCCAAAAAAGAAACCTTCCACAAAACGTTTGGGTGGATACTCTTGGGTCGGTTGTGGATTATCCAACGACAATCCCATTTACTTACGTAAAGGCGTCGATGCGATTTTGCCTAAATTGTGGAGTCGTCTACAATGCGCGGCAACAATCTGAGATCCAAAAATTAACCCAACTGAGTACCGGCGGTCGCTCCACTGATACGACCATCCTTAGCCTATCTATGGTCCAACAACTTAAAAAAGATGGATATTTGGACCCTGAAGCACGAAAACTGCTCAGTTTCACCGATAACCGACAAGATGCCTCACTCCAATCAGGCCATTTCAATGATTTTATTGAAGTGACTTCATTGCGCGCTGCTGTTTACCGGGCAATATCTGAAGGTGGGGAAAAGGGCATA
>CAZSLN010000132.1:2370-3080 GCA_964607645.1 uncultured Anaerolinea sp.
GATTTTCCAGAAAAAGTATACGAATCACTCGAGCTAAAATTGCAGGATTTCGCTCTGGATCCTACAGTAAAGTTTGCTGCCAAGGATGATGCGATCAATGCGCTGATCGATGTTTTGCGTTACAAGTTGTATCGTGACCTGCGACGTGGTTGGCGTATCACATCACCCAACCTAGAACAATGCGGTCTACTTCATATAAAATACCGGTCGCTTGATGAATTATGCGGTTCTGAAGAAAGTTGGAACAATTTTCACGAAGCTCTTACAACCGCTCCTCCAGAAACCAGGTTTGCCGCTGCGTCAACTCTTCTCGATTACTTACGACGTGAATTGGCGATCAACGCGCCTTCCCTTTCAAGTCGCTTACAACAACAGATTGCCGAAACCAGCCGCCAACAATTGATCGCACCTTGGGCATTGGATGAATCAGAAAAATTAGAACATTCTTCCTTCGCGTTTCCGCGGAAAAAAACAAACGACAAAGATGATTATGGTGGAAATATTTATTTGTCCCCACAAAGCAGCATCGGCATGTATTTACGCCGCCCATCTACCTTCCCCAATCTTTCCCGAAGGCTAAATTTCGAAGATGCCTCTCAGATATTTAAAGACCTTTTGCTCGCGTTAAAATCCGCCGGCATCCTAAGGGAAATGATCGATGACGATGGTGGGGTCCCAGGATATCAGATCAATAACGAAAGTATGGTTTG
>CAZSLN010000133.1:0-2967 GCA_964607645.1 uncultured Anaerolinea sp.
AGGTGGTACGCCATTTGGGATTGGAATCCTTAGAGCGATACTCGAGGGAGATACCGCGCAGAATCAAGCCAATCAGCAGCAGGAACAGGGCTAGGTAGAAACCACTGAACATGGTTGCGTACCAGTGGGGGAAAGCGGCAAAGGTAGCACCACCAGCGGTGAGCAGCCAAACTTCATTGCCATCCCAGGTAGCGCCGATGGTGTTGATGATGGAGCGTCGTTCAACATCTTTACCGAGGAATGGTAATAACATTCCCACCCCGAAATCGAACCCTTCGAGGAAGTAGAAACCGATCCAAAGAACCGCGATCAGGATGAACCAGAGTATTTGTAAAAATTCGTATGGCATATTAATCCTCCGATCAGTCGCCCTTGCCGACTAAGGCAGGAGCTACATCAACCGAATCCTGCATTGCTGCATCTGGGCCGGCGATGGCATATTTTTTCATCAAGTAAACCATGGCAACAGCAAGGCTGCCGTACACCACGGTGTAGCCAATGAGGGAGATCCAAAGATCTACTAATGTGAGATTGGGGGAAATGGCGTCTTCGACTTTAAGTAGACCGTAGACGATCCAAGGCTGACGGCCCATCTCGGTGAGGATCCAACCACTGGCGTTGGCCAGGTAGGGCAGGATCAACATAGCTGGGATGTATTTCATCCACTTAGCATCAACGAAGTCGTCTTTGTTGATCTTGAAAACGAGGAAGGCGGCGATCGCCATCATGACGAAACCGAAGACCATCATCACGCGGAAGGTCCAATAAGTTACTACCATGAGCGGGATGTAATCGCCTGGGCCGTATTTGGCGACAGCTTCTTCTTGCAGGTCATTTACGCCTTGTACTTCACAGGTGAAGTTATTACAGGCGAGGAAACTCATCGCGTATGGGATATGAATGGACCATACTTCTTTTTTACCGGACATATCGCCGATAGTGAGTAAGGAGAAGGCTGCGGGTTGTTCAGTTTCCCAAATGGCTTCGAGAGCGGCAAGCTTCATGGGTTGAACTTCCTTCATGTACTGCCCCATGGTGTGTCCACCGAGGAAGATGAGGACGCTGGCAACCAAGCCAACCACCGCGGCGATCTTGAAGGATCGTTTGTACACTTCGACATACTGTTTGCGGAGCAGATGGTAGGCGCTTACGGCGAGGATGAAGAAGGCTGCCATAGCGAGGCCATCAGAGACGGTGTGCCAGAAGAAGATCCAACCCTTAGGATTACCAACCAAGGCAAAGAAGTTGATCAACTCAACACGGCTGCCATCAGCGGCGTATTTCCAAACATACCCTTCGGGGCCAGGGAACTGCATAAAGCCGTTGGCTAAAAGGATGAAGAGAGCGGAGAGATTGGAACCAATGGCGGCGAGCCAGATAGCAGCCAAATGGACTTTTTCTGGTACTTTGCCTTCACCGAAGATCCAAATGCCGAGGAAGGTTGACTCCATAAAGAAGGCCAACAACGCCTCAATGGCAAGAGGAGCACCAAAAATATCGCCAACGTAACGGCTGTATTCACTCCAGTTCATACCGAACTGGAATTCCTGAACGATACCGGTTACAACACCAATGGCAAAGTTGATGAGGAAGAGTTTTCCCCAAAATTTGGACATTTTGTGCCAGGTTTCGTCCTTGGTCTGGTAATAGCGGGTTTGCATAAACGCCACAAACCAGCCCAAGCCCAGGGTAAGTGGGACAAAAAGCCAGTGGTATATGGTGGTCAGAGCAAACTGTAAGCGAGATAAAGCTACTGCATCCATAAACACTC
This sequence comes from uncultured Anaerolinea sp., assembly GCA_964607645.1. Lineage (GTDB taxonomy): Bacteria > Chloroflexota > Anaerolineae > Anaerolineales > Villigracilaceae > UBA5195. The sequence continues at coordinate 1,772 of CAZSLN010000133.1, forward strand.
CTTGTAAAAAAATAAATACTTAAAAATTGCCTTCTACCCATGTTTTTAAATATGGATACTTTGAATTGTAAACAAATTTGGGCCTAGGTGGTATAGAAAGTTGTCACTTTTTCTATTACCTAATATCACTAATATTTTATTTCACAATCTCGGGGGAGTGCTCAGATGGATGACCTGAATAGGATAAAAGGATAGGGAATTTGCTCATAATGAAGATGAGAGCGAGGATGGTGCCAATTCCGCCGGTGACGATGGCGGTTTGAATGCCGAACAACGAACCAACCACACCGGCTTCAACCTCCCCTAATTGTGGGCCACCCATAAAGAAGATCTGGTTGATGCTGGTCATTCTGCCGCGGATGTTATCGGGGGTTTGTAATTGCCGGATGGTATTGCGGATAATGGTGGAAATAGAATCAGCCGAACCCATGATCATCAACGCGAACATCGACAAGTAAAAGCTATTGGATAGACCAAAGAGGATGGTGGTAAGTCCAAAAATTCCAACAGAGCCGAGGAAGTAAGCCCCTTGTTTTTTAATTTCGGATAATTGCGAAATGATCAACCCGGTGATGACAGAGCCGATGGCTTGGCCGGACATAAGCCAGCCGTAGCCAACCTCGCCGACGTTGAGCAGGTCGCGCGCGATGATCGGCATCATGGTGTTGGCGCTGGCGAAGAAAGTGGCGAAGAAATCCATGATCATGGTGGAGAAGATCAGTTTTCGGTGATAAATAAACTTGACGCCATCCCAAATTGCCGCGAAATTGATGCCGCTGGGGTTTTTAAGATCTTGCGGGATATCGCGCATGAGCAATAAGGCAAACAGTACGGCGCCGAAGGAGATGGCGTTGATGAAATAGGTATAGCCCATTCCGAGGGTGGCGATGACCCAACCGCCGAGAACAGGGCCAAATACCGCGCCGACATTAAAGGCGATAGACGTGAGGCTAAATGCGTTGGGCAGGTCTTTCGCGCTTACGAGGTTGGGCACCATGGCTTGACGGGCGGGAAGATCGAAGGCATTGGCGGCACCTTGGGTGGCGGTGAGGAGGTAGATGTGCCAGATTTGAATATGGCCGCCGAAGGTGAGTACAGCTAAGACCACCGCAACCAAGGCTTGGATGGTTTGGGTAATGTAAAGGATGTTCTTGCGGTTGTATGAATCGGCAACCACGCCGCCGATTGCGGAGAAA
>CAZSLN010000134.1:0-1214 GCA_964607645.1 uncultured Anaerolinea sp.
AAGCGACGTGTAAGCTTTGCCTTCCACAACACAACCCGCGCCTAAAGCCATGCAAGAATTATCGACACCGCCGCAGGCAACTTTTACAGAGGGTCTTATGCCCAGTTCGCGAGCGACCTCGGGCAGGATCGTGCCAATAATTTCTGTTGAGGGAAGAATTTCAGGTAGTTTATCCGTATCGATTCCCGCGATTTCCAAATAATCCTTCTTGTATTTCCATTTTGTTAATTCATAAGCCCCAGAACCAGAAGCATAAGAGAAATCGGTACATAACTTTCCAGTTAGTAGGAAATTTATATAATCTTTTGTGCCAATAAACTTGTCTGTTTCGCGATAAACCGAAGGCAAAAATTGCTTGATCCACATCAGCTTGAAGATGGAATATAAATGAGCCGGGAAACCACTTCCAGTTGCCAAATACCAATCAGGGTAGGAGGTTTTTTTAAAGAATTCTTGGGCTTGTTCCAACGCTCGGGTATCAGACCAAATGGGAACGGAATCCATCAATAACGTACCATCCTTACCAATGGGGATTACCCCAAGACTATGACCAGAAACCGCGGTACATACAATATCCTTTGCGTAGTCATTATTCAACAACAACTTTTTTGTAGAAGAAACCACTGCCTTCCACCAATCGGTAGGCTTTTGTTCGTGGTAACCATTCCCAGGATAGCTGGTGTCGTAAGGCTCAAAATGTTCTGCCAACGAGGTACCATTCTCTGCGTAGATGGATGCCTTCACACCACCCGTGCCGAGATCATAAGCAAGAATAAAAGAAGCCATCACTTATTACCCTCTCGATCCTGTAATTCCTTCAAAATAGCGAGCGCGGAATGATACCCCAAGCCAAAACGGGTCACACCCATCTCGTGGATCTTTAGCAAAAAGTCAAGATTCCGAACGCCGCCAGCGACTTTAACTTTGATCGTTTCCCCTACCGCTTCATTTATTGCTTGTATGTGGTCCGTTGTAGTAGATCCACTCCAACCCGTACCGGTTTTTACAAATCGAGCGCCGTTATCTCGAACAATTCGAGACCCATCCATTATTTCCTGTCGCGAAAGAAGAGTTACTTCAAGGATCACTTTAACCGGAATATTTCCAGCCACGTCGACTACCGCGTGAATATCAGCAGCAACTTCCTGGTACAGGTTCGATCGCAGCTTTCCTATATCGATAACCATATCCAGTTCTGTACAACCGATTTCCAG
>CAZSLN010000134.1:1224-2701 GCA_964607645.1 uncultured Anaerolinea sp.
ATTCCTTGGCTTCAAATACTTTCGTACGTGTTGTTGAGGAACCGGACGGAAAACCAACCGTGCCTCCCAATATGATATCGTTACGATCGCCCAGCAACTGCTTCGCGCGATCCATCATGGAAGGAAGTGGGAAGATCGCGATAAAGTGATGTTCCTTGGCTGCGCTCACGATCGTTTCAACATCGGACAAAGAAGACCCAGCTTTCACTGCGCTAATATCGATCATTTGAGCAAGTTCAAGTTCCGATAGTCCCATAATCATTCCTTTGGAATTGGGTAAAATAAATAATTAAACATTACTACCTATTTAGCCGTTGATACCGATATTCGTTGATTATTGGCTAATTTCACCTTCTATTACATAAAACATATCACTTCAAACAGTGTAACATTATTATGTTTGCGTGTCAACGACTATGTTTCAAATTGGTGAAGATCTGCCCAATATTTGCGATTTCCTTGTTGTTTTTATAGGATCTGGCCCGCAAAAATGGGCAAATTGGCCACCAAATACGTTCCAACATGCTGTTTTTGCCTAGTATAGGGTAAAATCAACCTGTATTGTTCCATTGAAGTGTTTTCGAGCCGCGGAAATCGCAACCTCCATGATCCTGGTATTTTTGCCTTTTTGACAAAATATACATAATGATGTAAATTGAATTGGGAAAGGAATAGAGAAATGAGCAGCCGTACTCCAGCCTATAAAAAAGTCTATTCGCAGATGATGGAAATGATCACCAACGAAACCTATCCTATCGGTTCACTCGTTCCCCGCGAACCAGACTTGTGTGAGCTTTTCTCTGTGAGCCGTACCACGCTTCGCAAGGCTATGGAGCTCTTAGCTCACGAGGGGTTTGTGGATATTAAGCAAGGCAGAGGAACGGAAGTTCTTGATTTCAAGGCGACTCAGAAGCTGAATCATGTGACCTCCTTCTCAGAAACTCTGGAAGCAAAGGGTTTTATTGTTGAATCGAAAAGCACCCATATAGATAAGGTAGTGCCGCCCGCAAGTGTGTTAGAAGAGTTGACCTTAGCCCCAGGAACGGAAGTTGTTCGTATTCAGAGAATTCAAATAGCCAACGGTAAACCGATTGCCATTATTACTAATTACATAGTTGCAGACTTAGTTCCCGGCATCACCATGGATGCCGGTAAATTTGTGTCACTTTACCATCATCTTGAATCGAAGTACGGTATCAAAATTACTTCCGCAAGAGATAACATCAAAGCAAAGGTTTCTGATTTTTTGGAATCTGAGCTTTTACAAATTTCCATCGGAAGCGCGTTGCTTGTGGATAGGAGAATTACTTTTAGCGGTAATAAACCGATCGAGAATGTTATCATGATCGTGGATGCCGCAAAATATGAGTTCGCCGTAAACCTGGTTGGCAGACCCGGATGATCACGTCAAGACATAAAAAGGGAGGTTTCCGCTCTGTCTGAAGCGGAAACCTCCCTTTTTGTTTTTAACCCCAGA
>CAZSLN010000135.1:0-2616 GCA_964607645.1 uncultured Anaerolinea sp.
ACCCGAGTGCGTATGATCGGGGATGTTAGTCACGAGCTGCGAACCCCGCTCACCATCATTGGCGGCTACATGGAAGGTTTGTCGGACGGTGTGATTCCCGCTGAAAAGGACACCTTTGACTTGATTTCCCGCGAAACAGCCCGCCTTACTCGTTTGGTGAATGGCTTGCAGGAATTGAGCAAAGTGGAAGCTGGGTCAGTGCAGCTCAAAAGCGAGCCAGTTTCATTATCAAAGTTGACTCAAAACCTAATTCACCAGTACCAACCTTTGTTTGATGAGAAAAAAGTGCAATTAACACTCGAATTGGACCCAAATCAGAAGAGTACACAATTGATAGTTCTTGGTGACGAAGACCGACTAACGCAGGTATTAACGAATTTATTGGCCAATGCATTGCAGTATTCGCCGGAGGATAAAAAGGTTCGCATTGGCTGCCGAACGGATGGTAAACAAGTTCATATCACCGTAAAAGATGAAGGCATTGGCCTTTCATCGGAGAACCAATCAAAGGTGTTTGAGCGTTTTTATCGGGTAGATCGATCGCGAAACCGTGATTTTGGGAATGGATCGGGGATTGGTCTCTCGATCGCTAAGGCGTTAGTGGAACAACATAATGGAAGTATTTGGGCGGAGAGTGCGGGTGAGGGAAGTGGAACGACTTTTCATATTTTGCTACCGTTGATGTAAACCTTACAATTGACTTAAAAAAGCATCCGTCTACTTGTAACTGTTCATGGGACGTGCAACAATAAAAATGCACTACGATAAAGAGCAAAATCGATGAAAATTGATGGCGCAAAGCCAAGGGTCTAAAGTGTGGGCACCGCCACTATGACAGCCAGGCTATCGATAATAGTGAGATAGATAAAAATCTATCAAACATGGAAATAGTTCTAAAATCGCACGATGGTAAGGATCACGAACTTGTTTCCTAACCGAAAGGCAAAGCTATTGAAAAATAGCCTCGCAAAGTTATGGATCTTCAGCCAAGCGAAATTTGGCAAAGACCGCCAGACTTCCGAATAGTGCCGTTTTTGAAGTCCCGATCGCCGAATTAGAAATCGAAAGGTTTTTTCGGCGATCGGTTTTTTATTTAATTAAATCTTCCCCAAATGTTTTAGAACAACTTCTGGTGTTAGTGGAAATTGGTTGATCCAAACGCCGGTGGCATCATGTACAGCCGAGATGATGGCTGGGGCATAAGGCAAGTAAGGTAATTCTCCAACACCACGAGCGCCAAAGGGACCGCGGTCATCGGGTACTTCCACGATCACAGCCTCCATCTTTTTTGGAATATCACGGACGGTTGGGATAAGATATGTGCTTAGTTTATCGGTAAGGACATAGCCATCTTTTGTGATGTAGTTTTCCATCAAAACGTACCCTTGTGCCTGAACAGCGCCGCCTTCGATCTGGCCCACTAATAAGTTGGGGTTGATCGCTTTTCCAACATCGTTCGCGGAGATCATATTTAGAACAGTGATCTCACCGGTTTCAATATCCACTTCCACCTCGCAAGCTTGGGCTACGTAGGCATAGGCAAAGTTAGGTTCGCATTTGCCCGTTTCTTTTTCAAAAGGAGTGGTGTGGGGGGCTAAATATGTATATTCAGCGGTGGCAGGGCGATCTTCTTTATCCCACTTGCTTTTAGCAAGTTCTGAGGCGCCTTTAACAGCGTTTCCCGACATAAAAGTGAGACGTGAAGCGGAAGCGGACCCTGCGTTACCCATATCGTAGGTGTCCATAGTGATCATTTTTACAATTTCGAAGGGAACTCCGATGACTTGCGCTGCCATTTGGGCAAGGATGGTGTGGTTACCCTGGCCAACCTCAGCGGAGGAGATCCAAACGGTAACTTCTTCAATACTTCCGTTGCCGGTAATCTGCACACGAGCCCAACAGTTCTCTTTATACCCAAAACTAAAGCCGATATTCTTAAAACCAGCCGCCATGCCAACGCCGACCTTTTTGGTGGCGGTGTTTAGGTGGTTGAATTTCCCCTGCCGAGCGTATTTTCCATCTACCAAGGCCCAATCGGTACGCGTCACGGCTTCTACAATCACCTTATCGATTGAAATGGGACCGGGAGGGGCTGATTGAACATTAAGAGTTTGGCCAGGCTTTAGGGTGTTCATAAGGCGGAATTCAACCTTATCGAGCCCAAGTTTTTCGGCCAGTTTATCCATTTGTAATTCTGCCATAAAGGCAGCTTGTGGGGCGCCAAATCCACGGAAGGCAGCGCCTGGAACGTTATTGGTGTAAACACCGATAACATCTGATTTGAAGTGAGGTATGTAATAGGGACCGGATTGGGTGATGGTAGCATTGCCTAATACCTTGTTGCTGGTGTACATATAAGCGCCGCCATCAGCAATAAAGGTAGTTTCAACCGCGGTTAGTTTACCGGCTTTGGTTGCGCCCCATTTAGCCTTGATCACCATCTGATGTCGTTTTCCATGGCCAAACATCGACTCTTTGCGGGTCCAAACGATTTTCACCGGCCGATTTAATTTCATCGCTGCCATAGCGAGGACGATCTGAACCGACATATCCTCGCGACCGCCGAAAGCGCCGCCGATCACCGGATAGATCACTCGGACTTTTTCGAGTTCGAGA
>CAZSLN010000136.1:0-2375 GCA_964607645.1 uncultured Anaerolinea sp.
TATATTGATGAATTCTTCCATAGGTCGGATCTACCCAAAATGATGGCAGGCTTATATTACCTTGTCTGCGTTCTTCCTAATACCATTCAAACGAGGGATCTGATCGACCTCCAAGTAATGCAACACTTACCAGAAAAATGTGTACTATTTAATGTTGGTAGAGGCCAGGTCCTTGATGAGATTGGTCTAGCTTCGTTACTAAATGCAGGGAAATTACGAGCGGCGGTACTGGATGTATTTAAACAAGAACCATTACCACAATCTGATCCATTGTGGATCGCAAAGAACCTTTATGTTACATCACATACCTCCGCTCCAAGTTTTTTGGAGGATGTCGCTTTGCTCTTTCTAAAAAATTATCAACGTTATCTGTCGCAAAAACCCCTTGAATTTCAAGTAAATTTTGAAAAAGGGTATTAATAATTGATTGGAAAAGTAATAGCGATCATTTGAGAATATAATTCTTTATATATTTCTATAAATTATTCTTTTATTTTGGAGAACAGATGGAATCAAAACAAATTTACATTGGAACCGACAGCGGAGCAACAACCTCAAAGATCGGTGCGGTTTGGTCAGATGGTTCACCGGTAACAACAAAGTTGCTGCAGAGGTCCACTAATTCCCAGTTTGGGAAAGAGGCGGTAATCAATAGTTGGGTGGAAGCGATTGACGAGTTTCTTTTACAAAACGAGCTGGAGTGGAAACAGGTAGCTGGTGTTGGATTGGCTATGCCAGCACCTTTCATCCACTACGGTGTTCTCGATAAAGCCCCCAACCTTCCATCCATATTTGAGGGTTGGGATGTACATACTGCGTTCTCTGACGCGCTGTCAAACAAAGCTGAACGAGCGATTCCTTTGGTGGTTGGTAACGATGGAAATTATGGTGGTGTGGCGGAAGCTGCCCGTGTACGCGGTAATACCAATGCCTCTGTTCTGATGCTCGCTCCGGGTTCAGGGTTAGGCGCTGCCTTTGTAGATAGCCACGGCTTGCCTATGGAAGGTGATTTTTTAGCTGGGATGGAAGCTGGCCATATGCCGGCCGCCCTACACAAACTTGGCGCAAAAGCTTACCCTTGTGGGTGTGGTCGAGATTGGGGTTGCGTGGAGGTTTATACTACCATTTCTGGACTTCCTTATCTATTTGAAGAAAGGATCGCCAATTATCCTGACCATGAATTAGCGAAATCCAGCGACCCCATTAAAGAACGGGTACTTGCCCTTCGAACCTTAGCGCAGCATGGCGATGCTCTCGCTCTTGAGATTTTCGATTTTCAAGCTCGCGTAATGGGTTACCACATTGCCAGCTTGTGTATGGCAGTAGACCCTGGGTTTATTGTTATTGGCGGTGGCTTGATGGATCCTGAAAACACCACGGAAGAATTCCGCAACCGGTATCTACGAATACTACGAGAAACTGCTGAACCTTACCTTTGGAAATCACAAAAAAGTCAATTGCGAATTGTCCCAGCTACACTTGGTGACCTTTCTCAAGCCATTGGGTCTGCATTAGTAGCGCTTTACAGCAGCCGTTCCTAAGAATCGCAAAAAAGATATGCCCAACCCTTGACATATCTTTTTTGTTTGGTACACTATTGAAAATGATTTTCATTATCAATTAGGAGACCTATGAAAAAATTTGAAACTATCGTTGCTTCGCTATTGTTATTAGGTTTATTAACCGCATGTGCTTACGTTAGCCCTGCAAAAACAGATATCGCAGATTTTAAAGTCCTTGCCGCTGAGTCACTGATCGCTGATATCGCCCAAAACATAGCCGGCGATAGGATTGTTATTCAAACATTGATTCCCGATGGATATGAAACCCATTCATTCCAACCCACCCCACAAGATGTTTCTTCAATACTAAAAAGTGACCTCTTTATAATGAATGGCGGTGGGTACGAAGGCTGGATGAGTGAAGTTACCACTGCCAACCCAACTGAAATGAATTTAATTGAAGCAAGCCATGGATTGGAATTTCGTCATGTGGCAGAGGAACATTCAGCAGGAAATGAGCCAACGGCAACCGATGAACACCATCACGAACTCGGTGATCCACATTTTTGGACCGATCCGAACAATGTTATTAAATATGCTGAAAATATTCGCGACGCGCTCATCGCTCTCGACCCGGAAGGTAAAAGCACCTATGAGCAGAACACCATAGCTTACATCAAGGAATTAAATGATCTTGATAACTGGATCAAGGAACAAGTTAATGTGATACCCGCGGAAAAACGCGTCATCATTACCAACCACGATGAACTCGGCTATTTTGCTGATCGCTATGGGTTTGAAGTGGTGGGAACTTTGTTGGAGGGTACCAGCAGCGAATCGTCCGCTTCATCACAACATGTCGTCGACCTGATC
>CAZSLN010000136.1:2385-2593 GCA_964607645.1 uncultured Anaerolinea sp.
AACACCATCAAAGAACACCAGGTAAATGTTGTTTTTATTGAACTAGTTGATGATCCCGCACTCGCTGCACAAATTCAGGAAGAAACTGGAATTGCGATCATAAACGAATTGAATACCCACTCGTTGATGATCGATGGCAAAACGACCTCCTATATTGAGGTTACAAAGAATAATGTTCTGTTATTGACCGAATTGAAGTAATAAACCG
>CAZSLN010000137.1:0-2536 GCA_964607645.1 uncultured Anaerolinea sp.
TGCCGAAACATCAATATCGTACCGTTGTTGATCAGAACTGGATGGAAGCATGGAAAACGCGCTATAAACCCATCCTCATTGGCGAAACAATGGTTGTTGTACCGGTTTGGCTGGAATCCCCCGATTTGAACCGCATCCCGATCCGAATCGATCCAGGTATGGCGTTTGGTACCGGAACCCACCCCACCACTCAGCTATGCCTCGAATTACTTGAACCGGTCTTCCAAAAGAAAGACCAGTTTCTCAACCCCGATACCGTCATAGATGTCGGTTGCGGTTCAGGGATACTCTCGGTGGCGGCCATCAAGTTGGGATCAAAATTCGCGCTTGGCGTAGATATTGATGAAGCATCCGTCGTAAACAGCCGCGAGAACGCTGAAAATAACTCGGTTACCCCCCAACAATTTGAGCTTGGGCTAGGATCGGTCGATGAAGTAAAGGCTGGCGCATATTCAATACAGCAAGCTCCTTTGGTATTGGCGAATATTCTTGCGCCGGTACTTATTCGCTTGTTTGACGGCGGCATGGCGGATTTGATCGCCCCCGGTGGAACCATCATCCTCTCCGGCATCCTCGATCACCAGGCGCAGCGTGTGATCGATTCCGCCGAAAAATATGGCCTAAAGTTGGTCGACCAACGGCAGATCAACGATTGGGTCGCCCTCTTGATGAAAAAATAACCTCTGACTTTTACGGGGTTGGTAAAAGAAACATGCTATTATTTAGCATAGATCAAATCAGAGAGAGGATTTTATGACACAGGCATTGTATCGAAAATGGCGGCCGGCGGTTTGGAGTGAGGTAAAGTACCAAACTCATGTTGTTCAAACGCTGAAGAACGCTATCGCGTCCGATAAAGTCGCCCATGCTTATATCTTCTCCGGTCCGCGTGGAACCGGTAAGACCACCGCGGCACGTTTGCTTGCCAAAGCCGTAAACTGTACGAACCCCGATAAAACAAATCGTCCTTGTGATACCTGCCCCAACTGTCTAAGCTTTAATAATGCTTCATTCATTGACCTGATCGAGATCGATGCCGCTTCTCATACCGGAATCGATGATGCCCGTGACCTTATCGATAAAGTTGGTTTTTTACCCAATGTTGGTACTTTCAAGGTCTATGTCATCGATGAAGTTCATATGCTTTCGAAGGCGGCTTTCAACGCCTTACTAAAGACCATTGAGGAACCCCCTCCACACGTCATCTTTATTTTGGCAACCACAGAACTCGATAAAGTAATGCCCACCATTCTTTCGCGGTGCCAGCGATTTGAGTTCAAGCGATTCCCGTTATTTGAAATTAGCGATCATCTAGCCCAGATCTGCGCGCACGAAGGAATTGAAGCCGACGAAGAAGCGCTGGTTTCCATCGCGCGTAGTTCCAGTGGTGGAATGCGTGATGCCATCTCCCTGCTCGATCAGCTTGGTTCAACCGGCGAAAAGATAACAATAGAATTGGTGCAAAGAATTCTGGGTACCGCCACCAACGAATCGGTGATCGAACTGCTAACCGCCATCATCGCCAAAGATACCGCGAAAGGCGTATCCATTGTTCACGAAGTCCTCAATCGCGGGGCTAGCGCTCAGTCCTTTTCGAGGCAAGTAGTCGAATACCTTCGCAGTATTTTGATGGTTCAAACCAATAATGAAGATCTGTTGGATGTAACCCCCAACGTAAAAGAGAATATCAAAATCCATGCTACCCAAATAACGACTGGGTCCTTGCTCGAAATGATCCGGGAATTTAACAACGTGATCGTCGACAACCGTATGGGTTGGTCTCCCTCGCTGAACTTAGAAATGGCGATCGCGAAAGTAACCAACACAACCCTGCCTTCACAACAGGTTGTAGTAGCCGTTCCGATTCCGTTTTCCGCATCCGCTCAACAAGTTGCAAACAAAGAACCCGAAATAACCGTAAAGCCAGCCGCGAAACCTATTCCTCCATCCGTTCATGAGCAAAAAACGCCCCCCTCGCCAGAGATCAACCCCGAGTTGGTTCAACAGGCAGCGTCCAAGCAACCCGCTATTCAGGAGCCAACCGCTCGCCAAAGTGGTACTTCAGCCCAGCTAAAGATAACTCCTGAGCAAGCCAAACAGGTTTGGGAGCAGGTTGATCAGTTGATCTTAAGAAGGGATAAAAATTACGAAGCCTTGTTTAAAAGTGGAAAACTTCGCGAAATAGAGCAGCATACCATCGTGATCGTATTCCCGAGCGATATTCTTGCCCAAAAATTCGATTCGCATAAAGAACGGCCCTTTGTGGAAGAAGCTTTTAGTAGTGTTCTTGGTACGAAGGTCGAGGTCAGGGCTGTCGTCAACAATTGGAAGAGCAGTCTTCCCCCGCATCTATCACCCGATGGAATGGTGGCGGTTGCACAGGAACTTGGCGGCCAGTTAAAAAATTAATTCTTAGAAGTAGGAGTGTAGAAATGGCAAAAGGTTTTAACAAAGTGGGCAGTATGGGTGGAAACCCAATGATGGCGCAATTACAAAAAATTCAGGCCCAAATGGCTGTAGCGCAAGAGCAATTAGC
>CAZSLN010000138.1:0-2438 GCA_964607645.1 uncultured Anaerolinea sp.
CAGCCCTACCCAATTTGTATACATCTTTCATTAATAATATTTTCATTACTTTTAAGCCCTTTCGGAGTTGAATTTGAGCGAAGGGTACAACGCTCACGGATATGAATTTTACCAGTAAAAGCAAATTCGTCAATTCATATCTTTTAGCCCAATAGGGTGATGAAAATCATTATCAAATTTATCTAATGGGCTATTGAACCCTTAAAAAAAGGGTATATACTATTTTTAAAGCTCGAAATTGGAACCCTTGTTTTTGAGGTGTGTTGAGGGGTAACAGTATCGCTGATGAGCGAAAAAACCGACATTCAGTGGATTGATCCTTCCTCTGGCGCAGAATGGTCATAATACTGTTAAAGTATTAAAAAGAGTAATTAATTAGATATCAGTTTTGTAAGGTTTTTGATAATAAGTAAGAAAAAACCCCTCTCGTCACAAAAATGGGTTAAAATAAAAACCTTATTAGAAATTATTTTTACTAACATCGGAAAGGGAAATTTTTGAAAGGTCAATTACTGATCATAGAAGGTAAGAAAGCCGAAAAACCACTTTTTGCGGAAAACTTAAAAGCAAAAGGGTTTTTTGTATCCGTGGTCACTTCTGGGGCGGATGCTCTTATTCTTCTCAATGAGAACTATTATGACCTGATCATTATCAATTCCTCTTCTTTTGGTTCCAGCGGTATTCGTATCAGTTCCAACATTCGCGATAAATTTAGGCAGTTCATTCCGATCATTCTGATCGTAGATGACGCGAGCAAGACGGTGAATGCTAAGGCGGATCTGATTGTTCAGCTTCCCCTTTCTGTTCAAAAATTGATCAACCGAATTTCGATCTACCTGCCAGGGGATGATTCCACTATTTTACAGGCTGGGCCGATCTATCTTGATATTCAAAAGAAGTATGTTCGCTGTTTGAATAAAAATTCAAAAATCACTCCCAAATTGGTCTCGATTTTGCGTGTTTTAATAGAACGACGCGGTGAGGTGGTTGAGCGGGAAGAGTTATTTAAGAGGGTGTGGGAAACGGACTACATCGGGGATACCAGAACGCTGGATGTTCATATTAGTTGGCTGCGAGAAGCGATCGAAAAAGATCCGCTAACACCTAAATTTATTATCACAGCGCGCGGCGTTGGGTTTCGGTTAGACGCTTAGGTAAGAAAGTTAGTCGAAAACCTGTTGGATGAGTTGATCGTTTTTTAGGATCGCCCTTACGGCGATCTTTTTGTTTAGTACGGGGTCGATGGTCATTTCGGACTTTATTTCTTCAGAGCGGACCGCCATAGGCGCTTGGTAGGCGCTATTGAAGGTCGAGCCATCCCAAGCTGGGTCGATCTCCCAATAAACAACCTGGTCGGTGGGAAGCAGCTTTATGGTTGAATTGGTCTTTTCAAAAAATGGACCAGCGGGGGGCGGGAGTTCTGGGGCGATACCTGCGGAGTGGTAGATAGTAAAGGGTTGGGCATTATTGCGAACAAGTCGTTCGCGGGTGGTTTGGATAGAGCGGAAGGTGGCGTCGCTGGTGATGAAGTTGCGGCCGAGGCGGCTGGCTACCACCGCGGTAGTGCCGGAACCACAGAAAAAGTCGGCAACCAGCTCGCCTGGGTTGGAGGAAGCAAGGATGACGCGCTCGAGCAAGCCTTCCGGTTTTTGGGTAGGGTAGCCGGTACGTTCACCATGCAACCTGGCAACCACTGGGAAATACCACCAATCTTCGGGTACTTTGCCGCGTTCGAGGTCGGGTACTTTGCCGAAGCCGGCTTTCTTTGAGGAATTGAAGGTTTTCTTGGTGTTTTCGTTATAGGGCACCCTTACCGCATCCACATTGAAGGTGTAATGCTCGCTTTTGGTGTAGGCAAGAATAGTATCGTGTTTTCGATTGAAGGCGGTTTTGATGGGGGAAGGGCCGTGGTAGGTCCAGATGATCTCATTGAGGAAGTTTTGTTCGCCGAGCAACTCATCCATCAAAAGGCGGGCGTAAGAATCGGCGTGCCAATCGAGGTGGAGGTAGATGGTGCCGGTGCTGCTGAGCAGCTGAACCATCAGGCTGAGGCGCTGGTAAAGAAAATCGATGTAGGCATCGAGCGTTTTCCATTGGTCGGCGTAGCCTTTGGTCAGGTTCCATAGCTCTGGCTTGCGAGAATCTTCACCCTTGCCAATGCGGGCGTTGAATTTGCGGTTTGTAAAAAAAGGTGGGTCGATATAAATGAGTGAGACCTTGCCGCGGTATTCCTCGAGCAAGGTGGAAAGAATATCGAAATTTTCACCAAGAATCAGCTTGTTGGAAGAAGGGTCGGCAGGGGAGGAAAGATCGCTATTTGGCGTGAAATTTTGCGGTTTTACAATGGATTCTACGCTAAGCTGAGTGGGTGTGGGAACGACGGGGGCTTTACCCTCCCAGGTGAGATTTGGCATTAATTGATCACCTCGCCTGGGGTT
>CAZSLN010000139.1:0-2250 GCA_964607645.1 uncultured Anaerolinea sp.
AATCCCAAATGGCGTAACACCTTCGACTGGATGATTGCCGTCGGTTCCTTCCTCCCATCTCTATTGCTCGGTACCGCCTTCGCCAACTTGGCTCAGGGCATCCCGATCAACGAGAACATGATGTTTACCGGCAACCTCTTCACCCTTCTCAACCCATACGGTTTACTGGGCGGCCTCGCCACAACCGCTGTCTTCCTTCTCCACGGCGCCAACTTCCTCGGCCTCAAGCTCGAAGGCGAATTACGCCAACGAACCAATGCCCTTGCCAAGAAGTTATGGATCGCGGCCTCCGTGTTATTCAGCGCCTTCGCGGTTTACTCCTATGTCAGCATTTATCTCAAACGAGATATCATCGACCCAGGTATCGCTCCTTTGGCCGCGGTGGTCTTCCTCCTATTGTCTGGTTATTTCATCAACAAAAAGATGGAAGGTTGGGCTTTCATTATGTCCAGCTTGCACATCGTTTTAGCGCAGGTTTCCTTCTACCTAATGACCTTCCCAAATGTGATGATCTCATCCACCAACCCCGATTGGACCCTCACCATTTACAACGCTTCTTCATCACAATACACCCTAACAGTAATGTCCATCGTAGCCCTCATCTTTGTACCGATCGTGTTGGTATACCAAGGTTGGACCTATTACATGTTTGCCAAACGGGTAAGCACGGATAAGAAGACATTAGTGTATTAAATCAGATTAATGTATGATAAGAATCAGCCCAAAAAGATTGACGGCTTGCTAAAAAAAATATATACTTTTTTATACGAGACAAAAACACTATGGACTGCATTTCGGACATAAAACCGTAAGTAAATAAAAGGCACGCTTGATTTGCGTGCCTTTTTTATTCTAAAAACAGGAGCGTAAATAAAATGGATTATGGAATGATCGGCAAGATTGAAAAAGCCCACAGGTATGCTGAGGAACGCAAACGATTCCAGTTTAATCAATTAGATGTTACTTTCCACGGTGATAATAACGATCATCACGTAAAATTTGTGAACAAGGCCTTTGATTGTGATTGTGAATTCTTTGTCACCCACAAACGCTGCGGTCACACCATGGCCCTTGAGATCCTATTAAAAGAAATGATTCCCGCTACGGAAGAACTCGTTTAATAACGGTTCATTGGCAATGAAAAGACCCAGCAATGTGATAATTGCGGGGTCTTTTGTTTTAAATAAAGTAAAATTATCCCTATGGCGCAAAATTTTAATCGCAGAGATCTATTAAAACTTTCCAAAACAACAATAGGCGGAAGTTTGCTTGCCGGCTTCTTGCCCCAATTACCTCCGTTTTCTGTCTTTTTAGACAATGAGTTGATTCGTATCACCAGCAGCGGGCTGGAAGGCAAAGGAATACCCATTTATTCCAAACCAACCGATGCTTCTACCATCGTTCGAATGGCTTATCGAGATGACCTGCTCAACCTCTACGATGAGGTAGATTCGGGCACTCCAGATTACAACCCCATTTGGTACCGTGTTTGGGGTGGATACGTAAACCGAGCCCGCACACAAAAAGTGTCGCCGGTGCTAAATGCCATCTCCAGCTCCATCCGTGAAAATGGCCAATTAGCCGAAGTAACCGTTCCCTACACCCAAGCCATTCGAAAAGTCATCGATAAATGGGAACCGATGAACCGCCTGTACTATTCCAGCGTACATTGGGTTGTTGGCGTCGAGCCCGGCCCCGATGGCGCCCCCTGGTATCTCGTGCTTGATGAATTGCTCGATCTCACCTACCACGTGCCAGCCAGCCATCTCCGCCTCATCCCCGATCTCGAGATCGAGCCAGCCAGCCCTGCCGTGCCCTTCGAAGGAAAATTCATTCAGGTCAACCTTACCAGCCAACGTGTCATTTGCTTTGAATACGGAAAGGAAGTTTTCAACACCATCATTTCCTCCGGTCGTTTGGATACCACCCCAGGCCCTAATGGAATACCCACCGCCACGCCATTAGGCAAATTCCATATCACGGTAAAAATGCCTTCCAAGCATATGGGCAGCGGCGATCTCGCTTCAGCCTCCGATATTGAAGCCTACCAATTACCGGGCGTCCCCTGGGTTTCGTTTATGCAATACGAGAACAGAAAATTCCAAGGCCATGCCTTCCACGGTACCTTTTGGCATCACAACTTCGGCGTACCGATGAGCAGCGGCTGTATCAATATGCTCAGCGATGAAGCCAAGTGGCTGTTTCGCTGGTGCTACCCCACAGCCGGGGCTCCCGAGCTCGATCCCCTTA
>CAZSLN010000140.1:0-2119 GCA_964607645.1 uncultured Anaerolinea sp.
GAAAGGGTTCTACCGCTATCAGCAATATCTTCCACCAATAAAACGTGTCTTCCTTCAATATTTGTGATCAGATCAAGGTTCACTCGTACATTGCCGCTACTGGCGTAATTGCCGGTTCCATATGAAGAAAGCGACATGCAATCTAATTCATGGATGATGCTGAGTTGACGCGTGAGATCAGCGGCAAACGTTAGCCCACCACGTAGCAAACAAACGACCAGCAGATCTTCTCCGGCATAATCAGCCGAAATTTGTTTACCGAGTTCGGCTACGCGCATTCGTATTTGCTCTTCAGAGACCAATACTTCATCAATAAAATCGTGATAATCTTGCATTTGAATCCTATAAACCAGGTTTGTATTTGTTTAGGTCAACCACACCAATAAAGGGAAGATTTCGATAATATTCGTCAATATCCAATCCATAACCAAATACAAATTTGTTTTCGATCAAAAATCCGCGATAATCGATCGGGATCTGAACCTCACGGCGGGCAGCTTTATCAAGTAATGTACACACCTTCAACGACCTAGGCTTTCTCGTTTTGAGGAGATCCATCACTTGGCCAATGGTTCTGCCGCTATCCACGATATCTTCCAATAATATGACATCTACCACAGATATATTGGTTTACAGAGCGAGCGTCATTCGCACCTGGCCGGTACATTCTCGGGCTCCCACGCCGTAAGAAGAGATCGCCATACAATCGATCGCCGTAGGAACTGTCAAATGGCGCATTAGGTCAACTAAAAATGGCAACGCTCCACGTAAAATACAAACAAGTAAAACTTTCTTACCCTCATAATCACGATCGATCTGTTGCGCTAGTTCTTTAATGCGCGCTTGCAGGGTAGGTTCGTCGATCAGTACTTCAGCCAAAAAGTCATGATAATCTTGCATTGATCATTCGCCTTTTCTTCGTTTATTTATCTTGGAACTTCGTGATGCTGTCGGCATCGAGCTTCGTACATTTCAGACGCGCCAACAATAACGATCGGGTCATCGTACCGCGCCGGCTTTCCATCTACTAAACGTTGGGTTCTGCTGGCTGGTTCGCCGCAGGTCATACAGATCGCCTGCAATTTATCCACTTTTTCAGCCAACGCCATCAGTACAGGCATTGGGCCAAATGGATCCCCGCGAAAATCCTGGTCTAATCCGGCAACCAGAACTCGGATATTCCGATTGGCCAGCACCTCAATGACCTCAATGATACCCTCATCAAAAAATTGAGCCTCATCAACCCCCACCACGGTGGTGTCAGGATCGAGAAGCTCTAATATTTGTGCCGATGTTTTCACCGGTATGGCGGCGAAATCGTTGCCGGCATGCGAGGTGACTTTCTCCACGGCATAACGATTATCAATGGTTGGTTTAAAAACTTGGACCTTTTGCCTTGCGATCACTGCCCTTCGCATTCTTCGGATCAATTCATCTGTTTTGCCGCTAAACATCGAACCACAAACGACTTCGATAGACCCATGAAAGTGAATCATTGCATCTCCAGATTTTTAATAATAACAGGCAGATGTTTGAATCGCATCTGCCTGTTAAGTTTACAATAAATTGGTGTTTCTTACGAAATTATTCTTCGCCTGCGCTAGTACCAATTTCGTAACCAAGTGCGCGAATCTTCTTTTTAGAATCGACGAGAGCCTTGCGGCCAAACCCTTCGATGGCTAAAGCAGCTTCGTCGCCTTCACCGATCTTGTCCATTAACTTGCCGATGGTAGTAATGCCGGCTTTCTCAAGAGCGCCGGTAACCTTAATACCAAGGTCTAATTCGGAAACAGATTTGTTTGGTGATTTCTTGGATTCTTCTTTGGCTTTGATGGTCTCTACATAATCCTGGCGAACCTGGAGTTTCTTGTAGAAGCGATCAACCTGACCCTCAACATCGAGGATCCTGGCGTTTTCGCCAGAGAAGAAGGGATGACAATTGGAGCAGACTTCAACATGGATCGACTTGCGAGTTGAGCCAGTGGTCCAGGTTGTTCCGCAAGAAGCGCATGTTACGACTGCTTCTTCGAAGTAAGTTGGATGAATTTTCTCTCTCATTTTTCCTCAGATCCTATTCAGCCTCGGCAAATGCTTCTTGTGGAAGAACATTTACACGTTT
>CAZSLN010000141.1:0-1076 GCA_964607645.1 uncultured Anaerolinea sp.
TTGGCTGGCGCCAACAGGTTTCGTCGTGCCGAAACCCTACGGAAGGCTTCGCCTTGGTAGTGCGTGTAAAACAAGGGCAAATGCTTGGGTTGCCCTTATTGGGTGGGAGCGGTTGGGGTGTAATATTTTGTTTGTTTAATAAGAAAAAACAGGGTTGGTTCTCCGTATTTGGTTTGGAGAGATCAACCCTGTTTTGTGTTCCTAGCCTAGTGGTTTAGGCTTTGTCGTGGCGGAAGAGGAAGAAGAAGGCTCTTGCCACGGTGATGAGCAGTAGACTGCCGGTAAGAACGCCGCCGAGGGTGTAGAGCAGTTTTCGGTTCTCGGCGAGGGGGTTGCGCAACTCCATGGTTGGCTGGAAGTGGATGCGGTCGCGTATTTTTGTGATGTATTGTTTGGATGGCCGGACAGGTTTTAGAAACGACGATAGATCGTTTTCTAGGGCGTTGAGTTCGGCGTTGTTGTCGGTTTCCTTCATTTATTGCTCCAATGGAATGATCATTAGCCCAAGTGTGCCAGGGCCAAAATTAGCGGCTAAAGAAATGGACATCTCGATGGTTTCCATCTCTTTGATGTTGAACATTTCTTTTACTTTTAGCGCTAGGGTATCGCCGGCGGCTTTATCGCGGATGTAGAGAGCGCCGAGGAAGATGGGTCGGTCGCCGTATTCTTCTTTAGCCATCTCGATAAGGCGGTCGATGGAGGCTTTGCGGGTGCGTACTTTTTCGGTGATCTCGAGCAGGCCATCGATGAGCTTGCCAACCGGTTTTAGGTTGATAAGCGAGGCAAGGGTGGCGGTGATGGCGCTGACGCGGCCGCCCATGCGGGCGTATTCGAGGGTATCGAGGGTGAAGAGCAGGCGGGAGGTTTGGCGTAGGACTTCGAGCCGCGCTAGGATCTCTTCCATCGATTTGCCTTGGCGCTCGAGGATGCGGGCTTCGCGGCACATATAGCCGATGGCAATGGAGCCGTTGGCGGAATCGAAGGGGATGACGTTGAACGTGCCTTCGAGCTCTTTGGCCGCGGCGATGCTGGAGGCGTAGGTGCCAGAGAGTTTGCTGGTGACGTGGATGGAGAGG
>CAZSLN010000141.1:1086-2023 GCA_964607645.1 uncultured Anaerolinea sp.
GATGGTATCGCCGGGTTAGGCGTGTTTTTTGTAGAATTCTACGAATTGGTAGGGGGTAGGTTGTGAGGTTTTGGGGATGCTCTTTGTTTCTTCAATTTTCTTGAAGAAACCGTCGTTGTCGAGATCGATGTACTGCAGGTAGGTTTTTTCCCCAAACTGGATGTTTACGGGGATTTGTTCGATCTGGTAGTCTTTTTTCCAACTTTCGGGTAAATCGGCGGCGCCATCTGTAATGATCCTGAGCATATCCATTTCTCCTAGAGTCTAAAAGTTGAATTCATCTCCTTCCCCGACGATTTCTCGGATGGAGAGGAGGGTGCGGTGGTACAGGCTTTTGATCGCTCCTTCGCTGCGGCCGGTGATCACGCCGATCTCAGCATTTGAGAGGTGATCGACAAACTTGAGGATGATCAGGGTTTGTCTTTCGGCGGGCAGCTTGCGAATGATCTTGAGCAGGTGTTCGCGTTGCTGTGTTTCCATTACGTTGGCTTCGGGCGCTTCGGCGCGGGAGACCAAGGGTGTATCGGTGAGCGAGATCTCTTGCTTGCGGCTGCGGTCGCGGTGCCAGTTGGCGATGAGGTTGTGGGCAATGCGATAAAGCCAGGCGCTATAGGGCACGCCACGATCGGTGTAGTTTTGGATGTGGTTCATCGCCCTTTGGAAGACACGCGCTGTTAAATCTTCAGCATCGTGAACGTTGCCGGTGCGGTAATACACATAACTGTAAATTCGATCGATGTTGCGTTCGTATAACATACCGAACGCGTCTTTATCGCCCTCACTTGCCAGGCGGACGATCTCTTCGTCGCTCAGATCCATGACTGCCTCTATTTGAAATTATGGCAGTGTTTAGAATTACTATCTATAACACTACCTTGCGTTTTAAGTTTCTCAAAGAAAGGGTAGTTTGTAAAGGGGGGAATGTTTTTGGGGGTGG
>CAZSLN010000142.1:0-1806 GCA_964607645.1 uncultured Anaerolinea sp.
CCGCCCTTCCCTTCTTAAAATGCCCTTCTTCCCGTCCTTAGCGTCCTTAGCGTGAACCCGCCCTCGCCCTTCCCAAAAAAGCCCTTCTTCCCGTCCTTAGCGTCCTTAGCGTGAGCCGCCCTTGCCCTTCCCCCCACCCCGCCCTTCCCCTTCCCCCCACCCAAAACTTGAATCTCCACAATTTCTTGCTATAATTTATGTACCAACACCATCACCTACCAACCGGCCAAATGGGAGTCCAGTGAATCCAACTATAAAAGACCTGAAAACAGAAATCGCCGCCCTTCACCAACGCATTACCGAGCTCGAAAACCAAGCCACAACACCCACACACTACCAACAACTCTTCGAGAACAGCCTCGATGCCATGCTCCTCACCTCCCCCGATGGCTCCATCATCGCCGCCAACCCCGCCGCCTGCAAAGTTCTCGATCGAACCGAACAAGATATCATCAAGATCGGCCGCGCTGGCATCATGGATCTCACCGACCCACGCCTGCAACACGCCCTCGAAGAACGTGCCAAAACCGGCAAATTTTTAGGCGAACTAAATTTGGTAAAGCGCGATGGAACCATTTTCCCCGTAGAGATCTCCACCAACATCTTCACCGATAGCGAGAACAACCTCCGCACCAGCATGATCTTCCACGACCTCTCCGCCATAAAAAAATCCCAACGATCCCTGCGCGAAACCGAACACCTCTTCGACAAAGTGTTCGAAGCCAGCCCCATCGGCATCAACTTCTTCGACCCCTCAACCGGCCGCTCCACCAACATCAACCGATCCTACCTCCAACTCATCGGCTATTCCCACGATGAAGTAGTAGGCCATTCCGCCGCCGAGCTAAACCTCTTCGTCGATCTGGCGGACCGCGACAAATGGATGAAAACCCTTCGCGCCACCGGCGTTGTCCACAACCAAGATGCCAAATTACGCACCAAATCAGGCGAGATCAAACACGTCCTCGCCTCCCTCACCATGGTCAAGGTTAACGACCAACCTATGGTCATGGTCATCATGAGCGATATCACCGATCGATTTCAATCCGAGCAAAAACTTCAAGATAGTGAAGTGCGTTACCATCAGCTGGTCAACCTTTCACCGGTTGGCATCGCCGTCGAGTCTGGCGGAAAACTCGTCTTCGCTAATCTCAAAGCCGAGCAGATCATCGGCGCAGCAGATTCTCAAGAAATCATCGGCAAACCAATCATGGATTTTATCCACCCCAATTACCGCGCCGAATCTGGCCAACGCATCCAACGCATGATGGCTGGTGAAAAAGGCCTTTACCCCACCACCAATACATACCTAAAGCTGGATGGCAGCGAAATACAAGTAGATATTGGTAGCGAAAACGAAATCATCAAGGCAGCCATAACAATGGTGAAACCGATAAGGATTACAGGTTTTCGACCATTCTTATCTGAGTACTTACCAGCCCGAACCATGACTGAGCCTTGAGCGATAAGTGCTATAGTGAAACTCAAACCTACAATCGAAGCGCTTGCGCCCAAGTCCTCGACCACAAATAAAGGAAGGATGGAGGAACGCATTCCAAAGAGCACCCAGCTACCAAGGAATGCAAGAAATAGAGAATATAGATAAGGCTTACTTTGTAGCGCTTCACGAATCGTAAGCGCGCGCTCTTCCGAAGCTTTCTCTACTTTTGCTCCGAGACGACTTTCATGTAAATAAATCAGCGAGACTGTGCCTGCAGCGATAAGTAAACCGGAGTAGATAAAGAATGGAGCACGCGGAGAGATCGCAATAAGTGCTCCTCCGAAGGCAGGACCTGCAACGCCACC
>CAZSLN010000143.1:0-1743 GCA_964607645.1 uncultured Anaerolinea sp.
TCTCTTCCATCTTGACAAAAATGGTTTTCCCACTGTTGTGGCGGGTGTACCGCCAGATTATTTTTCAGCTACCGGCCAATTATGGGGTAACCCACTATACAAATGGGAGGACCATGAGAAGACCGGCTACTCTTGGTGGATCAACCGGATCAGGGCTTCACTTAGTATTTACGATATTGTTCGTATCGACCATTTCCGTGGTTTTGCCGGGTATTGGGAAATTCCATTTGGTGAGCCGACCGCAATCAATGGTCAGTGGGTAAAGGGCCCCGGGTCCAAATTATTTGATGCTATCCGAGCCGCTTTAGGCGATCTGCCGATCATCGCGGAGGACCTTGGCGAAATTACTCCAGATGTTTTCGAGCTCCGTGATATGTTCCTGTTACCAGGAATGAAGATATTACAATTTGGCTTTTCAGGTCCCGATAACCCCTTCTTACCTCATCTCTATCCGCAGAATTGTGTTGTTTATACCGGTTCACACGATAACGATACTGTTTTGGGATGGTACAAAACCGCGCCTGAGCACGAAGTAAAATTTTTCCACGAATATTACAACTCATCCAGCCCGGATGTATCAGATGTTATGGTCAGATCGATATGGAGTTCCGTAGCCATATTCGCGATTGCGCCATTGCAGGACCTATTGGGCTTGGATACAGAAGCCCGGATGAATTTTCCGGGTAAGGTGGGTGGCTATTGGGCCTGGCGCACAACCCCAGCTAGTTTTAGCGACGACCTAATTCAACGCTTGCGAACCTATAACCATCTTTATTTGAGATAACCGGTCAAAAAAATGCTCCAGAAAATTCCTGGAGCATTTTTTTTATTTCTGTCGATAGGATGTGATAAATATTCCTATTAAGATCAAAACACCGCCAACGATTTTGATGAAGGTAGGCGTTTCATGGAAAATGATAAATCCCAATATGGTCGAACCGATCGGCTCGCCTAAGAGCATTACCGAAACCAAAGACGCTTTAACATACTTTAAGGACCAATTAAACGATGAATGTCCAAGCAGTTGCGGGACAACCCCTAATAATATTAGCCAAACGTACGTAATGGGTGTATAGCCAAAAATGGAAAGACCCATCGTTAGAATGAGACCCAAGGAGAAGATGGCTGCCAAACCGTATACCAAAAAAATGTAAGGAATGAGAGAGAGGTTGGAGCGCAATTCTCGGCCGATCATAATGTAGCCCGCTGCCATCCAAGCACCAAAGAGCGCAAGGAAGTTACCCCAAAGTGAGTTATCCTTCAAGAAGCTATTCATATCTGGGCAAACTAAACCGCTTTGCCAAGAACATGTATCAGAAATTCCGATGATGACCCCACCAACAAGCGACACTACCATCCCTATCAGAAGCAGTTTAGTTACCTTTTCTTTTAGCAAGAAAGGCGCAAGGATCGCTACCCATAGCGGCGTGGTAGTAACCAACACTACGGAGCTGGTAATACTGGTAAATTCGAGGGAAGTTATCCAAGAGAAGAAATGGAGGGAAAGAAAAACCCCTGAGATCAAACCGAGGATCAATTGTTTTCGTTTGATCGATCTTAATTCCTCCCGATATTTAATCAACACGATCGGAGTCAGTATCAAGCTCGCCACTACCAAGCGGTAGGTAGAGATCACCATCGAATTGACCGACTCGTTTTGTGAAAAGCGAATAAAAATGGATGAGGTAGACACCGATAGAATGCCGAATAAAACGACCGAGGCGATGAGAAGTTGGGAAGGGG
>CAZSLN010000144.1:0-1713 GCA_964607645.1 uncultured Anaerolinea sp.
ATTTCAACAACCACGGTCTTCTGCATTTTATTGCTGGTTACCACACCAGTCATGCGACGACGATTATTCATTCTGCACCTTCCTACTTTGCCGCTTTGGCAGATTCAGCCAAAATAGTTTCCATTCTGGCAACTTCGCGACGAAGCGATCGTAATCGACTGGTATCAGTCAGCTGGCCGGTTACTTGCTGGAAACGAAGTTTCATCAATTCCTCGCGGGAATCGTTGATCTTGGTCTTGATCTCTTCAGCAGATAAGTTACGGATTTCTTTAGCTTTCATTCGTTACTCTCCTGCACTAACATCGTGGCGAATAACGATCTTGGTCTTGATGGGGAATTTGTACTGAGCCATCTTCAAAGCTTGCATCGCTTCTTCGTTGGTCATACCACCAATTTCAATCATCATACGGCCAGGCTTCACAACAGCCACGTAATATTCCACATTACCTTTACCTTTACCCATACGGGTTTCTGGTGGGCGGTGGGTGTATGGCTTGGATGGGAAAATTCGAATCCAAACCTTTCCTCGGCGTTTCATTTCGCGAACGATAACACGTCGTGCTGCTTCGATCTGACGGGCTGTAACCCAGCCTGGCTCAAGAGCCTGAAGGCCCCATTCGCCAAAACTGATCTGTGCACCACGAATGGCCTTACCTTTCATTCGTCCGCGCATTTGTTTACGCCATTTAACTCTTTTTGGCATTAACATTTTTAGTACCTCTCTTCACAATTATGTCCGCGATTACTCGCTGACATAAACGCCTTCGGTGGTTTGGGCTTTTTCTTCGAGCTCTAACTTCATCTCACCTTTATAAACCCATACTTTTACGCCAATTCGGCCGTAGGTGGTGAGAGCTTCAGCTTTTGAAAAATCGATATCTGCACGCAAGGTTTGCAGGGGAACCTGGCCTTCACGAAGCCAAACGGTTCTTGCCATTTCAGCGCCAGCCAAACGGCCAGCAACCTGAATCTTGATTCCAAGTGCGCCTTGTCGCATAGCGGTCTGAATTGCCTTCTTCATTGCCCTTCGATAGGCAATTCGGCGTTCCATCTGTTCCGCAATGCTAGCGGCTACCAAGTAAGCATCAGTTTCAGGAGCGGACATTTCTTTGATTTCTAATTCAACTTTTTGTCCGATCAATTCCTGTAAACCATCACGAACTCGCTTTACGCCTTCACCTTTACGGCCGATAAGAATACCGGGCTTGGCGGTGTTGACGGCAACTTTGATCTTGCCAAGATAGCGTTCAACTTCAATTCGTGAAACACCAGCCTTAGGAGCAATTTTGTGAATTAAGGCTCTGATCTCAAAATCTTGATAGAGTTGTTCGCGGTATTGCTTGCCTTCTGCAAACCAGCGACCTTGCCAACCATGGCTTACTGCCAGG
Organism: uncultured Anaerolinea sp.; assembly: GCA_964607645.1. Lineage (GTDB taxonomy): Bacteria > Chloroflexota > Anaerolineae > Anaerolineales > Villigracilaceae > UBA5195. The sequence goes on from CAZSLN010000144.1 coordinate 1,389, forward strand.
CGATAACCAATAGGATGAACTTTTCGACCCATAATTTCTCCTTACTTCGTGGCTTCTCGTTCACTAAGAACAATGGTGACATGTGAAGAGCGGCGCAATACAGGCTTAAATTTACCGCGAGCGCCAAAGCGACGCCACTTTCGGGTGGCTGCTTCGTTTGCATAGATGGTTGAGATGAACAGGTCATCCCTACTTACTCCTAAATTCTCTTCACCATCGAGTTTTCCCTGTACTTCAATAAAGTGGTTAAACACCTCAGGTTTCACTTCGGTAACCGCAACTTTTGCTGTGTTTGTCTCTACTTTAACAGTAGTGTCTGAAGCAG
>CAZSLN010000145.1:0-1566 GCA_964607645.1 uncultured Anaerolinea sp.
TTGCAGGTACGACGGTTTTCAAGACCGTTACCTTCAACCGCTCGGTCATCCCTCCAAGCGAAACAATTTTACCATAAACTTGGGGTTCCTTTAACGGTACCGAGCTGGCTTAACTGCTAGCGCCGCTATATTTTTTGATCCCGAATTTCCAAAAAACATTCGCGAATATCAAGCTAATGACGCTGATCAAAAGGTACATAATGATCTGCTGGCCCGCTAACACACCTTGCAAAGCCTGAACCGGCACAGTTGTGGCAACCGCAACGGGGATGATGAACGTTACGATCACTTGCAGCCAATACGGGTAAACCATCACCGGATATCGCCCAGCATCCAACAAGGCATGCAGGATGGTGACGTTGTTATCGAATTTAATGAACCAAAATGTAAGCGCGATGAGAAAAACCCAAAGGCTGTAAATGATCAATATCCCGGAAAGGGTAAGAAGTACAAAAAAGAACAAATTGAGTGGTTGCAGAAATTCGCCAGTCATATTCATGCCGGCTGTAATCAGGATAATGGCCAAAAGCAAATCCCACACCCGCCAAACGGTAATTCGCGAAAAACTAACCACAAACAAACTGTTTACCGGCTGAAGCAACACATAATCAAAAGATCCATCTCGAATGGAGGAGTTAAATTTTTCAGTTGCCGGCCAAATGATGATGAACATCAACATGGTGATGATGCGGAAAACCCCAAGTAGGATGATCAATTCCCCCAACTGCCAACCAGCCAAGGTTTGGGTATTGCTAAAAATGATGGTCAGGCTAAGCAGCTCCCACCCCAACCACATTAGGTTTACCAGCATATTCATCAGGGTATCAGCTCGGTACGCTAACGCCATTTGTAAATTGACTTTTAAAAATACTTGGATAAGTTTTAGATGGCGCATCGTTTACGCCCCTACCGCGGAATATTGTTTTAGGCCACTCTTCCAAATGAAATTGAAAAACAGAATGGAGATGACCAGCCAAACTCCTCCCACAATATACCCCCGGATGATCTCCGGTTGTGTAAGCCTTCCTAAGATCATTTGGATCGGAAAGTAGATCATCATTTGAAACGGCAGATATTCCGAAACGGTTTGAACTATGCTTGGCATCAGTGTTAACGGAACAAATTGGCCAGAAAACATTACAAGCACCGAAAAATAGATCTCATGGATCGAGTAAACATGCGTGGTCCAAAAAGCGATGCATGTGATCGCAGCGCTTAGCAGAAACCCGATCACAAATCCAAGCAGCATTGCGGGGATCGCCAACAGAACATTCCCCAATGTAACCGCGGAAAAATCAGGTTTAAATAGGGCAAACAAGATGATCCAGACCGGGATAAAACCGATCAGGGCCAGACCTTTATTGGCAATATTGTAGACCAAGGTATTTGAAAGAACCGGATGGATTGGCCGGCTCAATTCAGAAGAGATGGTACCTTCTTTGATCTTGTGCGCCAAAATATGAACCGTGATATTTGAAGTAAGTTGATCTACTACCAACAAGGTGAGGTAATAAGTAATGAAGTCATTGACGGTGTAGCCATTGACACTACCATTAGCTGCGGCGA
>CAZSLN010000146.1:0-1505 GCA_964607645.1 uncultured Anaerolinea sp.
GGCTTTGCTTCCAAGCCTGACGGAAGAGCTTAAATTTCCAGTAACATATGTTCAGATTATGAACCAAACAACATTACAAGCTTCAAAAGTTTTAGTCGATGCAGGGTTTCAACCTCTCGCGCTAAATTTTGCCAGCGGCACATCACCAGGCGGTGGTTTTTTAAGTGGTTCGCGCGCGCAGGAAGAAAACCTATGCCGCTCTAGCGCTTTATATGCAACCATCAAAGGGGACGCGATGTACGATCATCATCGCCGCAACGACCGGCACCGAGCCAGTGATTGGGCGATCTTATCGCCAAACGTGCCGGTGTTTCGGGTGGATAATGGTGAAACGCTAGACACACCTTGGAATCTTAGCTTCATCACCAGCGCAGCTCCCATTGCCTTCAGAATAGATCGTTTAGAGGCGAGGAGCTTGCTAAAAAGGCGCATACACCGTGTGCTGGCGGTTGCCGCCGCCTATGGATACACCACCCTGGTGCTGGGGGCGTGGGGATGTGGCGCTTTTGGAAATGATCCCGCTACCACGGCTCATGATTTTATTGAAGCATTAGCGGGTGAGTTTGATGGAGTGTTTGATCGGGTGGTGTTCGCCATTACCGATTGGTCGCCTGAGAGGCGGTTTATCGGGCCATTCAAAGAAGTGTTTACCCATTATGAAAAAATAATCGCATAAAAATTAAAAACCCCGGATCAAATGTCCGGGGTTTCTTCATCTTCAAGGTCCGTGTCCGGCAATACCTCTACGGCAGCCACATCGGCGATGGTGGTGTGCTCCAGTTTGAAGGATACATAATCGCGGATATCACGCAGTACAAGCACCAGGCCTTTTTCTTTTTCAATGGGGGTAGGCTCGTAAAAGAAGGAGCTGACGCTTTCGGTGGGGGCCAGGGCGCCATCAAACAAGCGGATGATCTCGGCCATGCTGATGTCCTTGGGGTCTTTTGCTAGGGCATAACCGCCCATTTTGCCCTTTGTGCTGCGCACAAAATGCGCCATGCGCATAGCAAGCAGCAGTTGCTCTAAGAACTTGGCAGGAATTCCCTGGGCGCGAGCAATGGCATCTGTGGAGGTGATACTATCTTTCGGCTGGCGGGCAAGAAACACCAGCGCCAACAAGGCGTATTCGCTGCGGGTTGTAAGTTTCATACTTTCAATTATACCCCTAAGGTGTGGGGATGATGGATAATATTCCCTCCTATTGCTCTTTATGATATTTACTGCAATAATGAATTAATTAGTTAAGTAGATAATCGTTATCGGAACAAAAAACAATATTTCAACTCACAAATTATTTATGATTAATGTAACTAACCAAATTATCCATAACCAATGATAATGGTTAAAGCTATATTGGTAATCGTTAAGCTACACCATATCCAAGTACAAGGGAAAGGAAATATTAATTAATTATGGAAAGTTACCCAGCAGGAACAAAAAAATGTCCATTTTGCGCAGAAGATATTCTGGAGCAAGCTGTTTATTGCCGATATTGTAAACGGGAC